>JAMXLN010000313.1 GCA_024281145.1 Hyphomicrobiaceae bacterium | reverse complement strand
CTGGCAACATGTATTTTCACGGTCGGATGGGCGACAGCGTACGCGTGCGCGGCGAGAACGTGACGGCGGCGGAGCTCGAGGAGGTGGCGCGCACGCATCCCTCGATCGAGGACTGCGCCATGATTGGGGTGGCGGCGGAGATCGGGGAGGCGGAGATCAAGCTATTCGTGGCGCTGAAACGGGATGCCCGTCTGGCCGCGCCCGAGCTCTCGGAATGGCTCTCATTGAGGCTCGCGCGCCACCAGAGGCCGCGCTACATAGCCATGGTCGAAGAATTCGAGCGAACGCCAAGCCAACGCATCATGAAACATAAGCTCTCGCGTCGGACCGATGACGCTTGGGATGGGGCAGCGGCAGCCACAACGACATGAGGCTCGGCGCCTTCCTCACTCGGGCTCAATAGAGGGCATAGCCGCCGTCGATGAGGAACGTATCGCCCGTGTGATAGGCCGACGCCGAACTCATCAAGTAGACGGCAATGCCGCCGAAGTCCTCGCCTGTGCCCCAGCGGCGCATCGGGATGCGTGGCAGCACGTTATTGGCGAACTTTGCATTGGCGATGGCGTTGGCCGTCATGTCGGTCTCGATCCAGCCCGGCAGGATGGCATTGGCGCGGATGCGGTGGCGCGCGAACTCCACCGCCAGCGCGCGGATCATCGAGATGAGGCCACCTTTGCTGGCCGCGTAGTGCTCGCTGCGCGCCGCGCCCTCGATGGCAGCCAGCGACGCGGTGCCCACAAGCGCACCGCCGCCTCCGCGTTGGACCATGTGTCGGGCTGCGGTACGGAACGTGTAAAACACGCCATCCAGGTTGACCTTCAGCACCCGCCGCCATTCGTCCCCGCTCATCTCCAGGAAGGAAGCGGTGCCGCGCCCGCTCACGCCGGCATTGGCAAAGCAGCCGTCCACGCGCCCGAGCTTGGCGATCGTCTCTGCGAAGGCAGCCTCCACGGCTTGCTCGTTGGAGACGTCGCATTCGAGTGCCAGCACGCTGCGCCCGGTGGCATCGAGCTCGAGTTTGGCCGCGGCATTCTTTGCTGCGTTCGTGCCCCAGATGGCCACATCCGCTCCCGCCTGCGCCATCGCACGCGCCATGCCGAGGCCGATGCCGCTGTTGCCGCCGGTGACCAGAGCCACTTTGCCGGTCAGATCGAAGGGTGTGTACACGGGTGTACCTCAGTTGCATTGATCGCTGCTGGCCAGGGAAGCGCATTTTCACGGCGTTCGGCAAGACCGGGGTCCCAGGGCGGGCCAGGGCAGGCCAGGGCAGGCCAATGCAGGCCTCAGCAGGCCAGAGCAGGCCAGAGCAGGCCAGAGCAGGCCAGAGCAGGCCTGAGCAGGCCAGGGCAGAGCAGCCGTCGGAACAGCCGGAGCCGTCAGAACAGGAAGTAGCGCTGCGTCAGGGGCAGCGACTTGGCGGGCTCGCAGCTCAGCAGTTCGCCGTTGGCGCGCACCTCGTAGGTCTCGGGATCGACCTCGATGTTGGGGGTCGCATCGTTGAGGACCATCGATACCTTCGAAATGCTGCTGCGCGTATTCCTTACGGCCAGCACCCGCTTTTGCACGCCAAGTCGCTGCGGCAGGAAGGCATTGAGGGCTGCTTGGCTGACGAACGTGACCGAAGACGTGGCGAGCGCGCGCCCAAAGGCGCCGAACATCGGCCGGTAGTGCACCGGCTGCGGTGTGGGGATCGAGGCATTGGGATCGCCCATGGGCGCCGCGGCGATGCTGCCACCCAGCAACACGAGGTCCGGCTTCACGCCGAAGAAGGCGGGATTCCACAGCACGAGATCGGCGCGTTTGCCGACCTCCAGCGAGCCCAGCTCGTGCGCCACACCCTGGGCGATGGCCGGGTTGATCGTGTACTTGGCGATGTAGCGCTTGATCCGGAAATTGTCGTTGCCCGGGGCGTCCTCTTTGAGGCTGCCGCGCTGCATCTTCATCTTGTGTGCCGTCTGCCAGGTGCGAATGATCACCTCGCCAACCCGACCCATGGCCTGGCTGTCGGAGGAAAGCATGGAAAGCGCGCCGAGGTCATGCAGGATGTCTTCCGCGGCAATGGTCTCGCGCCGGATTCGGCTTTCCGCGAAAGCGATGTCCTCGGGAATGTTGGCGTCGAGGTGGTGACACACCATCAGCATGTCGAGGTGCTCCTCCAGCGTGTTCACGGTGAAGGGGCGTGTCGGGTTGGTAGAGGAGGGCAGCACGTTGCTGAGCCCCGCTACCTTGATGATGTCGGGGGCGTGTCCGCCGCCGGCACCCTCGGTGTGGAAAGCGTGGATGGTACGACCCTTGAAGGCGGCGATGGTGTCCTCCACGAAACCCGATTCGTTGAGGGTGTCGGTATGGATCATCACCTGCACATCATGATCGTCGGCGACCGAGAGCGCGCAATCGATCGCAGCGGGTGTCGTGCCCCAGTCCTCGTGCAACTTGAGGCAGGAGGCACCGCCCAAAATCATCTCCACCAGGGCCTTGGGGGTAGAGGCGTTGCCCTTGCCCGCGAATGCCAGGTTCATGGGGAATGCATCCGCTGCCTCGATCATGCGGGCGAGGTGCCAGGGTCCGGGCGTGCAGGTGGTGGCCGCAGTACCCGTGGCGGGACCGGTGCCGCCACCGATCATCATGGTGATGCCCGAGTTCAAGGCTTCCTCGATCTGCTGCGGGCAGATGAAATGAATGTGGCTGTCGATCCCGCCGGCGGTGAGGATTTTGCCTTCGCCGGCAATCGCCTCGGTACCGGGACCGATGACAATGTCTACCCCTGGCTGCACGTCAGGATTGCCGGCCTTGCCGATGCCGGCGATGCGGCCATCGCGAAGTCCCACGTCGGCCTTGATGATGCCGGTGTGGTCGATGAGGAGAGCGTTGGTGATGACGGTGTCGACGGCGCCGTCCACGCGCGCGGCCTGCCCCTGACCCATGCCATCGCGGATCACCTTGCCGCCACCGAATTTTACCTCCTCACCGTAAACGGTGAAGTCCTTCTCCACCTCCACCACGAGGTCCGTATCGGCGAGCCGCACCTTGTCGCCTCTGGTGGGACCGAACATATCGGCATAGGCGGAACGAGAAATTCGAGCGGGCATGCTGCTTGGTTTCCCTTCCTCTCAATACTTGGTCTCAATAAAAGTCTTGAGGCACGCGCACTTGAACCATGCGCCCTTGAACCATGCGCCCTTGAGTGATCTGACGCTTCGCCCGCCACCCCTGACCTTACAGCTTCCCCATCACCTGCTGGCGGAAGCCCCACACCTCGCGTTTGCCGGCGAACGGCACGAGCGAGACTTCGCGCGTCTGGCCCGGTTCGAAGCGCACGGCGGTGCCGGCTGCGATATCGAGCCGGTGACCGTGCGCCGCGGCTCGGTCGAACCGCAAAGCCGCGTTGGTCTCGGCGAAGTGATAGTGTGACCCCACCTGGATCGGTCGATCACCGCTGTTGGCCACGGTGAGCCGCACCGACGGGCGGCCGGCATTGATCTCGAGATCGCCTGCAGCGGTGATGACCTCTCCGGGGATCATGGGCGCCTCTGTGGTCTAGATGACGGCCAAGGCAACGCCAGCCGCCGCCACGGCCGCACCGACCCCGCGCACGAGGGGGGTGCCGATGCTGTTGCGGCTCACCGAGGCGATGGCGATACCGATGGCGTGCAGGAGCGCGGTGGCGAATGCCAAGCCCGCCATGTACGCGCCGGCTGCGGCGCCATCGGGCAACTCCGTGCCGTGCGCGTGGCCGTGGAGTAAGGCGAAGAGGACGATCAGCGCCGCCCCCAGGCCGAGCGGCAGCCGCGCCGCTGTCAGCACCAAGAGCCCCAACAGGACGACCGAGGCGAGGATGCCCGGCTCGGCCAGTGGCACGCTGATGCCGGCGAGGCCCACGGCGCCGCCCATCAACATGGCACCGACAAAAGCCGCGGGCCAGGCCCATAGTGCGCGTCCGCCGTTGAGGCCTGCCCACAGCCCGACCGTCAGGAGGGCCAGCAGGTGGTCGAGGCCCGTCCAAGGATGGATGAAGCCCGTTGCAAACGAGCCCGATGCAAAGGCCGCTGTGTGTTCCAAGCCGCTGTGGGCGAGCGCGGGTTGGCACGCGCCCAGGAGCGCTGCAGCCACCGCACCGAGGCCGGTGATCCTCCTGGGAAGCCGATGCTCGCGCGCTCGTCTATTGCGCGTTGACCCGTCTTTGTCCGCCGTCGTCGGCAGCCAGCACCGCATGATTTGCCTCTCCCTGATCATCCCCGCCGCCTCGCGTGTCGCCTCATTTTCCCGACGCGAGCGCAGGCCTCGACCCCGTGCAACAACCATCACGTTGGAGAACGGCCGATATGTCAATGCATAGTTTGCCGCGCGCCAAAATCGAAAATGGCTGGTCGGCCCGCTATTTGTCCACGCGCTCGATCAGCGCCATGGCGGCAGCTGGTGCGCGTACCTTGGCTTCGTGGATAAAGTACACGAAAACGTCACGTGCCGCTTTTTTGGGCGCGTACGCCGGATCGCTGAGCGGCAAGCCATCGGGCACTAGGCCCCGGGCCCAGCCGCGGGCGCACTGCGCCCACGCGTCGAGCGCCTGGGATGGATAGGCGGTGGCGATTTTGTCGTCGCCCTTCTGCAACCGCGCGTAGACGAAATCGCCGATGGGATCGGCGATGGCGGGATAGGTGTGATGGTCGGCAAAGACGACCGGCGTGTTGAATTGGCGCAAGAGGGCGACGAACTGGGGCACGCAAAACGAGCTGTGGCGCACCTCCACGGCGTGGCGCAGTTTGCGGCCATCGAGCTGGCGGGGCAGCAGCTCGAGGAATTTGCCGAAATCGGCGGCGTCGAATTTTTTGGTCGGCGCAAACTGCCACAGGATGGGTCCGAGCTTGTCGCCGAGCTCCGTCACGCCGGAATCGAAGAACCATGTGATGGGATCACCGGCTTCTGCGAGCACCCGCCGATTGACGGCATAGCGTGGCCCCTTCACGGAGAATACGAAGCCGTCCGGGGTCTCCTTGGCCCACTTGGCGAAGGTCGAGGCCGTCTGGGTGCGATAGAAGGTGCCGTTGATTTCGATGGTGGTGAGGTGCGCGCTGGCGTATTCGAGCTCGCGCGCATGGGCGAGCCCCTTGGGATAGAAGGTGCCCCGCCAAGGCTCAAACGTCCATCCGCCGATGCCGACCCTGATCTTGCCCTCTTTCGCCATGGCCTCAATGTACCACCGGTAGCGGCACGCCGGCCGCCGCGAACGCGGCCTTCTGCCTTGCGTCGACGTCGTCCAGCACGAAGCCGTGGATCGTTGCGTTGAACATGTCGTGCCAGTTGAGCCGGGCACGCAGATGCAAGAACACGCCGCCCAGACCGATGGCGGCGCGGTCCATGAACACGAACTCGCGCGGCACCTTGACGGGTCCCTTTTCTTTCAGCGCCTTATGCACGGTAAAGGCCTCTTTGCGGCCGTATTGGCCGGGCGTGGTCCCGTCGGCGATTTCACGCTCGCGGTCGTCGAGCAGAGGGCCGTAGATGAACCGCGCCCATATGTTCAAGGTATCGATGAGCTCTGTCGAGAGGCCCCGGAACCCCCAGGTTTCGTAGGCGTGCACGACGAGGTCGCGCTTGCCCTTGAGCAGGCCTTGATAGAGGTCGATTACCCCCTGCACGAAGGGGGTGGGGAAGGTACGGATGCAGCCGTAATCGAGCAGGTTGATGCCTGCCGGCACCCCGAGGCTCCGCCCTCGGTCGCCCGCGCCGATGCCGACTTCCTCGTCGACTTCGAAAATCGTGTAGTTGCCGAGGTGCGGGTCGCCGTGGATCACGCCGTAGTGGGAGAAGGGATACCACCAGGCGCGGAACATGGCGCGCGCGATGGTATTGCGATGTGCGAGGGGCGCGTCCTTGTAGTCCATCAGCCGCCGGCCTTCGAGCCAGGTCATGGTCAGCAGGCGCTTGGTCGACAGCTCGGGCAGGACCCTGGGAACGCGAATGGTGGGCTCGTCGGCAAAAATCGCCCCGTAAAGAGCCGTGTGGCGAGCCTCGAGCTCGTAATCGAGCTCTTCGCGCAACCGCGCTGCGATCTCCTTTAGGATCTCGCCGGTCTCCACCGCCGGGTTCATACGCGCATGCAACGCAAACACCATCTTGAGCTGAGTGAGATCCGCTTCGACGGCCGACTGCATATCCGGGTACTGCAGCTTGGCGGCGAGCGGGGTTCCGTCCGGTGCGCGCGCTCGGTGCACCTGTCCCAGCGAGGCGGAGGCGGCAGGTTGGGGCTCGAAACTGCCGAAGCGGCTGGCCCACTCGGAGCCGAGTTCGGCCGTCATGCGCCGGCGCACGAATGCCGGGCCCATCGGCGGGGCCTGCGATTGCAGCTGCGCCAGCGCGTTCGCGTATTCGGCCGGTAGCGCCTCGGGAATGGTGGCCATGAGTTGCGCCACCTTCATGATCGGCCCCTTGAGCCCACCCAGCGCCGCCGCCAGGGCGGCGGCGTTCTTGGCATCGTCGGTGTCGAGGCCAAACAGGCGTTGGCTCGCGACCCTGGCCGCCACGGCACCCACATTGGTGCCCACCCGCACATAGCGCGCCGCGCGAGCGGAAAGCCTGTTTTGTTCCTCGTCCCTGCGGTCGTTCAACGGCAAGCCTCCTTCCCCGAATATCGGGCGGCTACAGGGGCGCGTCCAGTGGCCAATCCGCAGCGTTTTAACGCGGGTCACAGACCTCCCCGTGCCGCCCCCATCACGATCGGTGCGCCCGAGAGCTTCGCGCGGGGAATGGCATGCATCGGACGCTTGCGCCAGCGGAGGATGGCTGGCGACGGGAGCCAAAGCGTCTATAAAGGCCATGCGAGCGGGGTGCCTGCGAGTGCCGTCATGCGTTGCAGCTATTTTCCTTCCGCCAGCGGTGCGGGGCGGAACGGGCGTCACGGTTTCGTTTCGGGGGAGATTGTGGGTGGGGCAATGAGGCGTGCCGCTGCCTCAAGGCGCATGGGCCCGACGTTCGATTGAAAGGCGCTTGGAGGAGACGGCGCGAGGCGCCTGGTGCTTGCGCGCGACATGTGTTCTGGAGGCTCCACGTCATGCTGATCCTCGATTCTCAGGTGCACGCTTATGAACGCGACCACCCCGGGCGGCCTTGGGCCGCGGTTCTGCACGGTCCCCCGGAGGTCACCGGCGATGAGATGGTGCGGGCGATGGACGCCGTCGGCGTTGATGGCGCGCTCTTGGTGTCCCCGTTCACGATGTACCGCTACGATGCCAGCTACGCCATTGATGTACATGCTGCGCATCCGGGCCGCTTTGCATTGATCAAGCCGGTGGATCCCGCCGATCCCGCGGTGGCCGACAGGGTCGCGGCGTGGGCTGCGACAGACGGCGCTGTGGCTGTGCGTATCATGATGACGCGAGGCGTGTCGTCCGATCCGGCCGATCCCGGCATCAACCGCGTCCTGGCCGCAGCCGCCAAGCATTCCCTGCCGGTCAACCTGCTGTGCTGGGGACGCCTGGAGCAGGTGGATCGGATGGCCGCGCGCAACCCCAACACCATGCTGGTCATCGACCATTTGGGCCTCCAGCAGCCGTTTGAGCCACCGCCGCCCGCGGAGCCGTTTGCCGATCTGCCTCAGGTTCTGAAGCTTGCCGCCCACGACAACGTTGCGATCAAGATCTCGGGGGCGTGCACGCTGTCGCGGGAACCATTCCCCTATGACGACATCTGGGCGCCGCTTGGCCGCATGTTCGAGGCCTTCGGTTTGGATCGCTGCATGTGGGGAACCGATTGGACGCGCGCAGTCGCCTTGTTGACCTATGAGCAAGGTGTGCAAGCGTTCCGCCGCACCGAGCGGCTCTCGGCCAGCGAACGCGCCGCGCTCATGGGCGGCAACTTGCAGCGTGTGTACGATTGGTGGCCGTCAAAGCCGGATAGGGCAAGGCAGGGATGAAAGCGCCGCCCTTTTCCTATCTTCGGGCGGCATCGCTGGCCGACATCTTTGTCAAGTGGGACGCGACCGGTGCGGAGACCCGACTGTTGGCGGGGGGGCAATCCCTGCTTGCGAGTTTGGCTTTTCGTCTATCGTCGCCCTCCACCCTTATCGACATCTCGCGTGTGCCTGAGCTCACCGGCATCTCGGCCGGTGGCGGGATGATTCGGGTCGGCGCGCTCACCACACATGCCGAACTCGGGGCCCACCCAGTCGTGCGCCAGCAGGTGCCCCTGCTGGCTGCAGCCGCGCCGCTCATCGCCCACCCCGCCATTCGCAATCGGGGGACCATCGGTGGTTCGCTGGCCTACGCCGATCCCGCCGCGGAGCTGCCAGCCTGCTGCGTGGCGCTCGATGCCGTCATCGTTGCCAACAGCGCCACCGCGGAGCGGCGCATTCCGGCCGCCCAGTTCTTCACCGGCCTTTACGCGACCGCGCTCGGCGAGAAGGAATTGATCACCGCCATCGAGTTCCCTGCGAGCACGGCGCAACAGCGCTCGGCTATTCTTGAGTTGGCGAGGCGCTCCGGCGACTACGCCATGGTCGGCGTTGCGGCTCAGGCCGAGTTCAAGAACGCTGAGTTCGTGGATGGCAAGCTCGTGTTCTTCGGCGTTGGTGAGGCGCCCGTGGCCGCCGGTGCCGCCGTGGCAGTGCTGACGGGCAAGCCGCTGACGGGGGAGGCGATCGCGCGGGCTGAGGCGGCGCTCGACATCGACCTTTCTCCTCCCGCGGATCAACAGGCGAGCTCCGAGATGCGGCGCCATCTCGCCCGTGTTCTCCTGGGTCGAGTGTTGCGGCGGATCTCGCAAAAGGAAGTGGTACGCGTGGCATGAGCACCGCCGTCGACATCTCACTTACCGTCAATGGCGAGCGGGTATCGCGCCGCGTCGAGGCGCGCCGGCATCTTGTCGACTTCCTGCGCCTTGACCTGGAGCTGATGGGGACGCGCACCGGCTGCGAGCACGGCATGTGCGGGGCCTGCACGGTGCGCGTCAATGGGAACATCGTGCGCGGTTGCCTCCTGTTGGCGGTTGCGCTCGACGGTGCCGATGTGGAGACCATCGAGGGCGCGTCCCAGTCGGGCGAGTTGCGCGACCTGCAGGATGCGTTCATTGCCCGCAACGCCTGCCAGTGCGGCTACTGTACGCCGGGCATGCTGTTGACCGCAGCCGATTTGCTAAGCGTCAATCCTCGCCCCACGCGAGCGCAGATCCGCGAGCACCTCTGCGGCAACTACTGCCGGTGTACCGGCTATCACGCCATCATTGACGCGGTCGAAGCCACTGCCGCCAGCCGCAACGCCAAGTCGGGACCATGAGCGATATCATCGATCCAGGGTCGGTCGACCGGCCCAACTCCTACATTGGCAAATCCCTGCCTCGGCCTAACGCCAAGACGCTGGTTGAAGGGCTGGGTCGATACGTCGACGACATCGTGCTCCCGCGCATGGTGCATGTAGCGTTCGTGCGGAGCCCGCATGCGCACGCCCGGCTGCTCGCGATCGACGGGACCGCGGCCATGGCGTTGCCGGGTGTAATGCGCGTTTTCACGGGAGGCGATCTCAGCCCCCATTGTGAGCCGTGGGTCGCCACGCTTGCGCACCTCAAAGGCATGAAATCGGCGCCGCAGCATCCTCTGCCGCTGGAGCGCGCAACCTGGGTCGGCGAGGCGCTCGCCGCGGTAGTGGCAGAGAGTCGCGCGGCGGCCGAAGATGCGGTTGCCCATGTGCGGGTTGATTATGAGCCGCTTCCGGCCGTGGTGGACATGGAAGGCGCACTGCTAGCCGCAACGCCGGTGATCCATGCCGAGCTCGGCGACAATCTCTGTTTTGAGCGCGTCAATGAGACGGGCAAGGTTGAGGAAGCGTTCGCGCACGCGCACAAGATTGCAGAAGCGACCTTCTACAGCGGCCGGCATACGGGGCTCACCCTCGAGCCGCGCTCGATTCTGGCCGATTTCAACCGTGCGTCCGGCCGCCTCACCGTCTACCACTCCACACAAGCTCCGCACATGATGCAGGGTGTGTTCGCCAAGCATATGCGGCTCTCCGAGGGGGACGTGCGCGTCATCTGCGGCGACGTCGGCGGCAGCTATGGCATCAAGGTTCACGTCTATCCCGACGAGGTCGCCGTCGCCGTGATTGCAAAGCTCATGGGCCGGCCGGTGAAATTCATCGCCGACCGGCTTGAGAGCTTCGCGAGCGACATTCACGCCCGCGATCATCGTATCAGGGCGCGTATGGCCGTCGACGCCACAGGTCGCATCACTGCCATCGATGTCGACGACCTGACGGGCATCGGGCCTTATTCGGTTTATCCCCGCACCAGTGCGGTGGAGGGAAATCAAGTGGTGAACCTGGTCGGCGGGCCCTACGACTTCGCCAACCTCCGTGCCAGGACCACCGTGGTGTTCCAGAATAAGACGCCCACCTGCCAGTATCGGGCCGTCGGCCACCCGATCGCCACGGCCGTCACGGAGGGTCTCGTGGATCTGGCTGCCGAGGTCCTCGATCTCGATCCCGTTGAGTTCCGTCGCCGCAATCTGATGAAGGACGGCAG
Source organism: Hyphomicrobiaceae bacterium (assembly GCA_024281145.1). Lineage (GTDB taxonomy): Bacteria > Pseudomonadota > Alphaproteobacteria > Rhizobiales > Hyphomicrobiaceae > AWTP1-13. Next base: position 7,318 of record JAMXLN010000313.1, on the reverse strand, counting down.
TTATCCCCGCACCTCTCCCGCCGGCATGAAGTTCGAGGGACTGAGCCACGAGGCCTCCCTCACCAAGCTGGTCAGCATGATGGACTACCCGGCACTGCGCAGTGAGCAAGAGCGGTTGCGCCAAGAGGGCGTTCACCGCGGCATTGGGATCGCGAGCTTCATTGAGCTGACCAATCCGAGCCCGTTCATGTACGGGGTCGGCGGTGCGCGCATCTCGGCACAGGACGGCTGTAGCGTGCGCATCGACCCCGACGGCTCCGTCGTGGCTGCCAGCGGCGTCACCGAGCAGGGCCAAGGGACCGAGGCCATCTTACGCCAGATCGTCGCGGAGGCCGTCGGCGTCCCCATCGCGGACGTGCGCGTCCTCACGGGCGATACGCTCATCACCCCTTACGGTGGTGGTACGTGGGCGTGCCGCGGTGCGGGTATTGGCGGGGAGGCCGCGCTCAGGGCGGGGTTAGCTGTGAAGGACGCCGCGTTGAAGATTGCCGGCGCCATGCTCCAGGCGGGACCCGACGCTTTCGATATCGTCGATGGCCAGATCGTTGAGCGCACATCGGGTCTGGCGCGCATGCCACTCGCCGAGCTTGCTCGCATCGTTTACTTCCGCGGCGATACGCTGCCGCCGGACCTGCCGCGCGAATTGATGCAGACCCGCCACTTCATCACCAAGGAGTATCCGTTCGCTTTCACCAACGGCGTGCAGGCCTGCTGGCTGGAGGTCGATGTCGACACTGGGATCGTGCGCCTCCTCAAGCACTGGTGCGTGGAAGACTGCGGTCGCGTGATCAACCCACTGCTGGTCGATGAACAGGTGCGCGGGGGCATCGTGCAAGGCCTTGGCGGTGCGCTCTACGAGCACTGCATCTACTCGCCCGAGGGTCAGCTCTTGGTCGGCTCCATGGCGGATTACCTGGTACCCATGGCGGCCGAGATGCCCGACATCGAGGTAGGCCACGTCGAGACGCCGACCAAGGAATCTCTGCTCGGGGCCAAGGGTGCGGGCGAGGCCGGCACCGCCGGTGCACCGGCCGCTGTCATGAACGCCATCAACGACGCCTTGCGGCCATTTGGCGCCAAGGTGTTCGCTCAGCCGTTCACGCCGGAGCGCATCCTTGCCGCTCTCGGGAAAGTACCAACGCGCTGGCCTGAGCCCGCGCGATCGTCAACCCGGATGATGTCGCCTGCACGGACCGGCGCCTTGGCGCCACCCGCACCGGGCTTTCTGTCCCGCTTGTTTCGGCGCGCCTAGCCTTGCCTGGGCGCGGCGCCTGCGGCAGCTAAGCGCGGCAGATCGTGACTTGCGCAGGGTCATCCCGGCCGCTACCTACGGCTTGATCGCTGTGGCGGAGTGTGCCTCATGACCCTGAAATCGCCGCGCTTCGACACGCTCTCCCTCCATGCCGGCCAGCGTCCCGATCCGACCACGGGTGCACGCGCGGTGCCCATCTACCAGACCACGTCCTACGTGTTCGACGACAGCGAGCACGCGGCGGCGCTCTTTAATCTAGAGCGCGTAGGGCACATCTACTCGCGCATCTCCAACCCGACGGTCGCCGTGCTCGAGGAGCGCGTCAGCGCCCTTGAGGGGGGTGTGGGAGCCGTCGCCACTGCGAGTGGCCAGGCAGCATTGCATCTGGCCATTGCAACGTTGATGGGGGCCGGCGGGCACATCGTGGCGTCCGCTCGCATCTACGGTGGCTCGCACAACATGTTCGTGCACACTCTGCCGCGCTTTGGCATCACGACGACCCTGGTGGATCCGCGCGAACCCGCCGACTTCGAGCGGGCCATCACCGACAAGACGCGCCTCGTGTTCGCCGAGACTCTCGGCAATCCCGGTCTTGAGGTGCTCGACATCAAGGCTGTCGCCGAAGCCGCGCACAGGCATCGCCTGCCGCTGGCGGTCGATGCCACCTTCGCGACGCCCTATTTGTGCCGGCCGATCGAGCACGGAGGCGACATTGTCATCCACTCAGCCACCAAGTTCCTTGGCGGCCATGGTGTGGCGATCGGCGGCATTGTGGTCGATGGCGGGCGCTTCGATTGGGCCGCGTCGGGAAAGTTCCCGACCATGACGGAGCCGTACGCGGGCTATCATGGTATCGCGTTCGCCGAGGAGTTCGGGCCCGCTGCCTTCATTGCGCGCGCGCGTGCCGAGGGCCTGCGCGACTTCGGGGCCTGCATGAGCCCCGCCAACGCATTTTATCTGTTGCAGGGGATCGAAACGCTGCCCGTGCGGATGGCGCGCCACGTGGCCAACGCCGAAGCCGTAGCGCGCTTTCTGGAGAAGGATGCCGCGGTTGCCTGGGTGAAGTATCCGGGCCTTGAGAGCCATCCCGACCACGCGCTTTTGCGGCGACTAATGCCGAAGGGCGCCGGGGCGATCATGAGCTTCGGAATCAAGGGCGGGCGCAAGGCCGGCGCAAGGCTGATCGAACGGCTCAAGGTGTTCTCCCATCTGGCCAACGTTGGCGATGCCAAATCGCTCGTGATCCATCCAGCGAGCACCACGCACCAGCAGATGAGCCTTGAAGACCTCGCCAAGGCGGGCATCGGGGAGGAGCTCGTGCGCCTCTCGATTGGGCTCGAGGACCCCACCGATCTCACCGACGACCTCGCCCAGGCGCTCGCCGCCTCCCAGAAGGCCTGATCGTCATGGAGCTGAGGGTGCAAGGCCGGACGGTGCATGTGGCAACGGGTGGGCGCGCGTTTGAGAGCGGCAAGCCGGTGGTCGTGTTCGTCCATGGGGCGGGCTGCGATCATAGCGTGTGGCAGCTGCCGGCTCGCTCCTTCGCCTGGCACGGCCGTTCGGTGCTCGCCGTCGACCTTCCGGGTCACGGCCGCTCCGATGGGCCGCCGCTCCGCTCGATCCTCGACATGGCGCGCTGGCTCGGCGCGGTGCTCGATGCGGTCGACGTGAAGGCGGCGGCCTTCGTGGGCCACTCCATGGGCGCCGCCATTGCACTCGAAGTTGCGGCGGCGATGCCTGATCGCGTGACGCGCATCGCTCTCATCGGCACCGCGGCGGCCGTGCCTGTGCATCGCGATCTGCTGAGCGCCGCCAAAGAGGAGCCCGAGCGCGCTTATCTGATGATGACCGCTTGGGCCCATGCGGCGGCGGCCAAGCTCGGCGGAAACCCAGCGCCCGGCATGTGGATGACCGGTGGCACGCTGGCGCTCTTTGCACGCAACCGTCCCGGCGTCCTCCACGCCGACCTGGAGGCGTGCAGCGCCTGGAGGTCCGGACCCGAGGCCGCGCGCACGGTACGCTGCCCGGCCCTCGTCGTCAGTGCCGCCAACGACGTCATGACGCCCGCCAAGGCCGGACGGGAATTGGCCGACCGCATTCCCGCGGCGAGGTCGGTCGTCATCCAAGACTGCGGTCACATGCTGTTGGCGGAGAGGCCCGATGCGGTTCTTGATGCCCTCCTCGACTTCTTTGGTTGATTTCTTCCTGCCTGCGCAATACCCGCGCACTGCGGGGCGAACTAGGGCTTCGCAGCGGTCAATTCAATCGCGCTCGTGCGCGCTAGGCCGCGAGCGGCGCCGGAGCAGGTGCGGGGAGCGGCACGCCAGCAGGCTGCTGTGAAGGACGCGCGCTCGCGCGAGCGTAGAGCGCCAAGAGGCCGGTCAACGCATCATCGATCGCCTCGAGCTCCTGCGCGGCGCGGGCGTGCAGGTCCGCAGCCGTCTCGGCCTGCGCGAAGCCACGCTCGGCAATGGTCTCCAGTATCTGCCACTGGCGGTGGTCCCCCTTCATCGGTCGGATGCGCCCGTGCATGCCGTGGCGCTGACGCCAGTCCGCGGGGCGATAGGCGCGCAGGATGTGCGCGGCTCGCCCGCGTGTTCTGCCATGGCCAAGGGTGTGGAGGGCGAGCGCGATGGCGGCGACAATCAACGTCCAGCCGACGAGGTCGTGCCATCCGGCTTGCAGGAGTTGCACGGCAGGTTGCATGTGGGATCGACCCTGTGGGTTTCGCTAAGGCTGGGAGCGGACGCGCACTGGGCGTGCGGCCCTCGACGCGAAATGGGCTCGTGCGGGCCGGACGAGGGGCGCTTTGGCAGACGGCGCCGTCGAGGCTGCCGCAAGGTGGTTAATGAACGGTTAAGGCGCAGCCGATTGCAAACTCAACCGCCACGGGGTGCAATCGCAAGGCAACTGGGCAAGCGCCCCGCTTGGACGGGGGTGTGATTGGAGCGGCCTCATTGGAGGGGGCCCTGATGGGAGGCTTGGCTAAGTGCCACCGACAGGGGGTGGCGAGATGCGCGACCAAAGGCCCAAAGCACGGGAGCGCTCGCGGAGCACCGAGGCTCGCAGGCTCATCAGGCCCAGTCATCAGGCCCAGTCAACAGGCCCAGTCAACAGGCCCAGTCAACGAGCCACACGTGGTCCGCCACTGGGCGATCGCAAAGGGCAAGTGCGCAAGACCGGAAGGTTCGGTGCCACGCTGCGGGGCAAGCTGTCACCGCGATCCCGCATGTGGACCAAGCCCAAACGCTCGAGCAAAACTTGTGTGTCTTCGCCGCTTGACCTCGTTAACATGCGGGGGAGCCTGACCTCCGTGGCTTTGATCAACGGCGGCTAATTGGTGTCGACAGAGCACATTCCTGTTCGCGCGCGACCCGCTTGTGCGCTCGCAGCGGCCACCATCATGAGCCTTCCGCTCGGGTCGGTGTATGCGTTCAGCGTTCTTTTGGCGCCGCTGGAACACGTTCTCAATGCCAGTCGCTCTGAACTGGCCTCCGTCTTCGGCATTTCGGCGGTGTTCTTCACGGTCGGCGCGAATTTGGCTCCGCCCCTATTCGGGCGGGTCCGTGCGCCCCTTCTGGTGGCACTAACTGCCGCATTGGCCGGTGCTGGGGTCATCATCGCCGCAGTTGCAGCGTCGCTGAGCTGGCTGATCGTTGGCTATGGATTGTTGTTTGCCACCGGCGGCGGCATGGCCTTCGTCGTCGTGCAGCAATGTGTGAATGCCGGCCCGCGCACCCGGCCAGGGTTGGTCAACGGCTATCTCGTGAGCCTTTTTCCCCTTGGTGCCATGCTGGCCGCGCCAGCCTTTGGCCTGGGCATCGATTGGGTCGGGGTCCGCCAAACACTTGCCGGTCTTGCGGTGGCGATCGGGTTGATGGGAACCGCGGCGACACTCCTTGTCGCGCGCGCGGGTGTTGTCTTGGCAGGGAGCAGCCGGCCAACGGTTCCGCAAGGCGCGGGCCTCAGAGATGGTCGGCGAGCCACGTTCTGGAAGCTCTTCACGATTTTCTTTCTGGCAGCGTCTGCAGGTCTCATGGTTCTCAGTCAAGCGGCCGCCATGGTTGTGGCTTTTGGTGCCGGCAAATCGGGTTCATTGCTGGCCACCACCGGCATTACGGCGGCCATCGCCGCGGCGCGTCTGGCGGGCGGTTGGCTTATCGACCGATTGCCGGTGCCGTTTGTCGCCGCATCCGCGCAGGCCGTTGCGCTCTTTGCTGCGATCGCGCTGACAGTGATGCCGTCAGCGGAAATGGCAATTTTGACCTTGGGGTTGATCGGTGTCGGCTACGGCCTCATCTCCGGCGTGACGGCTGGGGGTGTGGCGTCGTACTGGCCGAAGGCTGACTATGGCAGGATCGCAGGCCGCACCTACATCGCTTGGTGCCTTGCGGCAATCTCGCTTCCCGTGCTCGCCGGGCATCTCTACGATCTCACGGGCGGCTACGAGATGTCGGTCAAAGTGGCGGGTATCGCCAACCTCTTGGCCGTTCTGGTGGCCTTGACGCTGCCCTGGCGAAAGCGCGGCAATTCGACGTCCGATCCCGGTCCATGATCGACCAAAGCGCCGCCCGCCAGCGAGCGGGGCAAGCCCAACGATGAGCTTCGCGTTATAACCACTGTTTGGGTGACCACGGTTTGTCCGATCACTGTTCGTGTGGTCGGTGCTTGTGCGGCCGATGTTGGTGCGGCCGATGTTGGTCTCGCCGATGTTTGTGTGAGCCCGTGTTTGCGAACCCTGGCCTCGCTCGATACCCAGCTTCTTGGACCTGTGGTCGCACCGACGGTCGGTGTCCAAACAACAGCGGCCGGCGCTGGTCAACCGCAGGACCGAAGCGCCGAGCCGCTCATCCGCATGGGAGACTCCTGCTGCGGACAGCACCACCATCCCGCGCGATCGTGTCGATACTGCGACCGGCACACCGTCCCGGGCGCCCCAATGCGAACACCCTCTTCGGGCACACGCATCGGCCGGAAAGGAAGGGTGCATGCACTTCTCTATCGGCCAACACGTTGTTTGTGTGGACACGAATTTTTCTCACGAGCCGGTGTGGCGCAGGTGCGTCCGCGCCTTCCCTCGCCTCAACTCAATTTATCTCATCCGCGACATTCGCAAGGTGCATGAGCTTGTTGGTCTGTGCTTCCAGGAGATCGAGAACGCATCCGCCGAGTTTGCGGAGGGCTACGTCGAGGCCGCCTTCGACAGCCGACGCTTCCGGCCCGTTCGCACGACGAACGTCGAAATGTTCAAGGCGCTCTTGACACCTGATCGCGTGAGGTCGCGACGGCAGCAAGAGTTGGTCTAACCGCCAACGTCGCGCGTCGCGCTAAGCGTTGTTCACCGTCTCGGCTTTCGGGTGCCAGGTCGCGCCGATCAACTGTTAAGTGCAACGCCGATGGCTATCTCCGGCCGGTCCGTTCGCGCACGCATGTAGTGGAGCGGTGGGCTCTGGAGAGTGGCAGCCGATCGTGTGCGGCGCGGCATCGGCGAGGGGCGGTTTGCCATGGCATCGGAGCTTTTCGCCGTGCGTGAGGAACGTGCGGGGGGATCCCATGCACGCGCCCGGCGCCAAAACACAGGTGCGTGCTCTCGGCGCCCTGACGCGCGAAGACAAACTTCTTCGTGCTTCCAAGCAGGAAGAGAAGCCGCCGGCGCAACCGGATCGGGGTTGATAACGGTGCGCCGCGCGGCTCATCCATGCCGTTAGGAGAGAAGAACATGGACGCCGCGAGTTCTACAGCACCCCTTGCACATGGGGAAGCGAACACACCAACATCAGCCGTGATGTGTCGAAGCCTTCGAGGCACAAGCTCAAGCCGTCCTCGCGGGCACGTGCACCTGCTGACCAACGGCTCCGGCGAGGGCGTGGACGACATCAATCGGATTTGCCGGTTTGCGCATGATCGGCGTCGCCGGCCACTCCCGCTCAACGGTATCTGGTTCGTAACCGGTATGAACGACGAACGGAACGTTCCTGCTGGCGAGGTATCTGCAAATAGGGATGGCGCTTTGAGCGCCGAGGCAAAGATCGACGATCGCCGCCGATAGTTGGGGGTGGTGAGCGA
>JAMXLN010000312.1 GCA_024281145.1 Hyphomicrobiaceae bacterium | reverse complement strand
CGACATTCTGCTCCCGACTGGTGCGTACTTCGATGCCAAGCACGCTGCCGAGCCGGCGAGTCTCGGGGGGAGCCTCCGTCTTTGGAAGGGCCTCGACCGGGGCATTTTCCTCCGCGAGGGCTTTGCGCGAAGCCGGTTGTGCCGCGGACGGCAGAAGGCCAAAAGCCCCCACCGCTGCGAGCGTCACCATCGCCGTGAGGGGGGCGCAGAAGAAAATACTCATGGCATCGGCCCGTTTGCGCATCGGCCCGTTGGCGCCCTCCGTAAATCCCCTCCTCACGTTTAAGTTCCAGGGATACCCACGTCCCGGGGCAGCCCGTCGGGCGGGCAGCGTCTTGACCTATTCGACGTAATCAGGCTCCCTGCGGTCGAGGATCCGCTTCAGCGCCTCGAAGTGGCGCTCGGCCGGCGTTGGGCCATCATAGAAGCGGGCGCCGCCGATGTCCTTGATGGTCTTCTGGACCACCGGCTCGGGCAGCTGTTTTAGGCGCTGGCCCGTCCACATGGCATAGATCTGCACCTGCGCCGCACGCTCCACGTAGTAGAGCCGGTCGTAGGCCTCGGCCACGCAGGCGCCGACGGTGGTGATGCCATGGTTGGCCATGAACAGGATGCCCTTGTCGCCCAAGATCTTGGCGAGCCGCTCGCCCTCCGCGGGCTCAAAGGCAGGGCCCGTGTAGGTGTCGTCATAGGCGATCTCACCCGCCAATCCGACCTCGGTTTGGCCGATCTCCTTGATGCGCGGGTCCTCAAGCCGTGTCAGCGCGCTGGCGAACGGCATGTGCGTGTGAAACACCGCGGCGGCAGTTTTGGGCTGCAATTTATGGATGGGCGCGTGGATCGAATAGCACGAGCGCTCCACTTCACCAGCACCACGCTTCACCTTGCCGTCGTCGATGCCGACCTCCATGAAGGTGCTGGCCTTCACCTCCGACCAGTGCAGCCCGAAGGGGATCTGGTAATAGCGCTCAGGTTTGCCAGGCACCGCCAGCGTGAGGTGGTTGAAGATGCCCTCGTGGAAGCCGTGCATGACGGCGAGCCGGTGCGCGGCGGCCAGATCGATCCGCGCCTGCCATTCCTCGCCAGAGCATTCCTGGCGGCTGATGGGCGAAACCTTGAGCTGCATGGGAGTTCTCCTCGGGCGGACGACCGTTGCGCGTCCACTCTAGTGAGGCCGCCGCGCCAAGGCAGCAAGCACAGGTCCGGGACGGCAGCTATGCCCTGCAGGCTTAACCGATGGCCTGAACCGATGGCCTGAACCGATGGCCTGAACCGGTGCCCTGACCTGGCGCTATCGGGCCAATCTTTGGCCCCTTTGGCAAGCGAGGTTCGGGTCGCCGCAAGCTCATCAGCCGCCGGGGGCGCCCTGCGTGTTGACGTAGAGCGCATAGAGCGACTGGCTTGCCGCCATGAACAGGCGGTTGCGTTTGAGCCCGCCGAAGCAGACGTTGGCGGAGCGTTCGGGCAGCGCAATGTGGCCGATTGGCTTGCCGTCGGGCGCAAATACCATGACGCCGTCGAGTTCCGCCGATCCCATCCCCCAGCCGCACCACAGGTTGCCGTCGACGTCACATCGCATGCCGTCGGGCGTACCCGGGCCGGCGTCGATGTGCACGCGCTTGTTGGCGAGCTTGCGCCCGCCGTCGATCACATCATAGGCCAAGATCTTGCGGTTTGGCATGCCGCGGCTCTCGACGAGGTAGAGGATGTTCTCGTCCGGCGAGAAGGCGAGCCCGTTGGGCCCGAGCACGCCTTCCGCGACAATGGAGGCCTTCAATGTATCCGGTTCCAGCCGGTACACGTTGGGCTCGATCTCGGGCTCAGACTGGTGGCCCTCGTAGTTGCCGAGGATGCCGAACGTGGGATCGGTGAACCAGATCGAGCCGTCCGACTTCACTACTACGTCGTTGGGAGAGTTGAGGCGCTTGCCGTCGAAGCGGTCGATGAGGACGGCAACGGAGCCGTCGTATTCCGTTCGGGTGACACACCGGCCCCCATGCGAGCAGCCGATGAGGCGGCCTTGGCGGTCGCGCGTGTGGCCGTTGGCGAAGTTCGACGGCTTGCGATAGACGCTGACTGCGCCGGTCTCCTCCTCCCATTTGAGGATGCGGTTGTTGGGAATGTCGCTCCACAGCAAATGGCGCCCGTCGCCGAAGTAGACGGGCCCCTCAGCCCAGCGGCAGCCGGTGAACAGCCGCTCCACGCACGAGAGCTTGATCCAATATTTTTCGAACCGCGGGTCGAGCGCGACAATGGCGGGATCTGGATAGCGCGTGGCCTGCTGCCAGCCGTTGGTGAAGGCGCGGTCGGACGGGGTGGGCATGGGCTGCTCCTCGATTGGCGCCCTCCATAAGGGCCAAATCCGGTGCGCCGCGCAACCCGGCTAACCTCTTCGCAAACGATTATCGGCTAGCTTGCTTGACCCGCGGCCCGACCGGGGCAATCTCGCAACGCTTTCTCATGCAACCCAACTGGCATCTGTCGGGAACATGGCATCCACCATCGGCAACGTCCTCCGCCTGACGCGCGCCGGCCTCGTGCTGGCGCAGCACGGCGTGCGCTTTGTTCCAACCGGGAGCCGGGTGCCGCTCGGTCTCTATTTGGCGCGGGCCGCCACGCTGCCGATCCGCGCCCTCACCTGGCCCTTGCGTCTGCGCCAGCCCAAGGAGCGGCGCGTCGCGGGCGCCCTCACCAGCCTCGGCCCCAGCTACATCAAGCTCGGCCAATTCCTAGCCACCCGCCCCGACCTCATCGGTGCCGAGCTCGCCCACGACCTCGGCCACTTGCAGGATCGGTTGGCGCCCTTCGCCATGCCCCAGGTACGCAAGGCGATCGAGGCGGCGCTCGGTGGGCGCCTCGAGGACCACTACGCCGACTTGGGTCCCCCGGTCGCTGCCGCCTCCATCGCCCAAGTGCACAGGGCCATGGTGATCGACGCCGGCGGCGCCCCCCGCGAAGTTGCCGTGAAGATCCTGCGCCCGGGCATCGAGCGTCGCTTCCGCCGCGACCTCGACAGCTACTTCTTCGCCGCACGACAGATCGAGCGCTGGCATCCGCCCTCGCGGCGTCTGCGCCCGCTCGCCGTCGTGGAAACGCTCGCGCGCAGCGTCGAAATCGAGATGGACATGCGCCTGGAGGCGGCCGCCATCTCCGAAATGGGCGACAACATCGCGTCCGACCAGACGCTCCCCGATGGCCGCTTTCGTGTGCCCGGGGTGGACTGGCGTCGCACCGCCAAGCGCGTGCTGACGCTCGAGTGGATCGATGGCATTGCGATATCGGATCGCGCCGCACTGAAGGCCGCCGGACATGACCTCAAGGCGTTAGGCCTCACCGTCCTGCGCTCATTCTTGCGCCATGCCATGCGCGACGGCTTTTTTCATGCCGACATGCACCAGGGCAACCTGCTGGTGGACAGCGAAGGGTTTGTCGTGGCCGTCGACTTCGGCATCATGGGCCGGCTCGGCCCCAAGGAGCGCCGTTTCCTGGCCGAGATCCTCCACAGCCTCATCACGCGCGATTATCGCCGCGCCGCTGCCATCCATTTCGAGGCGGGCTACGTGCCTGCGCATCATTCCGTGGAGGTGTTCGCGCAGGCGATGCGCGCGATTGGCGAGCCGATCCACGGCCGAACCGCCGATCAAATATCGATGGCCGATCTGCTGGGTCAGCTCTTCGCCTATACGGAGGTGTTCGACATGGAGACGCGGCCCGAGCTGCTGCTGCTCCAGAAGACCATGGTCGTGGCGGAAGGGGTCGCCCGGTCGCTTGATCCCGAGCTCGACATCTGGAGCGCGGCCGAACCAATCGCCAAGGAGTGGGTCGCTGCCAACTACGGCGTGAGCGGGCGCCTGCGCGAGGCGGGCGAGGGCGCCGAGCTGATGGGCCGGGTGATCGCCGAGGTGCCGCGCCTCTTGGAGGGGGCGGAACGAACGGCCCTGGCGCTCGCCGACATGGCCCGCGGCGGCTTCAGGCTCGACGAGGACACGGTCGAGCGCCTCGCCGCCGCCGAGGCGCGTCACGGCCGCTCGATACGGCTTGCTCTGTGGCTCGGCGCGCTGGCCCTCACCGCCATGGCACTGTGGCTGATCCTGCCGGCCGGGTAGCCGCGGGGGTTTGTGCCAAGGCGCCGAGCCTGCGGTGGCTGACGCGCAAGCCGCGGTCCCGTCAAAGGCACTTCAGCAGCTGGGAGCCGCAAGTATAGAGGTTAAAGAAGTGGTTGACGCAACAGGGCTGGTCGGCGCCGCAAGTCCACGTCTTGATCGCGCCATCTGGTCTTTTTGAGCGACAGAGCTTCTGGTGCTTTGCGAGTTGCGGGGATTTCGTCGACTGCGCAAAAAGGGGCGCCGAGACGCCCGGCAGAGCCAGCGCCAGGGCGGTGAGGATCGCAACAAGTGCTCGCTTTTGCATGATGCACTCCCCTCAAAGAAGCCATTCTCAGGAGTGGGGATGGTGCCGTAACAGCTGGGCGGCGCCATGACGCTCAAGAATTTTTCTCCTGGGCGCCATCGCGCAGAACCGGACGGGAGCTGAGATAAGGACGGGTAGACGGTGCTTGGCTCAACGGCCCTGCTTCTTTTGATCGAAGAAAGCGCGAATGGCGGCCTGCGGCTCGCCCGTCCCATAGGCATCGGACAGCGCGTCGATGCTGGCCAGCACGCCTTCCTCCACCGAGACCCGCTCCCAGCGGTTCATCAGCGCCTTCTGTGCGCGGACGGCCTGCGGCGCGGCGCGGCAGATGGCGGCGAGCCACGTCTCCACGGCCGCATCGAGCCCGCCGGCGGGCACCACCTTTTCAACGAAGCGCATGGCGAGTGCCTCGGCCGCGGTGCTCAGTTCTCCCGTCAACAGCATCTCGCGGGTCTTACCCCAGCCGATCAGGCCCGGCAGGAGGGCCGCCTCGATGACCGAGGGCAAGCCCATGCGCACCTCCGGCATGCCGAAGCGCGCCCCATCCGCAGCCGCCCGCATGTCGCAGCTCGCCGCTACCTCGAGGCCGGCACCCAAACAAAAGCCGTTGATGCGGCCGATCACCGGGACAGGACAGTCGCGGATGGCTTTGCAGGCCCGATGCAGGCGCGTGATGAAGAGGCGGGCACTGTCGGCGCACAGCCCGCCCAACTCGTTGAGGTCGGCACCACCGATGAACGCGCGCTCGCCGGCTCCCGTGAGCACGACCGCGCGAAGCGTGCCGTCTTTTGCGAGCCTGGTGAAGGCCTCGGTCAGCTCGACGATCAGCGGCGTGGAGAGGCAGTTGAGCTTCTTCGCGTTGTGGAGCGTGACGCGGGCGATGCGCCTGTCCTGGTGCTCCTCAACGTTCACTTTGACGCCGGCATCCACCATGGTGCTCTCCCGCAGCGCTAACGGGCAGAGTGTGGCAGATCCCGGCAAATCAGGCGATGCCCCTCCAGAACGGCGAATGCTGGCAGCCGGTCAACGCAGCGGGCGGACGGACCGGGGAGACTAGGCTTGGACGGCTGAGCGATGTTGGCAGGGGCTGCCTTGAGGCTTTCGCGAGGCCTCAGGACGTTGCAAAGAGCAAACGCGGGCCTTGCCCAAGTCGCAATAGGGCGGGACGATGCGGGAGCAGACCACGACCGTGGAGCGGGGGGCCACGGCCCGTGGTGACGCCTGGGAGAAAGCCCATGCCTGCCGAGCAGGACCCGAAATGGCTCGTCGCGCGCCGCAATTTTCTTGCATCAAGCGCAGCTTTCAGCGTGGCCGCCGCCTGCGGTCTGGCGCCAAGCCAAGGTCTTGCCCAAGGCGTGCCGCGGCAATTCGACGGTTCGAAGTTCATGCTGAAACCCGCCGAGGCCAATGCCAAGCGCGGTGGCGTGCTTCGCATCTGCGTGCTCTCGCGCCAGCCCCACTTTGATGTGCACCAGTCGGGAACCTTTGCCAACATCTCGACGCAGGCGTGCATGTTCGACAACCTGATCCGCCGTGATCCTCGCGACAGCGGCAAGTCGGTCATTCCTGATCTCGCGCACAGCTGGGACATCAGCCGCGACGGCACCAGCTACACGTTCTTGCTACGTCAGGGTGTGCAGTTCCACGACGGCGCTGAGCTCACGGCCGAGGACGTCAAGGCCACCTTTGATCGCATCGCCAAGCCTCCGACCGGGATTGCCATGCCACGCTCGAGCCTGTTCCGGGCGGTCGAGGAAATCCGCGCCCGCGACAGGTACACGGTGGAGTTCAGGCTCGCCGAGGCCAGGCCCATCAACTTCATCATGTCGGCCATCGCCTCGGGCTGGAATGTCATCGTGCGCAAGAAGGTGCTCGAGGACAACAACTACAATCTGCGTCGCGTCAACTCGCTGTCCGGCACCGGGCCGTTCGTTTCGCTGAAGCGCGTCGAGAACGAGGTTTGGACCTTCGAGCGGAACCGGAACTACTGGAACAAGGATCTGCCGCTGATCGATGGCCTTGAGGTCTACCACGCGCTGCCGTTCTCACCAGAGATGGCCTCGGCCTTGCTCTCCAACCGCGTCGATTACGTGCGCGTGACCGATCCGGCCACCATGCAGCGGGTGGCGCAGACGCCGGGAATGAGCGGCGCCCAGTACTACCAGAGCGTCATCCACGCGATCTGGCCCAACAACAAGAGGAAGTCGTTCGGCGACCCGCGCGTGCGCCGGGCCATGCACCTGGTGCTCGATCGGCCGGTGCTGGTCGAGATCGTAAAGGACCTGGCCCCGGCCATGGCCGGCGGCTTCATCTACCCGTTTTCGGAGTTCGCCACCCCGATGGACGAGCTTGAGAAGCGCGTCGGCTATCAGGCCGACCCGGCGGGCGCAATCAAGGAGGCGCGCGCGCTGCTCCAGGCAGCGGGCGCCGATCGGGGCCTCACGGGCCTCGATTTCCTGGTCCGCGACCTGCCGAATACGAAACTGTGGTCGCAGGCGGTGCAGGGCATGCTGCAGCAGACGCTCAATATCGAGACGAACCTGCGCATCGCGCCGGAGTCGACCTGGTTCGACGATGCCAGGTCGGGCAACTTCGACATTCTCATTGGCGTCATCGCCTCGTCACTGCTCGACCCGTCCGACTATTTCCGCGCTTGGTACAGCGCCGACGGCCCACAAAACTACGCCTTTTGGAACAACTCGAAGTTCGACGAGACGCTTCTAAAGATCGACCGCGAAGTGGATGGCGCAAAGCGGCTCGGCTATATCCGCGCGGCCGAGAACCTCATGGAGGAGGATCCACCCCTGCTGCCGATGGTCTGGGAGAAGATCAACGATGCCTGGTACGACTACGTGAAAGGCCTGAAGCCACAGGAGTATTTCGGTCTCTACGATGTCAATCGTTACGACGTCGTCTGGCTCGAAAAGTGAAGCAACTGCGAGCATTGCCTCGCGGTGGCGACGAAAAATT
>JAMXLN010000311.1 GCA_024281145.1 Hyphomicrobiaceae bacterium | reverse complement strand
TAACACTTGCGGAATACGACGCAGCGCGGCTGTTGCCAAGCTCAATTTGCGCGGGTTTGCGCATCGACGCTGCCCTGCTTGCCACTGGGTTTTCGGCGCACGCCGATGCCGGTGACATCGAGGTCCTCAACCCTTAGGTTCTCCAGACGGGTCTGAATGCGCGCACACGTGTTCGCCCACTGCTGTTTGGTCATGTGTGTTCCGGCATCCCACATTTTTATGCACTCGGCCTTGCTGTCGTCGACGGCGCTCTTGCGTGTGGCCGTATCGGGTGCTGCCGGTCGAGCTGGGGGCGGGGCGGGCGAGATGGAGCCCGTCTGGGCAGCAACCGCGCCGGTGCCCAAAAGCAGCATCATCGATATCATAGGTATGCGCATGGCTATCCCTCGCGAAGCCGTTGTCTCAGCCCCGTCGGCGACGGGGGCACTCGGGCCATCCCCTCTTGCGCTAGCCAGCGACGACGACGTTTGTAAGGCGCGGCGTCTCGGGCCATCGACGGCGGCAGTGGTCTCTGTTAACTGAGACCTATGAGTCAGTCGAGCTTTGCGAGAAGCCTCACTCAATGAAGGCGATGTTGAGCCTCCGCGCCGGCGGGCCCGAAACTCTCGAGCTTAAGGAATTGCCCGATCCGCAGCCTGGCGCGGGCGAAGTCCTTCTCGCAGTCAAGGCGTGTGGGGTCAACTATCCCGATCTGCTCATCATCGAGGACCGCTATCAGTTCAAACCGCCGCGACCGTTTGCACCGGGCGGTGAGGTTGCCGGCGTGATCGAAGGTGTGGGGCCCGAGGTTGGGACGTGGAAGTGCGGCGACCGTGTGATCGGTTCGGTGATTGCCGGCGGAATGGCTGAGAAGCTCGTGGTGGCGGCGGACCAATGCATCGCCATGCCGGCGTCGATGCCATTTGATGAGGCGAGCGCGCTGGTACTCACCTATGGCACGTCTATCTATGCGCTCAAGGATCGCGCCAAACTGAAGGCAGGCGAGACGCTGCTGGTGCTGGGTGCCGCGGGGGGCGTCGGCGTGTCGGCAGTGGAGCTTGGCAAGGCATATGGCGCGCGCGTCATCGCCGCTGTTTCCTCCGAGGAGAAGTTGGCGTTTGCCAAACAACACGGCGCCGATGACGGCGTCGTCTATCCGACGGGGCCCTTCGACAGGGCGGCCGCCAAGGCATTGGCCGACATTTTCAAGAAGGCGTGTGGGGAGAACGGTGTCGACGTCATTTATGATCCGGTCGGCGGCGACTACTCCGAAGCTGCGCTGCGGGCCATCGCGTGGGAAGGGCGGTTCTTGGTGGTCGGCTTCCCGGCCGGCATCGCCCGGCTGCCGCTCAACCTGACGCTTTTGAAATCGTGCCAGGTGGTCGGCGTGTTCTGGGGCGCTTTCAGTCGCCGAGATCCCAAGGCGAACGCTGCCAACATCGTCGAGCTGATGCAGCTCTACGCCAAGGGCGCGATCAAGCCTATCGTCTCCGAACACTACCCGCTCGCTAAGGCGGGAGAAGCGATCGCCAAACTCGGCCTGCGCAAGGCCATGGGCAAGATCGTCGTCACGATGGAGTAGGGCGGTGACAAGTGGCCAAACGCGCTGGTGGTGGATCCGTCATGCTCCCGTTCCCGACGGCGGCAAGATCTACGGCCAGAGCGATCTTGACTGCGATTGCACGGATGGGGAGATTTTTGCCGTATTGGCACGCGAACTGCCGCGCAATGCCGTGTGGGTGACAAGCCATCTTGCGCGCACGCGTCAGACGGCGGCGGCGATCCTGGCGGCCGCCAACGGGCGCCACGACGGTGTCCGGCCGTTCGCCATCCCGGAGCTTGCTGAACAGCACCTCGGTGTCTGGCAGGGCATGGAGCGCAAGCCGTTTTATGCCGAGCGCAGGGTCGGCACGCACACGCTGTGGTTCGGGCCAGCTGACGAACGCCCGCCAGGTGGCGAAAGCTTTGTCGACCTTGTCAAGCGCGTGCGGCCGGTCATCGAACGCCTCACTGTAGAGCACCACGGCCGCGACATTGTCGCCGTCACCCATGGCGGAACCATCAAGGTGGCGTTGTTGGTGGCGCTGGGGCTCGACCCGCAGACGGCGCTGAGTTTTCTGGTCGAGAACTGCTCTCTCACCCGCCTCGATCATCTGCAGCCGGAGGGCACGCCAGGACTTTGGCGCGTGGGCGCGGTCAATCATCGGCCTTGGTCTCGACCGGGCGGGCTGGATCCCGTTGGCAACCGGCTGACCGTCGACAAGGTCTAAGCAGAACTCCGTCGGACACAGGGTTGGGACAAGGTGAGCCGGCATTTCGCGCGGCCTGGCCAGGCACGCGTGCGGCCGGTTGCGAGCACCCCGTTAGGGATCAGGCTCGACACCAAGTCGGGGACCGAGGGTGCAAAGCCCGCCGGTTTCGCAGTTGGCATGGCCTGTGCCCGTGGCGTTCTTGCGGTGCGTTCGAGGGAGCGCAGGACGATCCGGGGCGCAGCCACGCGACCGGCCCGACGACCGGGACAACCGCTGCTACCAGCGCCCCCCTCCTGCCCCCTTGCGGGCGCCCACGGCGTCTCATATATGTATGACTGACGGGTCAGTCATTATTTTCGACGAGGAGCTCATGGGGAAGGCGCAGCACTTGCGGCGACAGGGGAGGCCAGCTCTGCGCCCTGCCCGCACGTCCACCGGGACAAAGCCGGCGGAACAGTCCTCGGGCCAGGTCTCGGGCCAGGTCTCGGGCCAGGTCTCGGG
>JAMXLN010000310.1 GCA_024281145.1 Hyphomicrobiaceae bacterium | reverse complement strand
GGTGCCGACGCGGCGACCCTGACCTTCATGTGCGGCGGCGACAAGGCGACCTTCGCCAAGGCTCTGCCGCTGTTGCAGGGGATGGGCAAGAACATCGTGCACTGCGGCGGCCCCGGTTTCGGTCAGGTGACCAAGATTTGCAACAACATGGTGGCGGGGATCATCATGCTGGCGACGGCAGAAGCCTTCGTCATGGGCGAAAAGCTAGGTGTCGGCCGCCAGACGCTCTATGACGTCATGTCAACCTCGTCGGCAGCCTCCTTCATCTTGACCCGGATGTGCCCCGTGCCGGGCCCGGTGCCGACGTCGGCCTCGAGCAATGACTACAAGCCGGGGTTCATGGCAAAACTGATGCTCAAGGATTTGCGGCTTGCACAGGCAGCCGCCCAGATGGCCGAGACCGCCGCACCGCTCGGCGCCGCCGCCACTGCAGCGTTCACCATGCACGTCGCCAACGGCTATGGCGACCTCGACATGAGCAGCATCGTCAAGCTCATCGACAAGGATACCTAAGCCTTAGCAAAGCATCTCGCATCCCGCCAATTTGCCAAGAGCGCACCCGCTCTCAAACGTCATCATCGGCAACGCCGCAGTGGCAGAGTTTTGGTTCATGCCATTGCGGTGCGCTCGGCCCGCGCGGCACGGGAGGACTGGATCATCACCAGCTCGGCCAGGTTCTCCGAGGTGATGTAGCCAACGAGGCGCTGTTGGCGATCGACGACGCCGACCATGCGCGGTCCCCGCCGTTGCAGGAGCTGGAAGACGTTATCGAGACAGGCATTCTCCGGCACGGTGGGCACGTCGCGCGCCATGAAGTCGAGCACCGCCACGCTGCCGCCTTTTTCCTGCAGGGCTTGGATCAGGGCCTCGCGCGTGACCACGCCTCGCAGGATGCCGCCGCCGTCGACGACGGGAAACTCCTGTTGCGTCGTGCGCAGCAGGAGGGCCGCTGCGTCATCGGCGGTGGCGCTGGGCCCCAAGGGCTGATAGGCCGTGATCATCGCATGCGAGGCAAGATAGCCTCGCGCGTAATCGCGCGCCTGGACGTAGCCAGCCTCGCCGCTGGCGGCAAGGAAGATAAAGACGGCGATCAGCACCAGCAGGGGATTGCCCATGAGCCCCAGGAAGGCAAAGAGCACCGCGAGCCCCTGGCCGATCGAGGCGGCCACGCGCGTGGCGCGCGTGTAGCCCATGCCGATCGTCAGCAGTGCGCGCAGCACGCGACCGCCGTCCATGGGAAATGCTGGGATCAAGTTGAACACGAACAGCATCACGTTGGCGGCGGCGATGCGCCCAACAAGGCTCGACTGCGCCTGTTCGAGCTGCGCCATTTGCGAGAGGTCGAAATGGGCGCCGAGCACGAACATCAACACGAGTGCGATCACGAGGTTGACCGCGGGCCCTGCCAATGCCACCACAATTTCCTGGCTGGGCTTTTCGGGCATGCGTTCGAGCGAAGCTACGCCGCCGATCGGCAGCAGCGTGACGTCGGGGGTGCGGATGCCGTAGCGACGCGCCGCAACGATGTGGCCGAATTCGTGCAATACCACGCAGGCAAAGAGCGCGATGATGAAGAGCACGCCATCCAGCGCCGCTGGTGCGCCACCCCTTGACCAGTGAATGGCGGCGATCCAGGCGAGCAACAGAAAGAACGTCAAATGGATGCGCACGGCGGTGCCGCCGACATCGAAGAGCTTGATCGACCAACCCATGGCTAGGCTCCGCCGCTCCCAACACCGACCCCACTTCGACCATGCAACCACGCTTCCCGCACGCTCACAATGGGCAGCATTTGCGGCGAGCGGCATCGGCGCCGTAGTGCAAATGATCCAAAGCGTCCTGATCGTTGCGCCCGTCAGGCGGGGACGGCGCCCTGCTGCTTCGGCCGCACCAGCTCGGCACCGGGCCAAATGGCGCGCGACACGCGCGCGTATTGGGGTGGATAGGAGACCTCGGCGCCCAAACGCTCGGCCGCATGCCAGACCCAGCGCGGATCGTCGAGGAAGGCGCGTGCCAAGGCGACGAAATCCGCCTGACCCGCGGCGAGAATGGCCTCGGCCTGTTCTGGCGTCGCGATCAGTCCGACAGCGCGAGTCGCAAGCCCTGTCGCCGCCTTCACCTTGGCGGCGAAGGGGACTTGGTAGCCGGGGCCGAGGGGGATCTTGGCGTGTGAAACGTTGCCACCGCTCGACACGCACACATAGTCCAAGCCGGCCTCTTTGAGTGCGCTCGCGAATGCGACGGCATCCTCAACCCCAAGCCCGCCCTCCGCCCAATCGCTGCCCGTAATGCGCGCGCCAAGCGCAATCGTGCGCGGGACCGCGGCGCGGACCGCCTGCACAACTTCGAGTGGCCAGCGCATGCGGTTCCAAGCGTTGCCACCGACGGCATCGGTGCGGCGGTTGGAGAGCGGTGAGAGGAACTCGTGCAGGAGATAGCCGTGCGCGGCGTGCAGCTCGATCGCATCGAAGCCTAGTCGCACCGCGCGCTCGGCGGCTTGGCTAAACGCGCCGAGGACCCGCTTGAGACCGTCGCCGTCAAGCGCCTCAGGCGTCGGCCATCCCTCGGCGAAGGGGATGGCCGAGGGGGCGACAACGGGCCAGGGGTCTTCGCCATGGCGCAGCGGACGTCCGCCCTGGAAGGGCGCCAGGCAGGAGGCCTTGCGTCCCGCGTGGGCGAGCTGGATGGCAAAGGCGGTCCCGGGCGCCGCTATGGCGCGTGCCGCCGCAAGCACGCGTGCCAGCGCCCGCTCGTTGTTATCCGAATAGAGGCCGAGACAGCCGTGCGAGATGCGCCCTTGCCGCTCAACGGCGGTGGCCTCCAGGGCGATCATGCCGGCACGGCTGATGGCAAATTGCATCAGGTGTTGGAGATGCCAGTCGGACGCGCTGCCGTCGCTTGCCGAATACTGGCACATGGGCGACACAGCGATGCGATTGGTGAGCTCGATGGGACCGAGCTTGAGTGGCGAGAAAAGATGCGGCACAGCGAACACCCCCACGAAAGGATGGCGGAAGGCATGCGGTGGAGAACTTCCGCCACCCGTTGCTACTCAATGGGCCTCACGCCGTCTACCGCACATTGCCGGCACTTTGGCGAGCCACGTATGCTCTAACCGATGAGCGGCGGACCAGGGGCGACCTGGGGCGAAACGACGTGTGCCATGTCAGCTTCTGCCATGTCAGCTTCCTGGGTCCTGCTTTGGTTACTCTTCCAAGCCGCGGGCAAACGTGCAGGGGGTAGTCCCGCCTGACGAGGTTTGTCAGCAGGGCAACGCGCGGGCGTCGTTTCCTGTCGACGCGCCCCGTGCCTTAGGCGTATCAATGCCCTCGGCAATGGCGAGGAGGCGTGTGCGGTAGAGACGATTGGAGCTCTTGAGCGCGTGCCGGCGACGTTCTTGGAACCGGGGACGCGTCCGTGCATTCACCGAGGCAAGCTGCGGTAGGCCAAGAGAGCGCAGAGGGCAGTTCTGCTGTGACAGCCACCATCGATGCTCCCAGCGACAGAGCTGGTGTCT
>JAMXLN010000309.1 GCA_024281145.1 Hyphomicrobiaceae bacterium | reverse complement strand
AACCTCGGGCTTGCGACCATCAACATCTACACGCAGGTCGGGCTCGTGACGCTGATCGGGCTCATCTCCAAGCACGGCATCTTGATGGTCGATTATGCCAACCACCTGCAGGAACGGGAGGGGCTTGACCGCCGCGCCGCAATCGAAAAGGCAGCCGCCATTCGGCTGCGCCCCATTCTCATGACCACAGCGGCCATGGTGGTCGGCATGGTGCCATTGCTGACGGCCAGCGGAGCGGGCGCCGCCAGCCGATTTTCCATCGGCATCGTCATCGCCGCCGGCATGACGATCGGAACGCTGTTTACGCTCTTTGTCACCCCCGCCGTCTACACCTACGTCGCCCGGCAGCATCACCTGGAGGTGGGCCAAAAGCCAGCGCACGTTGGTGGCGGGTCCCTGGCTTAGGCGCCACAGGGCGTTACCTTTGACACATTGCGAGTGCGCTTCGCCTTTGCCGGCGTCTTCGTGTGCATCGCGGCGGGGTCGACGGACGTGGCCGGCCACGCGGGCTGTTGGATGACGCGGGCCGGTGATGATCGTCAATGTGCGCGGCATGGAAGTGCCCATGGAGGTCGTGGGCATCATGCGGGCCGCGATCTGGCGGCCGCGGAGGACCGAAGACGACGGCGCAGCGGGTGAAGTTGGCGCCAATTTGCGGACGGGGCCGGGCAGGGATTAGGCGGGATGAGGCTAGCCTCCCTGTGGAGGGTCTGGGGCGTAAGTCCTGCGGGGGGACCTTGACATGTTCCACTTTTGTTCTTAAGATCCAATGGATCCTCAGAACGTCAGCGTGTTCGCACAACTGCTTGACATCTCATGTCTTTCCCACCTCACAGCGATGCTTGTCGGATGGCCGTCGCACGTATCGGCCTTTCCCCCGGAGAGGCGTGGGGCGGGGACACTTTCAAGCGCGCGATTGGTCCTGACGGCGACTTTAGAGGTCCTTCCGTCTCGGCCAGTGACCGAGGCAAGGTGACCCGCGGGCGTGATCTTGACCCTCTGATTGGCCCTTCTCCCAGCCCTCTCATCCAACGTCAGCTTGTGAAGGCAGCCCGCATCGAGGCCCTGCGTTGCAACCTTGCGCGATTGGAAGGTGCGCATAAGGGATCATCCGCGTATCTGCCGTTGGGTCCAGACGAGGTGCATGCCCATTTGCCAGGACCCGGCCTGCCATGCGGCACGCTCAACGAAATTGCCGCGGAGGCCTACGGCCATACGCCGGCAGCCTTCGGTTTCGCCTTGGCCTTGCTGGCGCTGGCACTCCACTCCCGTTCCGGCCCAGCCATACTTGTCCTCCAGACGTGCTGCCGCATGGATTTCGGCGCGCCTTATGGCCATGGCCTCATCCAGTGGGGTCTTGATCCTGGCCGTCTTGTTATCGTCGAGACCCGGAGCAACAAGGATGCGCTATGGGCACTCGAGGAGGCGCTCCGATCGTCCGTGCCCCTCGCCATGGTCGCCGGCGTCGTCGCGGGAGGCCTCGATCTGACGGTCAGTCGCCGCCTCAATCTTGCCGCCACACCGCGTGCCACGCCGCTCGTGCTCCTGCGCGGCTCCGCTCCCGCCGGCACAAGCGCCGCGGCGACGCGCTGGCGCATCGCCTCCGCTCCGGCCGCTCGCGATCCCTTTGGGACTTTCGCGTGCCCGCGCTGGACCGCGACACTGGAGCGCTGTCGCAACGGACGTACAGGCAAGTGGCTTATCGAGTGGGATCATGTCGCGCATCGTCTCTGTGTGGTTGAAGGGCTGGCCAATCGCACGCCTGTTGAGCGTGCAGGCATCCGGCGCATCGGCTGACGCGACCCTAGATCCGCGCCGACCCTTGGTGCTCGTTGCTCCAGCTAAGGGCGGCACACGCATTGTCTCGCTCAACCGGGCCGCCCATCGGTCTGGCCTCACCAAGGATGTGCTTCTCTCCAACGCACGCGCCAAAGTGCTCAATCTGCAAGTGCGTGATGCCGATCCAGTCGCCGACAGCGACGCCCTGCGCCGGCTGGCGCTGTGGTGCCTGCGCTACACGCCCAAAGTGGCACCCTGGGACGAGGCCAGCGGCGCCGACGGGCTGTTTCTCGACATCGAGGGCTGCGCCCATCTTTTCGGCGGGGAAGAACGGCTGCTGGCCGATCTTGCCGCTCGCCTCAAGGGCTTTCGGCTCGTCGTGCGCCTGGCGATTGCCGACACGGCAGGGACCGCTTGGGCCGTTGCTCATCACAGCGAGCAGGATGGCACCATCGTTGCCTCCGGTGAGGAGATGCGCGTTCTGCATGCCCTGCCACTCGCCGCGCTCCGCCTTGGCGAGGCATCCCAGCGCCTCATGCATCGACTGGGCCTGCGCCGCATTGGCGAGATACTGCACCAGCCGCGCGCGCCCTTTGCCGCCCGCTTCCAGGCCGAGCTCCTGCGCCGGCTTGACCAAGCCTTGGGACATGCGCCCGAACCGTTGATGCCCGTCGTCGAACCGCCCGTCTATCGTGCGCAGACTTGTTTCATCGAGCCCATCGTGGCCCAGGAACATGTGCTGCAGGCGGCGACACACCTGCTTGAGGTTCTCAGTCGCGACCTGGAACGTGATGCCGTCGGCATCCGACTGCTGCGGCTATTGCTGTTTCGGGCAGATGGCGAGGTGCAGTCCTTAGAGCTTGGCCTCGCGGCGCCCAGTCGCGATGCGCAGCATATCGCCCAGCTGATCGGTCTGCGCCTCTATCGTCTCGGCGACGAGCTCGATGCCGACTTCGGCTTTGAGGCCGCGGCCGTGCACGTGCGCAATGCCGAGAGCCTGGCCGAACGCCAAGCTTGCCTTGGCCTTCATGAAGACGCTGCCTCGCCGGAGGAACTGGCGCGGTTGCTCGACAGGCTGCAACAGCGCCTGGGCCGGAATGCCGTACGACAGCTGCATCCCCACCAGAGCCACACGCCTGAGCGGGCCGTGCGTGTGCGCCCCGCTTCTCCCTCTGCCCGCTTGCTCTCCGGCCCACCACCACACAAGCCCACAATGGCCATCCAGGCTGGAAGCAAACGGAGAGTGGGTCGAGGTGAGGGGAAGCGTCAAATTTCAACGTCTGCACATGGGACCGCCCCTCCTCCTCGGCTCAGCCCAGACGAGGCATGGACAGAGACAATAACGGCTCCCCGTCCGCTGCTTCTGCTGGAGCGTCCCGAGCCAGCTGACGTGCTGGCAGTCGTGCCCGACGGACCGCCGCGGCACTTCCGCTGGCGTGGTGTGCTGCACCAGATAGCCCAAGCCCAGGGACCGGAGCGCATCGCGCCCGAATGGTGGCGCCACCACGTAGCCGAGGGCACACGCGACTACTACCTCGTCGAGGATGCGCAGGGGCGCCGCATCTGGCTCTACCGCGAGGGCCTTTACGGGCAGAGCGCAACCCCACAATGGTTCGTTCACGGGATGTTTGCATGAGTTCCTTCGCGGAGTTGGCCGCTGCCACTAACTTTTCATTCCTGCGAGGCGCCTCGCATCCGCACGAGATCGTGAGCCAGGCGGCCGAACTTGGGCTCGCCGCTATCGGCATCGCCGACCGCAATACGCTGGCGGGGGTCGTGCGTGCATACGAGGCAGCCAAGGAGCACAACATCCGTTGCCTCACGGGTGCGCGCCTTATCACCAGCGAAGGCTTCGAGGCAGTCTGCTACCCCGCGGACCGGCCCGCCTACGGCCGGCTGTGCCGCCTTCTCACCACCGGCAATCGGCGCGCCATCAAGGGCCAGTGCACGTTCTCATTCGCTGAGATGCTCGCTGCCAGCGAAGGCCAGATCTTGATCGCCCTCCCGCCGCGCAAGCTTACGCCGGGCTTCCGAGCACACCTCTGTATGCTCGTTGAAGCCATGCGCGACCGCACCTATCTCGCCGCCACGTTCGCTTATAGCGGCGAGGAACGCCGCAGGCTAGGCGAGCTCGCCGCGCTGGCGACCGAGATGCGCACGCCACTCGTTGCCACCAACGACGTTGTCTATCACCATCCCACCCGCAAGCCGCTGGCCGACGTGCTCACCTGCATCCGTGAAAAATGCACGATCCACGAAGCAGGCTATCGTCTTGAGGCCAACGCTGAGCGACATCTCAAGACTGCCGTCGAGATGGCACGCTTGTTTGCGGCCTATCCGCAGGCAGTCGCACGCTCCCTCGAGATTGTTTCGCGTGTCGAGTTCAACCTCGAGGCGCTGCGCTATGAATATCCCGACGAGCCGGTGCCGCCGGGCAAAACACCGCAGGCTTATTTGGAGGAATTGACCTGGTCGCAAGCAGCCTGGCGTTATCCCACGGGAGTGCCAAGCAAGGTGCGTACGCTGCTCGTCAAGGAGCTTGAGCTGATCGCTCGGCTCAACTATGCACGCTATTTCCTCACCGTCTACGACATCGTCCGCTTCGCCCGGGAGCAGGAGAAGCCGATCCTATGTCAGGGCCGCGGATCGGCCGCCAACAGCGCGGTGTGCTTCTGTCTCGGCATCACCGGCGTCGACCCCACCGAGATCGATCTCCTGTTTGAGCGCTTTATCTCCGCCGACCGCGGCGAGCCACCCGACATCGACGTCGATTTCGAGCACGAACGTCGCGAGGAGGTGATCCAGTACCTCTATTCCCGCTACGGCCGCGAGCGCGCCGCCATCTGCGCCACCGTGATCCACTATCGCCCGCGCATGGCCATCCGCGAGGTGGGCAAGGCCATGGGCCTCAAGGAGGATGTGACGGCTGGCCTCGCCGGGCTCATCTGGGGCGAAGGAGACGGCGAAATTCCCGACAGGCACATCTCGCAAGCCGGGCTCGATCCCGCCAACCCCGAAATCCGCCAGGCGATCGCGCTGGCCCGCCAGCTGCTTGGTTTCCCACGACATCTGTCCCAGCACGTCGGCGGCTTTGTGCTGACGCGTGAGCGGCTCGACGAGACCGTGCCGATCCACAACGGTGCCATGCTGGACCGCACCTTTCTCGAATGGGACAAGGATGACATCGATGCGATCGGCATGCTCAAGGTGGATGTGCTGGCACTCGGCATGCTGACCTGCATCCGCAAGAGCTTTGATTTGATCGAGCGCCACTACGGCCGCACGCTCTCGCTCGCCAGCGTGCCGCGCGACGATGCAGCCGTCTACGCGATGCTCTCGCGTGCCGATTCGGTGGGCGTGTTCCAGGTCGAATCCAGAGCGCAGATGTCGATGCTGCCGCGCCTGCAGCCGACCTGCTTCTACGATCTCGTCATCGAGGTAGCAATCGTTCGCCCGGGTCCCATCCAGGGGGATATGGTCCACCCTTATCTGCGCCGTCGCAGCGGGATCGAACCCGTCACGTACCCCTCCGAGTCGCTCCGCGCCGTGCTGCACAAGACGCTGGGCGTACCGCTGTTCCAGGAACAAGCGATGCAGATCGCCATCGTGGCGGCCGGCTTCACGGCCGATGAGGCCGATAAGCTTCGCCGTGCCATGGCCACTTTCCGTCATGTGGGCACCATCCACACCTTCCGCGCCAAGTTCATCGCCGGCATGGAGAAGAACGGCTACGAGCGCGCCTTCGCCGAGCGCTGCTTCAGCCAAATTGAGGGGTTCGGCGAGTATGGCTTTCCGGAGAGCCACGCGGCGAGCTTCGCGCACTTGGTCTACGTATCGTCCTGGATCAAATGCCACCATCCGGACGCTTTCTGCGCCGCTATCCTCAATAGCCAACCCATGGGTTTCTATCAGCCGGCGCAACTGGTGCGCGATGCGCGTGAGCACTGCGTCGAGGTGCGCCATCCCGATCTCAACGCCAGCGAGTGGGACTGCACGCTGGAGCCACCCCGCCTGTTGCAAGAGGGGCGAAGCGCGCCCTTGGTGCAGATCGAGGATAGAGATCAGCGACAAACTCCGGCGCCATCGATGAAGGCAAGCGAACCTTCCGCCCTGGAAAACGCTAGGCGCTGCGCCATCCGGCTGGGATTGCGGCTCATCGGCGGGTTGGCGGAAAAAGAGACCAAAGCGACGATCCTCCACGCGCGTGGCTCCGGCTACACCGACATGGCTTCGCTGTGGACGAGGAGCGGCGCGCCGGTGAGCATGCTGGAGCGGCTGGCAGATGCCGATGTGTTTCGCTCCCTTGGGCTCGATCGCCGTGCCGCACTGTGGGCCGTGAAAGGTCTTGGCGGCGGCGCGCGCGCCGGCGTCCATGCGCGTCCGCCCCGTGCAACCTCTGCCGACATGCCGCTGCTGACATGGGCCATAACGGGGGCCATAACGGGGGCCATAACGGAGGCCATAACGGGGGCCACAGACATCGCAGGCGAAACCAACGGGAGCACACTTGGCAACGCTGCCAGCAGCATTGCCGGTGATCTCTTTGATGAGGCGGGGGTTGACCTGCCTGAGACCACGCTGGGCGAACACGTGGTGCACGACTATGCTGCCCTCTCCCTGTCGCTCAAGGCACACCCCATTGCCTTCTTTCGCGATGATTTGGCCAAGCGGTGCGTCCTCACCAGCGTCGAGCACTGGGATGAGCGACTGGCGGGCAACCGCGTGAGTGTGGCCGGCCTCGTGCTCGTGCGCCAGCGACCCGGCACCGCCAAGGGCGTGATCTTCATCACGCTCGAGGACGAGACGGGCATCGTCAATGTGGTCGTGTGGCCCAAGGTGTTCGAAAAAAATCGCCGCACGGTGATGACGGCGCAGTTCCTCCTGGTGCGCGGCAAAATCGAACGCGAGGGCCTCGTCATCCACGTCGTCGCCGACGAGCTCATCGATCTATCGCACGAATTGCAGCGCCTGGGCGACGGTACTGCCGGCATGCCGCGCACCGATCGGGATGTGCGCGAGGGCTCCTGGAAGCCCAAAAGCCGCGATTTTCATTGAGGTTTTTCTTGAGGAATGCCTCAAAGCCGATCGCCGCGACTTGGCGTGGACGCGAGTGCCCCGCAGCCGGCCCAAGAACGACGGTGACGACGGCTTGCATTGCGCCGACCGTAGCGCAAAGTTCATCGCGCAACGCCAGTGATCCCTCAGGCCCGTTTCCGATGCCCGCATACGACGCCGTCGCCTTCGACCTGCTGACCGCCCTCATCGATTCCTGGACGCTCTGGAACAGCGTTGCAGGATCGCCCGAGACCGGCATGCGATGGCGCCAGCGCTACCTCGAAATCACCTACGGCTGCGGCGCCTATCGACCCTATCAGAAGCTCGTGCAGGAAGCCGGCGCCGATGTGGGCCTGCCGGCCTCCTGTGCCGAAAGCCTCGAGGCGCGATGGGGCGAGCTCACGCCCTGGCCTGAGGTCCCGGCAGTGCTGCGCCGTTTGGCGGCCCGCCTGCCGCTCGGGATCGCGACCAATTGCTCGGAGCGGCTGGGACAGATGGCAGCGGCGCGCGCCGGCAGCGCGTTTAAAGTCGTGATCACCGCTGAGCGGGCAGGCTACTACAAGCCGCGGCCGGAGCCCTATCGCGCCCTCCTGGAGGCGCTGGGAACGCGGCCAGAGCGCACGCTGTTCGTCGCCGGATCGGCCTCTGATGTGCCCGGAGCGGGCGCGCTCGGCATGCCGGTCTTCTGGCACAACCGCATGGGCCTGCCGCCACGCGACGCCCGGCCCGAGTTCTGCGAGCCCACCCTTGCCCGCCTTCCCCGGATTGCCCTCCCAGAGGTCTGATGGCGGCCGCTAGCGAATGCTGGTCGGCGCCTTGATTTCATGCGGGGGCGTGGGGCATGCTCGGCTGCGAGTCACGGATCGACGGAGAGGCTGTCCTGGATGGGCAACGCAACGGCATGACTTTGCAAAAAGCCGGCCAGATCGCCACGTTGTCACGCACGGATACTCCGCGCCGGGAGGCCTTGCGTCAGGAGCTTGCGCGCACCAAGCCGACCGGCAGGCGAGCGGGTCTCAAGCCCAAGCTGGTGCTCGCCAGCGCCTCGCCCAGGCGGCTGATGCTGCTTGGCCAGGTCGGGATTGAGCCCGACGCACTGCGGCCCTCCTCGATCGACGAGCAGCCCTACAAGGGTGAGATGCCCCGCTCGCTGGTCACGCGCTTGGCTCGTGCCAAGGCCGAAACGGCGCGCGATCTGATCGCGAACGACAAGGATGTGGCCGATGCCTATGTGCTGGCCGCCGACACGGTGGTCGCCGTCGGCCGTCGCATCCTGGTCAAGCCGCGTTTCGTGGAGGAGGAGCTCGCCACCCTCCAGCTGCTCTCCGGGCGCAACCATCGCGTGATCACTGGTCTGTGCCTCATCACACCGGATGATCGCCTGCGCCTCAAGATCGTGGATACGCGCGTGCGCTTCAAGCGCTTGTCGAAGGAGGAGATTGAGGCCTACATCGCCTCGCGCGAATGGCGCGGGAAGGCCGGCGGCTACGCCATCCAGGGGCTCGCCAGCTGCTTCGTACAAAAGCTAACGGGCTCCTACACCAACGTCGTTGGCCTGCCGCTCACCGAGGTGGTGGGCATGCTGCTGAGCGAGGGTTTCCCGATCCACTTCAACTGGCTCAAGCTCGGCGAAGTGGATCCACAATGAGCCTGCCCAGCCCGCCGTCGGCCGCGCAGCAAGGCGCGGGCTTCGCGCGATAGCCCGCGCCTTCAAGATCGCGGCCGCCAGAGCGAGGCAAGGAGCGCGACGCCGATCGCTATCGGCACGGCGATGAAGAGCAACATCGTCAAGGTCAGGGCGATGCCGAGCGCCAGAACGGCGCACAGCACAATGAGGGTGGTCGTGACGCCGAACACGAGGGCGCCGACCAGCCAGGCCCGCCAGCCACTGATCACGGTCGTCTTGCCGTTGCGCGAGATGACGATCATCAAAGGTCTCCTCGGGGAGGTTGAGGTTCTACACCGCTGAGCAGCGGCCGGCGAGAGCTGAGACCTTGACCATCGACACGGGCTAGGTCCGACCGAGATTGCGAGGATCAGACTGCCGACGCGTCCTTGCGGGAAGTCAGCCCTCTGCGCGCGGGCGTTCGGCTTGAGCCCCATTTAGGTCCTGCGCCGACCGCGTGCACGCGCACCCGCTGGTTGCGCGGGACCAAGGGGCAAGCGTGCGAGCGCAGCCAGGCCCTGGGCTTGTACCGGTTGCCGCAGATCCGACACCTGCCGCGCCGCAGCTGCAACAGGAGCTTGACAGCGCCGACGGCGGTGCGTATTAAACCATCAGGTTATTTAACCATCTGGTATATAAACGATGCCATCGGACCGTCTCAGCGCTACTTTCGCGGCCCTCGCCGATCCAACGCGGCGGGCCATCCTGGCGCGCTTGGCACTGGGTGAGACCTCGGTCACGGAGCTGGCCAAACCCTTCCAAATGAGCCTCCCGGCCGTGTCCAAGCACTTGAAGGTGCTGGAGCGCGCCGGCCTCATCGTTCGCGGCCGTGAGGCGCAGTGGCGGCCCTGTCGCATTGAACCAACGGCTCTCAAGCAGGTGGACGATTGGCTCGAGGACTACCGCCGACTGTGGGTGGAGCGACTCGACCGGCTCGAGGAGTATCTGCGTGAGCTCCAAGCGGAGGAAAAAAAGCGTGGGCGAAAACAATAACCTCGCACCGAAGCCGGACCAGCGGTCGCTCATCGCCAGCCGCGTCTTGGTAGCGCCGCGCGAGTTGGTGTGGGCGGCGTGGACGACACCGGAACATCTGGCGCGTTGGTGGGGTCCGATCGGCTTCTCAACGACGACCCGCGCATTTGATTTCCGCCCTGGCGGGGTGTGGCGCTTCGTCATGCACGGGCCCGATGGTCGCGATTACCAGAACCGCATCACCTTTGAGGAGATCGTGCAACCCGAACGCATCCGCTACCGCCACGGCGACGACGTGGAGCTTGTCCGATTTTGCACCACCGTCACGTTCGAGGATCTCGGTGGATCGCGCACGCGCCTCACCCTGCATGCGCTATTCCCGACCGCCGCCGACCGCGACCGGGCGGTGCGGGACTTCGGCGCCGACAAGGGCGCGGCGGAGACCTTGGGACGGCTGGCCGATTACCTCGCGCAGCTGAGCGCCTGACCGCAACCAGGCAACACCGCAACAACCAGGCAAGACCCAGACCCGGCAACCAACAACCAGAAAGGAGCCTACATGCCAATCGTAGCGAAGAGCATCCAGCCATGCCTGTGGTTCGATACCGAGGCGAAGCGGCCGCCAAACATTATGTTTCGATATTTCCCAACGCAAAGCTCGGGGCGATCAGCCGCTATGGAAAGAAGGGCAAAGAGACGGGATTGGTCATGACCCCAGCAGCCCAATGCCGAAGAGGCGCAGCGGGCCATGCGAGCGATGCTCAAGATGCGCAAGTTCAACTTCGCCGCACTTGAAAGGGCGGCTGCGTAACGACGACAACCGAGCCCATCAATGGAGATTTATCATGCAGGGTGAGACGCAAGCCTCCGCCAAGGTGCAACCCTATCTGTTCTTCGATGGACGCTGCGAGGAAGCGCTCGAATTCTACAAGAAGGCAGTGGGCGCCCAAGTGGAGATGATGATGCGCTTCAGCGACAGCCCGGAGCCGGCCAAAGCCGGCATGTGCACGCCAGGCAGCGAGAACAAAATCATGCATTCCTGCTTCCGCATTGGCAACACTCAGGTGATGGCGTCCGACGGGCGCGCACTGGGCAAGCCCCTTTTCCAAGGCTTCGCATTGTCGCTGTCGGCCACAGACGAGGCGGACGCCGACCGCTTGTTCAATGCCCTTGCCAATGGCGGGCAGGTGCAGATGCCGCTCGGCAAGACGTTCTTCTCGCCGCGATTTGGCATGGTGGCTGACCGCTTCGGCGTGGGTTGGATGGTGATCGCGCTGCCTCCCGAAGTCCCCGAATTCGCCATCAGCCGCGTGTTCGACGCCCCGCGCGAGCTCCTGTGGAAGTGTTTCACCGAAACCCGCCACTTAAAGCAGTGGTGGGGTCCGAAAGGCTTCAAGGTGATCGCCGCAAAGTTGGATTTCCGCGTGGGCGGTACCTATCACTACTGCCTGCAGGCCCCCGACGGGACGGCGATGTGGGGCAAGTTCGTCTATCGCGAGATCATCCCGCAGCAGAAGCTGGTGTTCGTCAGTTCGTTCTCGGATGAAGCTGGCGGCACCACGCGACATCCGCTGAGCAAAGACTGGCCGCTGGAAATGCTGTCGGTCTTTAGCTTCGAGGATGAGCCGGGCGGCAGGACCAAGTTCACCGTGCGCTGGCAGCCCTACAACGCGACGCCTGTGGAGAATCAAGCCTTCGATGCGGGCCGCGACAGCATGCGCCAAGGCTGGAGCGGAACCATGGATCAGCTCGCCGCCTATCTTGCCAAGAGAGCGTGAGCGAGACCGCCCATTAAAGGCGACGATGACTGCAGCGGATGGATGAGCGGCACACGTATCAAGCTCTAAGCCATCCGCTCGCATCCTGCCCTGGTAAGGCTCGCATGCGCCAAGCGCGTCAATCGGGAAAGCATGACTTTCCCCCGCCAGGGTGGCTAGCGCGGGGTTAGCCCTGTGCCTTGGGCCCTCGATCGTGGCATGTCTTGGGCCTCGTCGGTCGTGGGCCATCCAGCTCGGGGATCGGTCCCTGCAATACTGCAATGGGCGAGCGTCAGGCCCGTTTTTCCCACCGGCCGTCGGGCGTCTGCTGCCAATAGGTGACGGTGCAGCCGGCGGCCTTGGCGCTCGTCCACTGCTCGCGCGCGCGCGCGACCGCGGCGGCATCGCGGCCCTCGAACAAATAGACGATCCGTGCATACGCCGTGAGCTCGGCGGTTTCGGCCCCGTCGACGAGGAAACGCACGCTGGCGCCGTTGGGGTTCTCCTCGCCACTGGTCAGGTACACGGGTTGCCGCGCAAGGTTGCCGTCCCGCTTGGTGCCGTGCGGCAGGAAGCTCTCGTCGCGATAGGTCCACAACAGCGTGTCAATCGCTTCCACGCGCTCCTCCGATCCCGCCTGGACGACGGCGCGCCAACCCCGCTCCAGCGTGCGTTCCACAAGGCTCGGCAGCACCCGCTCCAAGGGCTGATACTCCAGGTGGTAGAAGAAGACTTCGGTCACGGCGAGCAGGGTAGGACGTCACAGCCGACCTTGCCAATCCCACGGGGGTGGCTCGCTTCCGCACTGGCGTCCGGGCGCTCGGCTAGGTGCGCACGCTGGGCTTGTAGCGCTGCTCCGAGAGCCCGTAGCTCCACGCCACCGCTTCGCGCGCGGAGCGCATGTTGGCCGGCACTTGCAGGTAGTAGCGCTTGTAGGTGCCGTCCTGTTCCGGCGTGCCGTTGACCACCTCCACCGCCGCCCAGGCCTCCCAGCGCCAACGCTGCCGCCACAGCACGCCCGTCTCATCCGCGGCGACACGATAGGCGCCGCCCGTGGCGATGAAACGCTCCGGCGTGAGCACGTCGATCATGCAGCGACCGACTTGCGGGTCCTGGGCCGCGGCGATGGCGCGGACGGTGACAAGATCGGGGCGCTCGATGATCCAGCGCGGCACCAGCACGCCTTTCCAGGCGAAGGCCGACCAGCCGTCGTGGTAGGCAACCGCCGGACCGTCGGGGCAGTGCAGTCGGCCCCTGGCGTCGTGATGCACGATGTGGGGACGTTCCGCCAGCCAACACACCTGCCGGTGCGGGATCATCCAGGACGCATTGCGGGCGATCTGCCACAGACCGCACAGGGCGTTGGTCTGGCGCACAAGATTGCCGACGTCGTGCAGGAACTCGAGCGGTCCAAGCGACGGTGCCGAGTGCAAGGCAAAACTGCTTGACGCAAAGCTGAGGGAAGCGCGCTTGCGCGGCGCGAATATGCTGGCAAGGCGCGCGCTTAGATTGGGACGCACGCGCTCCCCCTCGCGCAGTACGGCCTCCTCGATGCTGGCACAGAAGGCAGGTACCCGGCTCAGGCGTGGTTCCCCCGCCAGGGCGACGCGCACCGCCAACCCCACGACACGATCAACCCCCGCCTCTGCCTTGCGGCAGGGAAGGTCGATGACAAGGGAGCGTACGTTGTCGCCGGCGGTGCTGCGCGAGCGCGCCCACGAGTTGGCAAGCTCAATGGGGCCACCGGCCCAAACGATCTCGTTTGGGGGCGCGAGCCCTGCCGCTGCATAGGCCTTGCCGACACCGACTTCAGCCGCTGCGCGGTCGCCGAGAGCCGTGGAGCCGCGCAACGCCGCCCATCGCTCGCCATAGGTGGCGAGCTCGGCCTGCTGTGCATCGGAGAGCCGGGCGAGCTCAATCAGAGACAAGCACAGCGTCCCTGGGTTCAAGCTCGCGCTGACGGCGCACGCGATAGGTGCCTTCCGCCAAGCTGATCGGCGCGTGCTCCTGATGGTGGATTTGTGCCGATCCACCCTCGACCTTCACGTGCCCAACGTAGAGGCCGGCTGGGATCTCGCGGGCGAGCGCTTCGTCCCGGAACATGGTCACACGATCGTAAATGGCATGGCGGTGGCCGGTAAATTCGCCTTCCGCGAGAACCCACGCGCCGGTGGCGTCCGGGGCCAATAGGGTCCCTGAGGGCTCGACGTCGGCAACTCTCTCGATCAGAAGATCGCCCTGAGCAAACGTCTCATTCATGGATCGCTCCTCTTCTGCGGTGCCGCGCGGCACCGCGCTGCTCGGCTGCTCAAACCAACCCGGCCTCGACCGAAGTGTTCCATGGAGAAGGCGCATGGCAGCATCGGCGCGCGCCGATCCCACCATCCCTCGGGCGGGTCTCTCGACGCGGGGGCCCCTGCTCAACACCGGCGGTCGCGCGTCCCGTGCGACAGCGCGCTGCGATCACGTGGCCCGCGCCGTTGCCGGCGATCGGTGGAGGCGCCAAAGAGAGCGGTGGACCGCATTGGCGCAGCAGCAAAGGTCACGCTCACTCACGCGATTGTGACGAGGATCGGCGGGAACCTACGGAAAGCCCGCAGCATGGCCGTTCTGCGCGCTTCACGGCCAGTTGGCTGGTGCAGTGCGGCAACGAAGCGCCAGCGGCTGGCATTGACCGCCTCGCCGCTCGTCCCTAACGTCGCCTCAAAGCAGGCAAACGCAGCCTTGCTGCAATTGCGAAAGATACGAGGGGAAAGAGCGGCCGATCGGGCCGCCGTACGGGGGAAGGGGAAGCATTGAGATATCCTGTCATTGGCCTTCTCGCAGGCCTACTCTGTTGTGGCATCGCTCGAGCTACCGCGGATGATGGTGCAAGTTTCAAAACGCTGAGGCTCGAAGGCAATGGCGTGCGCTGGCAATTGGCCGCCAAGGGACACCAGCGCCTCCTGTCTTATGCCGTTGTGAAGGAGGACATGGAGTTCGCCGGCGCCCGCAATTGCGGGAAGATCACGAGGCTCGACGGCCTGCTCGCCGCCTCAGGCGTTGCGGCGGAGACCCTGCGGACGGAAATCACCGCGGCGTTTGCCATGTGGGAGGCCGCAGCCAACATCGGTTTTCACGAGGCTGAAGCTCCGGCAACCGCCGACATCCTGATCGGCGCCCAGCTTGAGCCTGAGGGCTGGGCCTTCGCCAATGTGTTCTACGACACCCAATCCCCAGAGTCGGTGAAGCCGATCTCGCGCGCGCTCATCTGCCTCAATCCGTTGAAACGCTGGAAGGTCGGCTTCGACGGTGATTTGCGCACCTACGACCTGCGCTACACCCTTGCCCACGAGATCGGCCACACCATCGGCCTCGACCATCCGAGCGGCGCCGGTGAGATCATGGGCTACCGCTACGAGGAAAGGTTCCGCCAATTGCAACCGGGCGACATCTCGGGCGCCGTCCTGCTCTATGGCAAGCGCCAGCCCGATAGCATCGCCACGGCAGCGCGACCGGTAAACGAACCGCGCGAGCCCACCACCGACCGCGTCGTCGCCAAACGCTCGGGAGCCAGGGCTTTCACCGAACGCGCCCCGTAAACCCCGCCAGGCCGCCCGCCGTTGCTTGCAGCCGTCCGCGCGGCCCCGCTTAGCGCAGCTTGAGCGTGGCCAAGCCAACCAGCGCCAATACGACCGAGATGATCCAGAAGCGCACGACCACGGTCGATTCCTTCCAGCCCTTCTGCTCGAAATGGTGGTGCAGGGGCGCCATCCGGAAGACGCGTCGTCCCGTGAGCTTGTAAGACGCCACCTGGATGATCACGGACATCGTCTCGAGCACGAACAGCCCCCCAACGATGGCGAGCACGATCTCGTGTTTGGTGGCCACGGCGATCGCGCCCAACGCGCCGCCGAGCGCCAGCGAGCCGGTGTCGCCCATGAAGATCATGGCGGGCGGGGCATTGAACCACAAAAAGCCGAGGCCGGCCCCGATCAGCGCCCCACAGATGACGGCGAGCTCGCCTGCGCCCTGCACATAGTGGATCTGCAGGTAGCGCGCGAAGTTGGCGTTGCCGGTCAGGTAGGCGATGAGCCCGAACGTGGAGGCCGCGATCATGACGGGCACGATGGCAAGACCGTCGAGGCCATCGGTCAAGTTCACGGCGTTGCCGGCGCCTGCGATCACCAGCACGCCCAACACCACGAACAGCCCGCCCAGCGGCACGACCACGTTCTTGAAGAACGGCACCGTCAGCGATGACGAGAAGCCGGGACTGCCCACGCCCATGACGGCCCAGGAGGCGAGCGCGGCAACCCCGATCTCGGCGGCCAGGCGCACCTTGCCCGAGACACCGCCGGCCGTGCTGCGGGTGACTTTGAGGTAGTCGTCGTAGAAGCCGACCGCGCCGTAGGAGAGCGTCACGAGCAGCACAATCCATACGTACCAATTGGCCCAATTGGCCCACAGCAGTGTGGACACGGTGATCCCAGAGAGGATCATGAGACCGCCCATGGTGGGCGTGCCCTTCTTGGAAAAGTGCGTCGCCGGCCCATCCTCGCGGATCGGCTGACCCTTGCCTTGCTTGAGGCGCAGCAGATCGATGATGGCCGGCCCGAACAGGAAAACGAAAAGCAACGCCGTCATAATGGCACCGCCGGTGCGGAAGGTGATGTAGCGGAACACGTTCAGCGGCCCGATCTGGTCGCTGAAGTTCACCAGCGCGTAAAGCATCCCTCATCCTCCCGGTCGCCCCGGTCCGAAGCGCCCCAGCATGGCCGCCACCAGCGGTGCCATGCGTGTGCCCAGCGACCCTTTGATCATGACGACGTCGCCTGCCTCTACGACGCCGAGCAGAGCGGCTTCCAGCTCGGCGGATGTGGCGCCCCACACCCGCCGTTCCGGCGCGAGGTCGTCGAGCAGTAGCCGCATCATGGGGCCGCAGGCAACGACCAGATCGATACCGGCCGCCTCGATCGCCTCCGTGAGGGCACGATGCAGATCCGCTGAGGCCTCACCCAGTTCCAGCATATCGCCAAGCACGGCGACGCGACGGGGGAATTCTTCGCGCGGGATGGAACCCATGGTGGCGAGCGCCGCGCGCATCGAGGCCGGATTGGCATTGTAGCTCTCGTCGATGAGCAGGATCTGGCCGCCGGGCGCATCGAGAAGGGTGCGCGCGCCGCGGCCGGGCGGCGCGGAGACGCGCCCCAGAGCCGGCAGACAGCGCATGACATCCGCACCGACGGCCGTCAGGGTCGCCAGCACGGCGAGTGAGTTCTTCACGTAGTGCTCGCCCGGCGCGCCGAGGCGATAGGGAAAGCGCTGCGAGCCGTACCCGGCGATGACGGAGGAGCCCTTGGCGCCCAGATCGACCTGGAGGGCGCGAAAATCGGCCTCTTCGTCGTAGCCAAAGGTCAACATCCCAGCTCCGACGGCGCGGGCTCGCGCGAGCAATAGGGGATAGTGCGGATTGTCCCGCGGCAGCACGGCGGTGCCGCCCGGCACGAGCCCCGAAAAGATCTCAGCCTTCGCCGCGGCGATGGCCTCAACCGAGTCGAAATAGCCCAGATGGACAGGCTCGACCGTCGTAATGACGGCCACGTGCGGGCGGACCAGCCCAACCAGTGGCGTGATCTCGCCTGCGTGGTTCATACCGATCTCGAATACGCCAAAGGCGCAGTCGGGGGGCATGCGCGCCAGAGTGAGCGGGACGCCCCAATGGTTGTTGTAGGACTTCTCCGCGGCATGGGTCGGTCCCACCAGGGCCAGGCTGTGACGCAGCATTTCCTTGGTGCCGGTCTTACCGACGCTGCCCGTGATGGCCACGATGCGCGCGTTGCCGCGCGTTCGCGCAGCGCGGCCGATGCTCTCGAGGGCTCGCAATGGATCATCAACGCGCAGCAGCGTGCCCACCGCGGGCGAGGGGGCATAGCTTCGGGCGACCACGGCAGCCGCCGCCCCGGCTTTGAAGGCCGCGGGGACAAACGCATGGCCGTCGCGACTGTCCTTGAGGGCGACAAAGACCTCGCCGGGCGCCAGGCTGCGCGTGTCGATGGAGAAGCCGGCGATGGGCGCCGCCGGCGCACCGTCCGGCTGACCCTGGGTCGCGGCTATGAGGTCGTGCCATTGCCAGAGCGGCTCAGACATCGAGGTTGGTCTCCGAGAGGGCGGCGCGCACCGCCTCGTGATCGGAGAAGGGCAGCACGGTGGTGCCGACGATTTGCCCGGTTTCATGACCCTTACCGGCGATCAACAGAACGTCACCGGCCCCAAGGAGGCGCACCCCGGTCCTGATCGCCTCGGCGCGGTCGGGAATTTCGCGGGCTCCTGAGCAAGCGGAGAGAATTTCCGCCCGAATGGTCTCGGGCCGCTCGCTGCGCGGGTTGTCGTCCGTGACAATCACAAGGTCGGCGAGCTCGGCGGCGATGCGCCCCATCATTGGCCGCTTGCCTCGGTCGCGGTCGCCGCCGCAGCCGAACACGCAGATGATGCGACCCGGCGCAAAGCGGCGCAGCGCCTCGAGCGCGGCCTTGAGGGCGTCCGGTTTGTGTGCGTAGTCGATGACGATGAGGCCGCTGCGCACGCGACCCACGATCTCGAGGCGGCCTCTGACGCCCTGCAGCTGGCCAAGGCTGGGCAGCACCCGGCTCGCCGTCTCACCTGCGGCGATGGCGAGCCCAGCCGCGAGCAGCGCGTTCGACGCCTGGTAATCGCCGGGGAGCGGAAAGTCGAGTTCGCAGCGGCACCCGTCGTGCACGACGTGCAGCCTTTGGGAAAGACCATCGTTGACGACCGCCTCCAGACGCAGGGCTTCACCGCTTCTGCCGACGCTCATCACCGCGCGAGCGCTCGCGCGCGCGGCCGCGGCGACCTCGCCGGCATGTTCAGCGTCGGCGTTGATCACGGCGGCGGCCCCCACGGGCAGCAACTCGGTAAAGAGGCGAAGCTTGGCGGCGAGGTAGGCTTGCATGGTGGGGTGGTAGTCCAGATGATCGCGGCCAAGGTTGGTGAAGGCCGCAGCTTTGAGCCTTACGCCGTCGAGGCGATGTTGGTCGAGGCCGTGTGAGGAGGCCTCCAGGGCGAGGTGTGTGACCCCGTCGATCGCGAGCCCGTGCAAGGTGCGGTGCAAGGCGACGGGATCGGGTGTGGTGAGGCCACCGTAGACGCTGCCGTCGGGCCCCAGCAAGCCGATGGTGCCAAGCGAGGCCGCCTTGTGCCCGAGGTGAGCAAAGAGCTGTCGTGTGAAGTCGGCCGTCGAGGTCTTGCCGCTGGTGCCGGTGACGGCGACGATCGTCTTGGGCTGAGCTGGGTAGAACCGTGCGGCCAACGTCGCCAGCGCGCGGCGCGGCTCGGCGGCGGTAAGCACCGGCACGTGCTCGGGCACCGTGATCCCCTGTCCGCGACCGACCAGGATGGCCGCAGCTCCCCTGGCGATCGCTTCCGGCACGAAGCGAGCGCCATCCGCCTTGCCTCCGGGGATGGCGGCAAAGAGCCAGCCTCGCTGCACCTGTCGGCTGTCGGCGGTGACGCCGGCAATCTCGGTCTCGCCGCTTTCCGCGGCGGCCGTCATCTCGGGGCCGAGCAGGCATTGGAGCTTCATGGCGCCTTGGCGAGGTTTTTGTTGGGCGGGAATCGCACCCCCGCCGGCACGCCTTGGCTTCTTATTGTGCCCCGCCTAGGGCGTCAAACGGGCTTGCGGCAAACGCGGCGTTCTGGCCCGCTGGGCCTGGCAAAACATCGCTCATGCGGGCCCGGTCAGTTGAACCACTGGCTTAATTGCCTGTGCGTATGGGTCCACGTGCGCTTGTCCCACCTGCGCATCGATCCAAGCCACAGGCGTTCCGTTGATCGCGCGCCGGAAGTGGCTGGGGCCCGGAGGCGGCGGAGCCCTCCCCGCAAATTTGCAGGAGAGCCGATTGTGCCTCATGGCTGATCCATAGGCCACCGATCCTGGTCGATCGTCTCTGCGAACGCGTCGCGCACCTTTGCGAGCCGACGCAGCGTCCGATGCTAGGTGACGCGCTCGATGTCCTTCGGCACCAGCAATCGCAGGAAGATCGGTGCACAGATCACATCACCTCGGCGATCGGCGGCGGGTGGGCTCAAGAGCCTTGCGCCTCACTGCGCGGGAGACGGGGCGTCAGGGGGCGCAGAGGCTGGGCGAGGCCAAGGAGCCGCCGGTTCAAGGCGTGGCAGGACGCCCACAAGAGGGGCGATGCGCTCGACGACGCGGGCGGTGGTCGGGGCCGCATTGGCGCCGGCGGTGATGTGCTGACCTCGGCCCTCGCCGGTCTGCGGCTCAAACAGCAGCACCAGGACGACGTAGCGGGGCGCATCCATCGGGAAGGCACCGGCAAACGAGGAGATGACCGACTTTTCGCGGTAGCCGCCCCGCCCCGCCATTTCCGCAGTGCCGGTCTTGCCG
This sequence comes from Hyphomicrobiaceae bacterium, assembly GCA_024281145.1. Taxonomy (GTDB): domain Bacteria; phylum Pseudomonadota; class Alphaproteobacteria; order Rhizobiales; family Hyphomicrobiaceae; genus AWTP1-13. The sequence goes on along the minus strand of JAMXLN010000309.1, from coordinate 1,568 downwards.
CCGACACGGTAGCCATCGGCGTCCGCATGCCGGCCGGTGCCCTGGGCATTCGTCACGTTGAGGCGCATCACTTCGCGCAGCTTGGCACTCGTTGCAACGGAGATGACGCGTTCCGGGCGGGCAGCGGTCTGCGAGCCGGCAAGCAGCGTTGGCGTCACCTTCAGGCCACCGTTGACGAGGGAGGCCACGGCCGCAGCGAACTGCAGCGGCGCCACGGCCAGGCCGTGGCCATATCCGACCGTGATGGTTTCGATCCGCCCCCAATGCTTCGGCAGCTGCGGCGCCGCCACGGGCCCGGCTTCGGTGCGCGCCGGCTCCGTCAGTCCCAGCCGTTCCAGGAACGCCCTTTGTCGTTCCGCACCGGCCTCCAGCGCCATCATCCCCGCGCCGACGTTGGATGAATGCAGGAAGATTTCGCGCACGCTGAGCGGGCGGCCCTGGGGATAGGGATCCTTGATCACGTACGAACCGGCCACGAGCGGCTCACGCACGTCATAGACGCGATCGAGATCGGCGATGCCTGCCTCGAGCGCCATGGCCACCGTAACGAGCTTAAAAATGGAGCCGAGCTCGAACGTGCCGCCCGCCAGCTTGTCGGCGCGTTGCCCATCGAGCCAGTCCATCGGGCGCGCAGGATCGGCCTCGGGCAAGGAAGCAGCGCCCAGGATCTCGCCCGAACCCGCGTCGAGCACGACGCCCGCCGCGGCCGCGGCTGCATAGCGCACGCAGGCCTGCTTCAACTCCTCGGTGAGCGCGTGTTGTACTCCCAGGTCAAGGGACAGGCGCACGGGCTCGGCGGTCGCGCGCGCCGGTCCCTGCACGGCCTCCACCCGATTGGTGTCGTCGAGCATGCGCTCGATGCCGGCGATGCCCCGGTTGTCTGTATTGACGGTGCCGAGCACGTGACCGGTCAGCCGGCCCAGCGGATAGACCCGCTTGGGCTCGGTGCGCAAGGCGAGGCCGGGCAGTCCCAGCACATGCACCTCTTGTGCCTGCCGCGGGGTCAAGCCGCGCGCCACCCAAGCGAAGCGCCGGCTCTTGTCGGATAAGGTTTTGCGCAGCTCCGTGGCATCGAGACCCGGCAGAGCCACCGTGAGCTTCTCGATTGCTTCGTCCACATCCTGGACGAGCTGAGGGTCGGCGTAGAGCGAGTGGCTAGCGACGTCGGTGGCGAGCAGGCGGCCGTGCCTGTCGATGATGTCGGGACGCGACCAGCTCTTGGCCATCGGTTCGGCGAGGGAGAGCTTGACGTCGGGCGGCGCCTTGAGCGCCAGCCGGACCAACTGGCCAGCAATGAGCATGAACGCTAGCAGCAGGGCGACCAATATGAGCCGGGCGCGGTCCCGCTGGGCGTCCCCTGATGACCGCGGAGGAGACATCGCCCGCTGGGGGTGCGGGAGGGTGGCGCGCGCTGTCATGGCACGCTCGCATAGCCCGCGACGGGCTGAGGGGGCCTCACCCAGACACGGATTGGCCGCCATGGGGCGAGCCCGCGGCAGGCGGGTGCCGCACTATCGGGCGTTTGCTGCATCGGCGTGGGTGGCCTCACGTTGCGGCCCGCCGACGCC
>JAMXLN010000308.1 GCA_024281145.1 Hyphomicrobiaceae bacterium | reverse complement strand
GACTACGTCATTCCCCTGTTCTATCTGCCGAAGGTGTGGGTCGCCCATTGGCATTACCTGCGCTTCCCCGACCGCCAACCCCTCGCCGGCTATGATCTCGACACGTGGTGGTTGGCCACGGCGCACTGATCCACCCGGGCCGCCCCAGGCCGGCTTTGCTCCCGCCGTTGCGCCCCGACCCATGGCCCGCTATCAGGCTGTGGCATGGCACGGCCAAAGCACACCCCGCTGGCGGAGGACCTCGCAGATCTCGACCGGCTGATGGCGCGCATGCGCGCAGGCGAGCGCCGCGCCATTTCGCGTGTGGTCACCGAACTTGAGCGCTTATCGGCTGCCGCCCCAAGCCTGCTCAAGGCGATGCAGCCCTACCTCGGCCACGCACTGGTCATTGGCTTCACTGGCCCGCCGGGCGCGGGCAAATCCACGCTGGTCAACGCCTACACCACCTATCTGCGCGGCCAAGGCAAGACCATCGGCATCATCGCCGTGGATCCCTCAAGCCCCGTGTCGGGCGGCGCCATTCTCGGCGATCGCATTCGCATGACGGCAACGCTCGACGACGACGGGGTATTCATGCGGTCGCTGGCGAGCCGTGGTCACCTCGGCGGGTTGTCACCAGCTGCCGTGCGCGTCATCGATGCGCTGGATGCGGCTGGGAAGGACGTCATCTTGATCGAGACAGTGGGCACCGGTCAGAGTGAAATCGACGTGGCAGAGGTGACCGACGTACGCGTGCTGGTGACCGCACCAGGCCTCGGCGACGATATCCAAGCCATGAAGGCCGGCCTCATCGAGATCGCCGATGTCATGGTCGTCAACAAGGCCGATCGTGAGGGTGCCGACAGAACTGCCCAAGAGCTCAAGAGCGCCCTGTCCCTGCGCGGGCACGATCGCGCCCAGGTGCCGGTCATCAAGACCTGTGCGACCGCCGGCCAGGGTTTGGAGGCGCTGGGTTCGGCCATCGCCGAGGTTGGGGCGGTTGCCGCTGCCGGGCCACCGCAGCAGCGACGGCGCCGGCGCGCACGCTACCTAATTGCCCGCGCCGCTGCCGACCTGATCGCCGAGCGCATCCGGCAGGACGCCTCGGGCGAGTTCAACGCGGCCATCGATGCGGTGCTGTCGGGCGCCCTGCTGCCCGCCGACGCTGCGCGCAAACTCATCGCCGGGCGCGAGTGAGAAACAGAAACCAGGCGAACCCCTCGTCTCACCCTTGGACTTCAGCGGGCCGCACCTGCTCGCAACAGCTTATACGTGATGGAATCGATCAACGCCTCGAAACTGGCGTCAACGATGTTGGGCGACACGCCGACCGTGAACCAGCGCTCGCTTGTAGCCTTGTCGTGACTTTCCACCAGCACGCGCGTGATCGCCTCGGTGCCACCGGTGAGGATGCGTACCTTGTAATCGACGAGCTCCACGTCCTTGATGTGAGGTTGATAACGGCCCAGATCCTTGCGCAGCGCCTGGTCGAGCGCATTGACGGGACCATTGCCCTCCGCCACGGACCAGAGAGGCTCCTCGTCGCCGTTGACATAAACCTTCACCGTGGCCTCCGAGACCGTCACCAGCACGCCCAAGGCGTTGTGGCGCTTCTCCACCATCACGCGGAAGCTGTCGACGCGGAAGAATTCCGGGACCTCGCCCAACAGCCGGCGGGCGAGCAGCTCAAAGGAAGCGTCTGCACCCTCATAGGCATAGCCCACGGCCTCGCGGGCCTTCACCTCTTCCAACAAGCGCGCGACGCGCGCATCGTCCTTGCCTAGCGGGATGCCGAGCCTCTCCAGCTCGTAAATGAGGTTTGACTTGCCGGCTTGTTCGGAGACCAGCACGCGGCGGCGGTTGCCCACCGCCTGGGGTACCACATGCTCGTAGGTGGCGGGTTCCTTAAGAATGGCGCTCGCGTGGATGCCCGCCTTGGTCGCAAACGCTGCCTCGCCGACGTAGGGTGCCTGCCTGTTAGGGGCGCGGTTCAAGATTTCATCGAGCAGCCGACTGGCGTGGGTGAGCTTCGCGAGTCGACCTGACGTCACCCTGGTCTCGAAGCCGGTGGCGAACTCGCTCTTGAGCAAAAGTGTCGGGATGATCGAGACGAGGTTGGCGTTGCCGCAGCGCTCGCCCAAACCGTTGAGCGTACCCTGAATCTGGCGCACACCAGAGCGCACGGCGGCAAGCGTGTTGGCGACAGCGTTCTCCGTATCATTGTGGGTATGGATGCCAAGGTGTGTGCCCGGCACGTGCTTGGCCGCGGCCGTCACGATCTCTGCAATCTCGTGCGGCAGGGTCCCACCGTTCGTATCGCACAGCACCACCCAACGCGCGCCGGCCTTGTAGGCGGTTGTGACAACGGCCAGCGCGTAGGCTCGGTTGCCCTTGTAGCCGTCGAAAAAATGCTCACAGTCGATGATGGCTTCGCGCCCGACCGCCAACGCCGCCTCGACGGACTGCGTAATGCCCTCGAGGTTTTCCTCATTGGTCATGCCGAGTGCCACGCGCACGTGGTAGTCCCAGGCCTTGGCCACCAGACAAATGGCCCCGGCTCTGGCTTGCAGCGTGGCATTAAGACCGGGATCGTTCGACGCCGAGCGCCCGGCGCGCTTGGTCATTCCGAAGGCGGTGAAGGTGGCGTTGGTGAGGCCTGGATCGGTGCTGAAGAACTCCGTGTCGGTGACGTTGGCGCCCGGATATCCCCCCTCAATGTAATCGACACCTAGCTCGTCGAGCGTCTTGGCAATCAGGCGCTTGTCCTCGAGCGAAAAGTCGACGCCCGTCGTCTGCGCGCCGTCGCGCAGCGTCGTATCGAAGAGGTAGAGGCGCTCGCGGGTCATGCGGTCACCGCCGGCCTGATGCTCGAAGAACCAATTTTCTCACAACGATCAACACCGCGACCTTGGGTGCCGGATGAGGATCGCCATGCTCCGGGACATGGCGTGGCACGCCTCTCATCGCCTCACCTCCCACGTCGTCACGATCTCGCCGGTGCTTGCATCCTTGGCATCCTTGAGCTGAATTCCCATGGCGGTGAGCTCGTCGCGAATGCGATCCGCCTCAGCGTAGTTGCGGCCCTTGCGCGCAGCATTGCGGGCCGTGACCAGCGCCTCCACCTTCTGCTCGTCGATCACCATGGCGGCCGGCCGCCAAGCCTTCCAGTCGGCGGGGGCCTCCTGTAGCAACCCCATGAGGCCAGCCGATGCCTTGAGGCACGCGGCCGCGGGCTTGGCACCCTTTGCCGCCTCCGAGCGCAGCGCATGCAGGGCAGCGATCGCCTGCGGCGTGTTAAGATCATCTGCCAGCGCCTCGAGCACGTCGGCGCAGACCGGCGCACCCGGAAGAGCATCGGCGGTCAGCTCATACCAGTGATCGAGCGTCCGGCGCGCGTCGGCAATCACCTTCTCTGACCAGGGCAGCGGTTGGCGATAGTGCGTGGAGAGCAGCGCCAGGCGCAAAGCCTCACCCGGCCAGAGCTGCCTCAGGGCATGGATGGTCGTGAAGTTGCCCAGTGACTTGCTCATCTTCTCGCCCTCCGGGGCCGTGAGAAAGCCATTGTGCAACCAATAGTTCGCCATCAGGGGCGTGCCGTGGGCCGACCGGCTTTGGGCGATCTCGTTCTCATGATGCGGGAACACCAGGTCGATGCCGCCACCATGGATGTCGAAGATCACCCCCAAATGCTTCTCCGCCATCGCCGAGCACTCGATGTGCCAGCCGGGACGGCCGGGCAGCTCGATCCCGCAGGGGGAAGGCCATGCCGGCTCGCCCGGCTTAGAAGGCTTCCACAGCACGAAGTCCATCGGGTCGCGCTTGTAGGGCGCCACGTCGACCCGCGCTCCAGCCTCCAGCTCAGACAGCGACCGGTTTGAGAGCTTGCCGTAATCGGGCATCGACGGCACATGGAAGAGAACGTGGGCCTGCGCCACATAGGCGTGTCCCTTGCGAACGAGCGTCTCGATGAGCTCCTTCATCTCACCAATGTGTCTGGTCGCGCGCGGCTCAACCGTGGGTGGCAAGCAGCCGAGCGCGGCCACGTCCTCCTGGTACTGCCGCGCCGTCGTCTGCGTCAGCTCGCCGATGGCGATACCCCGTTCGGCGGCCCGGGCATTTATCTTGTCGTCCACATCCGTGATGTTGCGAACATAGGTGACGTGATCGGGGCCATAGGTCTGGCGCAAAACACGGAACAGCAGGTCGAACACGACGGCCATGCGCCCGTTGCCGATATGCACGTAGTCGTAGACGGTCGGTCCGCACGCATAGATGCGCACGTTGTTTGGATCGATCGGCCGAAACACGTCCTTGTGTCGCGTCAGAGTGTTGTAGAGCGTGAGCGTCATGTCACCCTTCGCCGCTGGCGGGGCGTCTTCCTGTCACCTGGGATCGGGCAAAGGGAGCGGCCGCGCGCCAGCTAGGCTAGCTCGTTGCAATAATGCCGCACCGAATGTTTGCGGGCCAGTTGCGCGCGTCAGACATGGCGGCCTTATCGTCGCTTTGCCGCATATCGTCAAGGCGAAGAATGGTGCGGGAATGCCACCGGCGCCGCAATTGCGCTCAATTGACCACTTAGTCCAGCACACTCATAATCTCGCACGGGAGAGAGCTCTCGAGATTCGCTGCCCGAGTGCGAGCCAGCCAACCCGAGGCAGCGCCCAGGCAGGCCTCAGGCCCGCTCCAGGCATCTGCGAGGGACGCCCGCGGGAAAGACGCCCGCGAGAAAAATGCCCAAGGAAGGCGCGGGGATTGAGTAGCTGCCAATGAGCCACAGAACGCCAAAGGAGGGCACGCCAACGCCGCGATCGGCACGCGCGGCCTTGCTCGCGGTGTGCGCTGCGGCCGTGTTCGCACTGTCAATTGCCGACGCGCTGGGTCAGGGCTGGGGCGGGTGGTGGCCCTGGTCGAAGCCCTCGCCGCCGCCAATACCGCGCGAGCCCATCTACCGGCCGCCGTCCGACGACCTGCCGCCGGGCCAGCCGCCCGCTGGCCAGGTCTCGCCGCCCGGGCAATACCCGCCGGGGCAGGTCCCGGGCTCAGCTCCAGGCGCAGCTCCGGGCGCAGGACCGGCCCCTGGCGCACCAGGACCAAACCAAAACTACGGCCAGCGCAGCAACATTTGCGTCCAACTCGAGCGCCGGTTGGTGACGGAGACGCAGGGTAGCAATCAGAGCCGCGACCTGCTGCCCAGGATCGAAAACGACATGCGCCAGCTGGAGCGCAATTACGAGCAGGCGCAACAGCAGTTGAATCGGGCCGACTGCTGGGACCAGTTTCTATTCTCCAAAACGCTCAGGCGTACGCCCCGCTGCGTGCAACTTGCTGGCGAAGTCGAGGCCAGTCGGCAGCGCCTCGCCGATCTCGAGGCGCAGCGCCGCCAGATCATGGGCACCCGTGACCGCTCCTTCCAGGATGACATCATCCGCGAGCTTGCCCGCAACGGCTGCGGCCAGCAGTACGTCACCGAGATGCGCCGACGCGAGGCGCGCAATCCCTTCTCTTCGCTGTGGGGAGATGAAGACAGCGAAGCCCCGCGCGGCAATGCCAACCAGTTTGGCAATCTGCCCTTTGCCACATACCGGACGCTCTGCGTGCGGCTGTGCGACGGGTATTACTTCCCCGTGAGCTTCTCGACACTGCCCAACCACTTCCAACGCGACGCGGACCAGTGCCAGTCGCAGTGCGCCGCGCCGGCCGAGCTCTATTACCATCAAAATCCCGGCGGGGCCGTCGAGCAGATGGTTTCGGCCACCAGTCAGCAGCCCTATACCAGTCTGAAGACAGCGTGGCGCTACAGGAAGGAGTTTGTACCGGGCTGCTCGTGCAAGGCGGCGGAATACCAGCCGTCGGTCGCCGGCGACAAGAAAGCCGAGACGCCAACCCAACCAGGCTCCACGCGATTGAGCGCGCAATAGGGTTGCCCAACCGACCCGCTTGAACGAGACTGCCCGTCCAATGGCGCGCGGGCGGGCCAAGCCTTGTTGGGCTCGGCCGAAGGTGGGCACACGCGCGGCAGCTGTGATGGACACGAGTATTGGCGTATGGCCCAGGCTTCCAGCATCCGCCCCACGACCCTCAACGAGCGCCTGGCACTGCGGCCGATCGGCCTCGATGATTTCTCCAGCTTGCGCTACCTGCACGTATCGGCCCTGCGCGCGCAGACCCTCGATGTGCTCTCCGAGGAGGAGGCCGCGGCCTTCGCGCGCCTCGTCTATTCGCCGGCGTATGTCTCACTCGTCATGCGCGAGGAGGCCGTGGGAGCTTGGCTCGACAGCGAACTCGTTGGCACGGTGAGCTGGCACGCAGGCGGCAACAGTGGGTCGGTCGCCAGTATCGGCGGCATCTTCGTGCGCCATCCGCGTCTGGGTATCGGAGGTCGGCTGCTTGCCGAGGCCGAGGCCCGCGTCCATCAATGCGGGTTTGAGCGCCTCTCCGCGTGCGCCACGGCCAACGCACTGCCGTTCTTTTTGCGTCACGGCTATGAGGAAGTCTCGCGCGGCGTGCGCTCGCTCTCGGTCGGCTGTGTGCTGCCGGTGACTTTCGTCAAAAAATGCCTCCCGCCCGGCCGCCCCGCCTCCGCGACGCTCAATTGATGAGGGGATCCGATCGGACCCTGCCTTCGGCCCCATATCGTGCAAAACGCCCGTGCTCACCTCGTGTTGAGCTCGCGACGAATGCCTGCCAGGGCCTCCTCGATCATTGCCTCCGTGACATCCAGGTGTGTGCACGCCCGCACGCGCTGGCCGGAGAGCGAGAGGTGTACGCCCTGCCGTCGCATGCGCTGGGTGAGCTCAGCTGCTGTGAGGCCGGCACCGGCCGGGTCGAAGAACACAAGGTTGGTCTCCGGCTCTTCCACGGCCACACCCGGCAGCTGCCGCAACCCGCGCGCCAGGATCTTGGCGTTGCGGTGAT
>JAMXLN010000307.1 GCA_024281145.1 Hyphomicrobiaceae bacterium | reverse complement strand
GGCGTCGGGATCGCTGGGCAGTGTGCGCCAATCGGCGACGGCTGCCTCCCACGCCGCACCCTTGGGAGCGAACGCACGATCCTCAAGATGAGCGAACGTCACCTCGTCCGGGGCCACCATGCCGCACTTGGCGCCGAGCTCGATGGACAGGTTACACATGGTGAGCCGACCTTCGATGTCGAGCGCGCGAATGGCAGTGCCCGCGTATTCGACCGCGTACCCAGTGCCGCCCGCCGCACCAATCACACCGATCAGGTGCAAGATCATGTCCTTGGCGGTGACACCGGAGGCAGGCGTGCCCTCGAACGTTGCGCGCATCAGCTTGGGCCGGCGCTGAACAATGGTTTGCGTCGCCAGCACATGCACGACCTCGCTGGAACCGATCCCAAACGCCAGCGCACCCATGCCACCGTGAGTGCAGGTGTGGCTGTCGCCGCACACCAGCAGCGTCCCAGGCAGCGTCAAGCCCAGCTCGGGTCCTATCACGTGCACGATGCCTTGGCCGGGTTCTCCAAGATCGAACAGGCGCACGCCCGCGGCCTTGGCGTCCGCCCGCATGCTGTAGAGGCGCGGGGTGAGCGCCGGATTGGTCTCCGCGGTTCGGCCCGGACGCGTGGAGATGATGTGGTCGAAGGTCGCGAAGGTCAATTCCGGGTTGCGGACCGGCAGGCCCCTCTGCTTGAGCGCCTGAAATGCCTGCGAGCCGCCGTCGTGCATGAGATGGCGGCTGATGTAAAGCAGGGCGTACCCATCGCCGAGCTCGCTCACCACGTGCCGGTTCCAGACCTTCTCAAACAGCGTCTGCGCACCCATGTTCACCGCCTCCAACCCCGCTCGCTTTTGGTCGGCCCGTCACCCGTCCATCGCCATCGTAGCGACGGTGCCGGATGGACCTTTCGCATTTTTGGCCAGCGTTGACATCAGCCGCAAGCATCGCCGGCTCGGCATCAGCGCACCTGGTGCACTTCGACGATGTTGCCGTCAGGATCGTAGAAGAAGATCTGGTCCCAACCCCTCATCGCCCAGGCTCCGAAGTCGGAGTAGGGAATGCCGTGCTCCTTGAGGCGACGCTTGAACGCCTCGATGTCATCGGTGCGAAAGGCAATGTGACCACGCTCGACCGGGTTGATGACCTGGCCGGTGCGGAAGCTCACACCAAAATCCTTCTCAGCCAGGTGCATTTGCGTGGTGCCATCGGTGATGAAGGCTACTTTGCCGGCATAGCCGCCCTCGGGTGTGCGGCTTTCGTTCAGTGCCGGCTCGGGCTGCAAATCGAGTACTGTGCGATAGAACGCTTCCATCGCCGGCACATTGGTCGAACACAGGTTGATATGGTGCAGCTTGATGTTCATGGGGGTGCCAGGTTCTCGTCTTGGAGGGGGAGCCGTCGACGCATAGTAGGCAATTGCGCGGAGCATCAAAAGCTGCAGATCTTCCGCAGCTGGCGCGCGCGCAGATCATGGGGCTTGCCAAGGGAATGCGCGTGGGCGCTGGCAAAGGTCCCTTCCTATGGCGGGTGCGCTCTACCCCGGCTGGTTCGCAGTGGTCCCGCGGGGGTGCGAAAAGGCCAGCTCACCCACGAGAGCGCGCGAGCACCAACATGCACAAGTCGCGCAACGACCAAGAAAAGCTGGCGGCATTGGGACGCTTCACCATCCCCGCGCCGGTGAGCCCACCGGATCGGTCCGATCGGACAGCCATTTTCGTTGGACCACCTGTCTTGCCCGCTGGCTCTGGCAACCCGGCAAAACAAAGCAGCAAGTCGCGGCCTGGGTGCTGTTGCCATTTCGGTCGGCAGTCTGTAAGCCCGGCTCAGCAACGGGTTCCCGCTTCAGGAGCACATCCAAGCCATGCCCTCCCATCCCCCTGCGGCCCGCCAGCCTGCCGAGTGTCGCGACATGACGGAGGTTCGCGCCGAGATCGATCGCATCGACACGGCCCTTGTCGATGGCATCGCCGAGCGTTTCGGCTACGTGGAACGAGCCTGGCAGCTGAAGCTCGAGGCGCACCAGGAGGCCAACGTCCCCTGGCGCAATCAGCAGGTGATCGACAAAGTGCGAGGCCGCGCGACCCAAACCGGCGTTCCGCCCGATCTCATCGAGGCGCTCTGGCGGCAGATGATCGGCTGGTTCATCCAGTATGAGGAGGAAAAGCTGCGTCCCCGACTTGAGAGCCAGTCGCGCTGACGCGTCCGCACCTCGCAGCCAGGTGCCGTTCACCCATGACGCCAGTCGATCTCAAATCCGTAGTGTTGGCAGCGCTGCTCAACCCCGCCGTGATCGCCATCGCGTTCTGGATGGGCCGCAACGCGGATCAGTGGCAAAAGCTGCCGGTGGCCGCCTTTGCCGCAGCCCTGGTGGGCTCCCTTCTCCTCTATCTGCCGACCCGATTGGACATGCTCGGCCTGGGCGGCTTGGGCCGCGCCGCGGCCGGCGTCTTCACCACCCAATTTCTGGTGGGGCTCGCCTGGGCTTACCTTGGGCGGCGCTGGGGACGTCGCGACCCGTGATCGCGCTTCGCCTCTGGCTCATCGCCACGGGTATCCTCATCATCGCGCTGGCGCTGTGGGCGTTCGCGCCGGTGCTGTTGTTCATGTTGCTGCTGACGGCGGCGCTGGCTGCCATCTCAGCGCTCATGATCGCCATCGCGCGCGCCCTGCAGGCCTGGCGCCAGCGCCGGTGATCATCAGGCCGCAAGTGCGCCGATCTCCACAGCGCTGCACACCTGCCCGCCTCGAGCTCGCGGCAGCCCCCTCTCCAACAGCATGACACCACGCACCTCGCCACTGGGCCGGATCGTGAAACCCGCCTTGCGCGCCAATGCCAGCATCCGCGCATTGCTGGCCAGCGTCTCACCGACCATATGCTCAATCCCCATAGCAGCGGCGCGGCATACCAACTTGGCAAGCAGCAGGCTCGCAAGCCTCTTACCTTGCCACGGCTCCGCCACCGAGACAGCAAACTCGGCGACTGCAGGATCGGCCTTGCGCACGTACCGCGCCTCGGCGATCACAATCTCGCGGCCATTTGCGAACACCTCGGCAACCAGCGCCACGTGGTCGGCATAGTCGATTTGCGTGAAGCGCCGCATCAGGTCCGCGGGTGGCTCACGCAGGCTCGCCATGAAGCGGTCATGGCGCGCCCGTGGCGACAGGTTGCGGAAGAATGCGCTGGTGAGATCCTCATCTTGCGGTAGCACCGGCCTGATGACCACGCGCTCTCCCTGGGACAAGAACACCACATCGATGAGCTCGGCCGGATAGCGATGGATCTGGTAGATCATGATGGCCCTCCCCCGGGCGCTCAAGCGCAGGCCCGTTCCGAGCGCTGATTGGGCTGCGCCCTACCGGCCGCCGGCAGTTGCCAGGCCACACCTATCGTGATCAGCGCATCCTTGAAGGCGTAGACCACCGCGACCCCGGCTCTCTCCAACAGCACGGACTGCCCAGCCACCAGGATCCAGTCGCGCAGGTCGCGCTCCTGCGTCACCCAGACCGCTCCGCGCGCACACGCGATCTCCATGCCCTTGGCACTCTCGATACGGTGCACGCATTGAGCCGCAAGAGCGATCGGCTCTGGTGTGAGCGGAGCCAGCATGATCGAACTCCCATGCATGCGCCCGGCGCATGCTCGTCGCGCCCAACGCGGTTTAGATTCCCTTGTAAGCTTAGGCATACTCGGGCAATATCGTGGGCACAAACGATCATTTTTCATTTCATGCATGAGCACAGGTAATGCACAAGCGGCGCTTCAACCTGCCTCCGCTAGACCTCATCCAAGGCTTTGAGGCGGCGGCGCGCAACCTGTCCTTCACCAAGGCGGCGGAGGAGCTCTTCATCACCCAGTCCGCCGTTAGTCGGCAGATCCGGGCGCTGGAAGACCACCTCAGCGTCGCCCTGTTTGAGCGGCGCCACCGGACCCTGGTGCTGACCGAGCCGGGGCGCAGCCTACAGCGCGCCGCCACGGAGCTGCTGGAACGCTTGCAGGAAGTCACGGATCGCCTGCGCACCACCGGGGCCGCACGCCACCTTACCGTCACCACCACCAGCGGATTTGCCTCGCTGTGGCTGATCCCGCGTCTGCGCGGCTTCACCGCGCTGCAGCCAGAGGTCGACGTGCGCATCACCGCCAGTTACAAAGCGATCAATCTCGAACGCAGCCTGGTTGACGTGGCGGTGCGCTACTGCGCCCCGCACAACGCGCCCGAGGGGGCAACACGGCTCTTCGGTGAGGAGCTTTTCCCCGTCTGCAGCCCCACCCTCCTCCGCGGCAGCCCGCACGCCCTGCGCACGCTCAAGGATCTGGAGCATCACGCGCTGCTGCACATCGACGGCGCGTTCGGTTTTCTCGACTGGGGCACGTGGCTGGCTGCACAGGGGTGTCCCGACCTCAGACCCGCCGCCTCGCTCCGCTTTGACGGCTACGAACAGATGATCGGGGCGGCGCTGAGCAGTCAAGGTGTCGGCATGGGGATCGGACGGCTGGTGGGCGGCCTCATTGAGGAAGGGCGACTGGTTGCTCCCTTCGGCACGAGCCTCGAAGGCCAGCGGGCCTATTATGTCATCCGCTCTTCCGTGACCGGCGGCCGGCCGCACGTTGAGGCCTTCGTCGACTGGCTGGTCGGTGAGGCCAAGGTGGTGCTCGGGCAGGGTCGGCTCAGCTCCCCACCACCAGGGGCGAAGTCAGCCGCCGCAAGGCCGCGAGCACGCTCAGCGCGGTGATTCGCCCCGTGCGCGGATTGTCGGTATCGGGAATGTTCTCGACGGTCATGGTCAGATCAGAAGAATCGGACCGCACGCTGACCGTGTGCGTGTTGCGCGTCACCCGCGGGTCGGCCCACACCTCCACTTTGGTCCGATCCGGACCGATGCCGGCAAGCGATAGCGCCACGGCAACGTTGACGTTGGCGGGGAAGCCGGCGATGGCCTCGCGAGCGCTGCCGGCGAAGACTTGCAAGGGCTCCGTCAAGCCCTCCACCGACAACCCGCGCTTGATGAGCAGAGGCGCCCCGGCAAGCCCAGCCGGCGGCTTGCGCGTGACGATGATCACAGAGGCGATCTTGCCCTCGGCGGTGGCGCGCACCGCGTCGAGCCCCAACAGCGCGCCGGTGGGCACAACAATGCGCGCACCGCTCTCGCGCGCGAGGTCCACAAGCTGCATATGATCGATGAGTGCCCCCACCGATAGCGGCATGAGCGTGCGCCCGCGCACAATTGCGGGCCGGGCGACCTCCAGGAAGTGCTGCGCCGGCAAGCACTCAACGATCACGTCGGCCACATCGGCGAGGGCGGAGAGGGCGACGAAGCGAGGCGGGGTGCGCAAGCCAGCCGTCGCCTTCCGCGCCCTGCCTTCATCGCGCACCGAAGCCGCAACGAGCACCAGGCCCGGCACGTCCCCAGCATCGACGCGACGCGCCACAGGCATGCCTATCGCTCCAAGACCGGCGATCGCTAGTTTTATGGGTCCCTGACGCGCGTCCATCTAACACCCCTGCCAAGCTGCGTTCCGCTGGCCGAAATCACTGCGCCACCAGCCACCCCGTCAGTGCCGCAGTGACGCCCACAACACGTGCGCGGGCGCGCGGCGTCACACGCTCGACTCACGCGATCTCGCTCGTGGAGAAGCGGTATTTGCGCGAGCAAAACTCGCAGGTCACAGTGACGCCGCCATCTGCTTCGCGCATCTCCGCGAGCTCGGCGGGAGCGAATTGGCGCAGGTAGACCTGGATGCGCTCGCGCGAGCAGCGACACGCCGCGGCGAGACCGGCCGGGCGCGTCACGACCACGCCCTCCTCATGAAACAACCGGTAGAGCAGACGCTGCGGCGAAAGCACAGGATCGAGCAGCTCATGATCCTCGACGGTGGCGGCGAGAAGACGGGCGCGGTTCCAGTTTTCCGCATCGTCGTCCTCGCTTCGCAAGGTGTCGTCCCTCTTGCCGCCCACACGCGGCAGCTGCTGTATCATCAAGCCGCCGGCACGCCAGTGCCAAGTCCGCGCGCCTTCGCCCTCGCCGCGACCGTAGTGCCGCGCCACGGCCAAGCGGATGAAGGTCGGCAGCTGCTCGGATTGGCGGAAATAGGTGTGCGCTGCATCCACGAGAGCCTCGTGATCGAGCGAGACGATGCCCTGGTAGCGCTCCTTGTCGACGCCGCGCTCGATGGTCATGGCGACATGGCCCTTGCCAAAGAGCGCGCCCTGGTCGCCGCGGCCCCTCGTCTCGGCGAGTCCGGCGTCGGTCTTATCGAAGTTGGCATAGCCGCGCACCTTGCCAGGCGCCACGAAGTCCGCCACCAAAAAATCCAGGGGTCCATCGGTCTTGGTCTGCAGGATCAGCTTGGCCTGAACCTCGCCCTTGAGCGCAGTGCCCAACATCGCCGTGAGCGTCAAAGCTTCGCCCAGAGCGTGGCTGACGGGCTCGGGATAGGCATGCCGCGACAGCACGGCATCCACCACCGAGCCCAGCCGAATAACCCGGCCGACCACGTCTGACCGCACCGTGCGGAACGGGAGCACCAGATCGTCGTCGCATTGTGCGCGATGTTGTGCTCGGTCCATGCCGCCCCGATCAATCCACTCCCAGGCACCACGCCAGGATGGCCTTTTGCGCGTGTAGCCGGTTCTCAGCCTCGTCCCACACCACCGACTGCGGTCCGTCAATAACCCCCGCCGATACCTCAAGGCCGCGGTAGGCTGGCAGGCAGTGCATGAACAGGGCCCCCGGTGCAGCCGATCGCATCAACGCCTCGTCGACAGCGTAGGCGCCGAGCAGCTGCTTGCGTCGGGGCGCGTCGCTCTGCTGGCCCATGGACACCCACGTATCCGTCACCACGCAGTCGGCGTCGGTGACGGCTTCGTGCGGGTCGTCGGTGAGCAGGATCTCGGCCCCAACCCCCTTGGCCCAGGCAAGCACCTCATTTCCCGGGTTGAGCTGCGGGGGACAGGCGATTGCGAGCTTGAACTTGAATTGTGCCGCCGCGTGGATCCACGACGCCGCCACATTGTTGCCGTCGCCGGACCAGGCGATCCTGCGCCCCTCGATGGGTCCCTTGACCTCCTCAAACGTCATGATATCGGCGATGATTTGGCAGGGATGCGTGCGGTCGGTCAATCCGTTGATGACGGGCACCGTGGCGTTTTCGGCATACTCGGTCAGCGTGGCGTGGCGGTTAGCTCGGATCATGATGGCATCGACGTAACGGGAGACAACCTTGGCAGTATCCGCGATGGGCTCGCCACGACCGACCTGGAGGTCGGCCTGGTTCAGCGCCAGGGACTGGCCGCCGAGCTGTCGCATGGCAACATCGAAGGACACCCGCGTCCGCGTCGATGGCTTCTCGAAGATCAGCATCAGCACCATGCTCTCGATGCCATCGGGCGTGAGCTTTGCCGGCACACGCTTGCCTGCCCGCTTCATGGCATGACCCATGTCGACGATGCGCCTGAGCGTGCGGGCATCGATGCGGTCGATATCCAAAAAGTGTCGCGGCGGCATGGCAGCAGCGAAGCTTTGGTTGGCGGCAGGCCTCACGACGGTTTGGCGGCAGGCTTGGCCACCCGCTTCAGCGCTGCCGACAGACGCTGGGCCGCTTCTGAAATCTCCGCGTCGGTGACGTTAAGCGGCGGCAGCAACCGTACGACATTTTCCCCGGCGCCGACGGTGAGCAGCTTCTCGCCCAGACAGGCGCCAACGACCTCGCCCATCGGCGGCCTGACCTTGATGCCGGCGAGAAGACCGCTAGCGCGCACCTCCTCGACCACATCGGCATGCTCATCCTTGATGCGCGCCAACTCCTGCTTGAGGCGCAAGCCCGCCGCGGCGACGCGCGCGAGAAAGCCCGGCTCCAGCACCGCGTCGAGCACGGCATTGCCCACCGCCATGGCGAGCGGATTGCCGCCATACGTGGAGCCATGGGTGCCGGCAATCATGCCTTTGGCCGCCGCATCGGTGGCCATAAAGCATCCGACCGGGAAGCCGCCGCCGATGCCCTTGGCCACCGCCATCACGTCCGGAGTGATGCCCGCCCACTCGTGGGCGAACAGCTTGCCCGTGCGGCCCATGCCGCATTGCACCTCGTCGAACACCAACAGCAGCCCATGCTCGTCGCACAGCGCGCGCAGCCCCTGAAGGAACTGACTGGAGCCAACGCGCACACCGCCCTCCCCCTGCACCGGCTCCACCATGATGGCGGCGGTCTTCGGGCCAATCGCCTGCGCGGCCGCCTCAAGATCGCCGAAGGCAACGATATCGAACCCCGGGGCCGGTTCGCCGAAACCCTCCAGATACTTCTCGTTGCCGGCCGCCGCGATGGTGGCGAGCGTGCGGCCATGGAACGCACCCTTGAAGGTGACGATGCGCCAACGCTCGGGATTTCCGCTGGCAAAATGATAGCGCCGTGCAAGCTTGATGGCACCCTCGCACGCCTCGGCACCGGAATTGGTGAAGAACACCTTGTCGGCGAAGGTCGCCTCGCACAGGCGTTCAGCGAGCCGCTCCTGGCCCGCGATGCGGTAGAGGTTGGACGAGTGCCACAACTTCTGCGCCTGCTCGGTGAGCGCGCCGATCAGCTTGGGGTGCGCATGTCCGAGCGCATTGACGGCGACGCCGCTGGCGAAGTCCAAATAGCGCTCGCCCGTGGTGGCTACGAGCCATGCGCCCTCGCCCCTGTCGAAGGCAATGTTGTGCCGGGCGTAGGTGGGCATGACGGCGGACGAAGGTCCGCTGGACGCCGTCGCTGACCTTGGCTTGGTGGAATGAGTGGACATGGCAAGACCTATCTGGTTCGGCTCGAGAAAACAAAAAGCCGCGCTTCGTGCGCGGCGCTGAACTGGACCCGTCAACCGTCCGTCATCGCAACCGCGCGCGCGGGCGAACATTACGGCGTCGCTCGTCAATAGGATAGGTCATGACAGAGGTTTATGCGGTGCGTAGGGTGCCATGTCAATGACATTGCAGGGCGCACGGGGAGGAGCCGAGGAGCTGTCCTTTGGCGCAAATCCCCGCCGGCAACGGGACGGACGAGCACGGTCAGGCAAATGGCTGAGCGACAGCAGCTGAGATGGCCTGCCGTGCCCGCGCAACCCCTGTGAGAAAGCCTCTGCGAGAGCGCTAGAAGAGCTCGTTACCCCATGCGTCTGCCCGTCTTCTACGGTTGGTTGATTGTTGCCGTCGTCTTCGTGACGATGGGCATCGGGGTCAACGCGCGGACCGCGTTTTCGCTGCTGTTTCCACCCATCCTGGAGGAGTTCCGCTGGGATCGCGGCGTCACCGCTGGGGCGTTTTCCTTTGGCTTTGCTGTCTCGGCGATCCTGAGCCCGCTGCTCGGCGGCATGATGGATCGGGTGGGCCCCCGCGCCGTGATGGAGTTGGGTGTGGCTTTGATGGCGGCCGGGCTGCTAGCGGCGCCACTCGTCACAGAGCCGTGGCATCTTTATCTGACGCTGGGCGTGCTGGTGGGCGGCGGCAGCGTGTGCCTTGGCTACTCCGGCCAGTCGCTGTTCCTGCCCAACTGGTTCGTCCGCCGGCGCGGGCTGGCGATCGGCATTGCCTTCGCGGGCGTCGGTGTGGGCTCCATCGCGCTCTTGCCCTTGGTCCAATCGGTGATCGAAGGCTTCGGTTGGCGCACGGCCTGCGCCGCTCTGGGCATCCTTTTGCTCGTTGTGCTTGCACCCATCAATCTGCTGCTGCACCGACGGCCCGAAGATGTGGGCCTTGAGCCTGACGGCGATGCTCGAGACCTGAGCGCTTCAGCACCACAGATTTCCAACGTTGTGGACGAGGCGTGGGCGGCCGTCGATTGGACGCTCTGGCGCGCCATGTGCACGGCGCGCTTCTGGTGGATCGCGCTCGCCTACTTCGCGGGCCTCTATGGCTGGTACGCCGTCCAAGTGCACCAGACCAAGTACCTGATCGAGATCGGGTTCAGCCCCTCCACCGCAGCGTGGGCGCTGGGCCTCGTCAGCCTGGTTGGCATTCCCGGACAGATCCTGCTCGGCCACATTTCCGATCGGATTGGCAGGGAATGGGTTTGGACTGTAAGCTGCCTCGGATTTGCGTCATGCTTCGTGGCTCTCATCTTGCTCGAGAGCCACCCAACCCTGCCGCTGCTCTATGCGATGATCATCAGCCAGGGCGGGTTGGGCTACGGGCTCACGTCGATCTTCGGCGCAATCGTCGCCGAGATCTATGCCGGCAAACACTATGGCAGCATCTTCGGCACGCTGATGCTGGCCGCCATCGTCGGTGGGGCTTTGGGACCCTGGGTGACCGGCGCGCTCTACGACATGCAGGGCACCTACGCGTTTGCGTTCTGGATCTGCGTGGGCTTGATCGCCCTGTCGGTGCTGGCGCTATGGCGAGCCGCGCCGCGCAAAGTGCGCGCCGTCGCCGGTCGCATGCGCCAACTGCGCCACGAGAAAAGGGCCAACTCGAGCGACCCTCGTACCCCTTGACGTTGTGCAGCCCGCAGTTTCACCCGTAACATGCGGCACCGTCTCTCCCAGGCACAAGTCGCGCCACGGGCGCTGCAAGTTGGTGAGCCGCATCTGCCATGCGGGTCATGCGCAGGCCACGCAAGGGGTGATGCTCATGTTCCATTCCCCTTCGGTGCTCCTCGGCCTGATGGCAGCTCTCTGCGGAGGAACCGGGCACCGGCTGGCCTACAAGTGGCCGGGGGACACCGCAGGCCTCGGAGCGCCATGTTTGCCAGACCCGATGTCGATGAGGCCATCACCGCCAAGGTGACGAGCGAGAAATGCTCTCGTGTGCTCACGCTCCTTGAGCTCGCCGAGATCGAACTTTACCTGGCCACGCAGCGGGTGTGGTGGGTAGCGCGCGCTCGAGCGGGACGCGCGTTCTGCCATCGACGGCTACAAGGCGGCAGAACAGGGGATCGCCACGAATGGAGCCAAAGGATTGTCCCGAGGTTGCCGCGGGCAAGGCGAAGAGGGTGGCCGCCCTGGTGCGAAGGTCGCAGGCAGCCAACGCACCCTGGCCTAGAAATGATCCCAACCGAGATGGTCCAACGCCAGCGGCCGCCCCTCGTCACCCTCGATGACAATGCCACGCCCGGCGCGCATGAAGCCGATGGGGCTCACGGGGATGCCGTCAACAACCGCGCAGGAGCGAAATGCGTCGGCGTTGGCTGCGGGAACCGCGGCCAGCACCTCGTAGTCGTCGCCCGCCGTCACCATCCCCGCGGCGAGCACCGGATCGACCGCCGCCGCCTTGGCGGCGGGGGCGGAAAGCGGCACGTCGGCAAGGCGCACACGGCCAGCACAGCCGCTCGCGCTGCACATGCGCGCAAGATCCTTGGCGAGGCCGTCCGAGACGTCCATCGCGGCGGACGCGTGCGCGCGCAAGGCCGTTGCCAGGGCCAGCCGCGGTTGCGGCCGCAAGAAGCGTTGCACGAGATACTGGGCCTCCTCGCTTGCGAGCCCCCAGCGACCAGCGAGCGCCGTGTCCTTGCGCAACCCCAAACCAAGAAACGCATCGCCGAGCGTACCGGACACGAACAGCACGTCACCGGCTTGGGCCGTGCCGCGCCGCACCATGCCGCGGGCTGCAACTGTACCCAGGATGGTGATGGTGATGGTAACGGGACCAGGGCGGCGGTCCGTATCGCCGCCGAGAAGATGGCAGCCGAAGGCCCTCTGCGCCGCCTCGAGCCCGGCGGCGAAGCGCTTGAACCAGCTGGCCGTGGGCGCCTCCGGGAAGGACACCGCCATGAGGTAGCCCAGCGGTTGGGCAGCCTTGGCGGCGAGATCAGAAGCGTTCACTGCCAGCGCCTTCCAGCCAATATCCTCGGGTGCATCATCGCCGAAGAAGTGCACCCCCTCCGCCACCGGATCGGTTTTGAGCACCAGCTGGGTGCCGGGTTCCACTGCAATCAAGGCACAGTCGTCGGCAAGGCCAAAGGCACCCGGAGCGCCGCTGGTGAGCGGGGCAAGCAGGCGGATGAGGGCCTCTTCGCCGTGTAACCGTTGCTCTTGGGGATTGCTCGTCATCGCGTGTTCAACCGTCTCACACCCCGCAACGCCGTTACTCAAGACCACCGGAGCCCTCGCTGCCGAGTGCGTATTCGATCCCGATGGGGTTGTCGGGCGCAACTCCGCTTGCTCGACCTCGCCGCTGCCGTCCGCAGAGCTCGGCTGTGCACGAGCGGACGCCCCTCGTTGGTCACCGGCGCAGCTCTATGCGTGGCCCTTGCCACGCTCCGGTAGGTCGCCCGGGCGCAGCTTGCGGGCGAGGGCATCGAGCACACCGTTGACGACGCGCGGCTCATCACCTTCAAAGAAGGCGTGCGCCACATCGATGTATTCGCTGATGACGACGCGAGGTGGCACATCGCTGAGCTCGATGAGCTCGAACGCACCCGCGCGCAAGATCGCGCGCAAGATCGAATCGATCCGCGTGAGCCGCCACCCCTGCGCAAGTTGTCGATCGATCATGGGATCGATCTCACGTTGGCGCCGCACGACCCCCTTCAGCACATCGGCGAAGTGCTCAGGGTCCGCCTCGCCACCCGTGCCGGCGTCCACACCGTTTTCGGCCGCTCTGCCCAGTCGGTGCGCCTTGAACTCCTCGATCACGGCGGCCAGATCCGTCTCGGCGAGGTCCATCTGATAGAGCGCCTGCACGGCCGCGAGGCGGGCCTGACTTCGCGACAGACCCTTGGGAGTGCGCGCGCTGTCGCTCGCCGCGCTCATTCCCCCTCCTCGGAGGCGAACACCCGCTCGAGCGCGATCAGCGCCAGGCAGGCGCGCACGGCGTCAGCGCCCTTACCCTTGCGCCCGCCGCGCGCGCGCTCCAGCGCCTGGGCCTCAGTGTCGACCGTTAGGATGGCGTTGCCGAGCGGTATGGCATTGGCAAGCGCCACCTGCATCAACCAGTGGTTGGCGTTGTTGCAGACGATGTCGTAGTGAGAGGTTTCGCCACGGATGACGCAGCCGAGCGCCACGCAGCCATCGAAGCGCGCGCTGGCGTCATCGGAACCAATCAGGTCTGCCTTCACCGCTTGAGCCAATGCCTGGGGGATCTCAAGCGCGCCCGGTACAACGATCCGCTCGTAGGTGGCCTGGGCCGCATCGAGCTCGGCGATAGCGCCTGCCGCAAGCTCCTCGGACACGGCCTCGTAGTAGGGCGCCTCAATGATGAGAATGTGCGCCCCCTGGCTGCCCGGGGTGCCCAAGAGCTCGCTTGTTTCAGCGGATCGCTTTGACCGGCCTGCCATGGCTCAGCTCAGTCGCCGTTGGCCAACGATGCGCAGCCCGAAAGCCTCGAGGCCCACGTAACGCGACGGCGGCGCGTTGGTGAGGAGCACCATATCAGACACCCCCAGCGTGCGCAGGATCTGCGAGCCCACTCCGATCTCGACCAGCCGACGCTCCGCCGTCACCTGTCGCCGCGGCCGCTTGCTCTCGGCGTTCTGCGCCACCCACGCCGAGACTGACTTTGCCCGCAGATCGCGAATGAGCACGATGACGCCACGCCCCTCCTCAGCGATCATACCCATGGCCTTTTCGATGAGGGAGTCGCGCGGACCTTCCGCGCCGACGCCTAACAGATCGGTCAGGACGTTGACGGCATGCACGCGCACGAGCACCGGGCCTGGAGCGCTAAGGTCGCCTTTGACAAAGGCCAGGTGCTCGACCGGCTCCACCGGGGTCTCGAACACATGGAGCACAAAGCTGCCTCCGTGGGCGCTCTCGATCGCCATCTTTGCCACTTCGCGCACGATCCGGTCGTGGCGCAGCCGGTAGCCGATGAGATCTTCGATGGTACCGATCTTGAGGCCGTGGCGCTGCGCGAAGGCGACAAGGTCGGGCATGCGCGCCATCGTCCCGTCGTCATTCATGATCTCACAGATAACTCCGGCGGGGTAGAGACCGGCCAGACGTGCAAGATCAACGCTGGCCTCTGTATGGCCTGCGCGCACCAGCACGCCGCCCTCACGCGCGATCAGCGGGAACACGTGCCCGGGCGAGACGACATCGTTGAAATCCTTGGTGGGATCGATGGCGGTGGCGATGGTGCGGGCGCGGTCATGGGCAGAGATCCCGGTAGCGATGCCCTCTCGCGCCTCGATGGAGACAGTGAAGGCCGTGCGGTTGCGGGCTTGGTTCTGCCGCGCCATGTACTCAAGGCGCAGCTGCTGGGCGCGCTGCCCGGTAAGGGAGAGGCAGATCAGTCCGCGGCCATGCTTGGCCATGAAATTGATGGCATCGGGGGTTGCCATCTGTGCGGGAATGACGAGGTCGCCCTCATTCTCGCGATCCTCCGCATCGACCAGGATGATCATGCGGCCGTTGCGCAGATCCTCGATGATCTCCTCGACTGGGGAAAGGAAGCCCTTGCCCTCCGCGTATGAGATTGTCTTCAAGCCGTCCTTCACGTCCTGAGCTCCATGGCCCGCGCCACGTAGCGGGCAAGCACGTCGGCCTCCAGATTGACCAGGTCGCCAGGTCTTTTCGCGCCCAAGGTCGTATGGGTCAAGGTGTGAGGCACGATGTTGACGCCAAAGCTCGATTTGGCCACCTCGTTGAGCGTGAGTGAAATACCGTCGAGCGCTATGGAACCCTTGGGGGCGAGATAGCGGGCCAGATCCGCCGGAACCTCGACCATGAGACGTACAGAGGACCCATCGGCGCGCACGTCGGCCACGCGGCCGACACCGTCCACATGACCCGCCACGATGTGCCCTCCCAATTCGTCGCCGGCCTTTAACGCACGCTCCAGGTTGATGCGCCGACCTGGCTGCCACTGACCCAGCGTCGTGCGCGCCAGCGTCTCGTTGGAGACGTCGACCGTGAACTGGCTGCCCGGACCCCCGCGCGCAACCTGCGTGGCGGTAAGGCACGCCCCGTCGCATGAAATTGAGGCGCCGATGACGATGCTGGCCACCGGATAGCCGCAGCGGATTGTAAAACACCCCTCGCGTCGCGCGACGAGCTCGCCGATGTCCGTGATAATCCCGGTGAACATGGCTGCAGACTATCACCTCGCTCAGCTCTGCGCATCGCCCGCCGAGGCTGTGGCGCCGCCTTTGAGGCAAGCCGACCGGCTAAATTCGGTTTGTAGCGAACACGGCTGCTTTTGGCACGCTCAAGGAGGGAGGCGCACTTGCCAGGCTGGCGTCACTGGCTGGCGTCACTGGCTGGCGTCACTGGCTGGCGTCACTGGCGCAGGCATGAGTTCGATATCGTCGAAGGCGCCAGGCCAGCTGCCATCCGCCACCGTTGTGGTAAATCCATGCGGGGAGCCCAACATGATGGCGGTTTGAATGGGCGCCAAATCGTATGTGGTCGAGCCTCTGCGCGGCACAGCGCCCCCGTTGAATTGGTGTTTGAAAGCCAAGCCGATGCGGTTGGTCGCGACGTTGCCGCGCTCCAACGCGTCGGCCAGGCTTGGCAGCTGCGCAGGTCCGTCTCGCTTTTCCTCGCTGATCGCAGCCTAATCGCTGGCAGCCAGCTGTCGGACGGCACGGCCTTGCGCGTCGCCTCGCCATCAGCTTCCCTCTCCTCCTCCTCACGCGCCCCGGCAGCGGCCGCGCGCCTGGTACCGGCCCAGTGACGCAACGATCGCGCCCATTCCTGGTTTAGGTTGCCTGTACGCCCAATACCATTAGACTGTGCATAAGCGAATCGCTGGGGCCTTGCCGGGGGGCTGGTCGCAGCGGCAGACGTGCCGCAGCAACGCAAGGCATGGGGGAAATGGCAGCCACCGCTGAAACCAAGACTGCACGCCGACTGCAGGTGCTGACGTCGCATCCCGCCGACTCGGCCGCCCGCACGCTCGATCTCGAGCGCGAAGGCCTCGACGCTCTAAGAGCGACGCTCAATCATCAGCTGCGTGAGCCCTTCCGCCGAGCCGTGGCCATCTTGGCCACCGCTAGGGGCCGGGTGATCGTCACCGGCATCGGCAAGAGCGGGCACGTCGGCCAGAAGGTGGCGGCGACCTTCGCCTCCACCGGCACTCCCGCTTTCTTCGTGCACCCGAGCGAGGCGAGCCACGGCGACCTCGGCATGATCTTGCGCGATGACGCGATCGTCGCCATTTCCTGGTCGGGGGAAAGCGTCGAGCTCGGCAACATTCTCACCTATTCGCGGCGCTTCAAGGTACCGCTGATCGCCATAACCTCCCGGTCGGATTCCGCGCTTGGCAAACAGTCGGATGTCGTGCTCGAGATGCCGCGCGCCAAGGAGGCCTGCCCGCACGGCCTCGCCCCCACCACCTCGACCACCATGCAGCTCGCCCTGGGCGACTGTCTCGCTATTGCCCTGCTCGAGGCCAAGGGTTTTACCGCGCACGATTTTAGCGTATTTCATCCCGGAGGCTCGCTGGGCGCCAGCCTCAAGTTCGTCGCCGACATCATGCATACCGGCGACCGACTGCCGCTGGTGAGCGAGGACAGGATCATGTCCGACGCGCTGGTGACCATGACGCAGAAGAGCTTCGGCTGTCTCGGTGTCGTCGATGGCAAGGGTCGGTTGGTCGGCATGATCACCGATGGAGATCTGCGGCGCCATATGGGACCCGAGCTGCTCAAGGCGCGTGTTTGCGACATTATGACCAAGAAGCCCGACACGTTGTCGCCCGACACGCTGGCCTCCGCTGCACTTCAAGAGATCAATTCGCTCAAGCGCACGCAGATGTTCGTGGTGGACAAAGGCAAGCCCGTGGGGGTGGTGCACGTGCACGATCTGTTGCGCGCGGGCGTAGCCTAACAAGGCACTTTGCGCGAGTTTCTGCCGGGCAGAACCCTATGTGGGGTCGGGCACGCTTCAGCGCCGCCTCGCCCTGCGATGTCCTTCGGATAGCCACAAGAGCCGGCCCGTTCCCCAGTGTCTCAGACAACAGGGCGGCAGGATCGTCAAATTTGGCGGCGCTCTGGTAGCACTCTGTGCCTCAGTCACGAGACCCGCCTCGGCGCCACCATGCCGCTCCCCGGAAAGACCGAGCTCGCGAGGACCGCTTCGGCTAGCCGAGGTGTCATCTCAGGAGGCCCTTCAGGACGGCGCGCAGATCGGTCGTGACTTTAAGATCACGGCCTTCAGGCAGATCGGCCGGCTTGAGATCGGACTGGTCGGCGATCCGATCCGCCTACGCGTCAGGAGTGCTGCGGCATTGCAACGAGGGCTACTTGAGCGCCTCCAGGCGTCCGAGCGCACTGGCAACGCCAAGGCTCAGCGCCTTGCGATAGAGCGCGCGCGCGCGGGCAACATCGGCGGCCACACCACGCGTGCCCCAGGCCGCCAGCATGTTGGGATCGTAGGTCTCTGCCAAAGCAAACAACACGGGCCCTTGGCTGCCGTCCTCCGCCGCCGCCAGCATCTCGCGGGCGCCCATCACGTCACCGGTTTCGAGGCGCCGCGACGCCTGGGCAATGAGGTCATTGTGCGGATGCGCCGGCGCTTCGGCAGGGGTCGGCTCCGCAAACTTTGCCGCCAGGGCCGAAGCCGCGGGCTGATCGGCGACGGCGGGAACGGCCCCGATCGTCGCACGTGGCGCAACGCTACCGGTCACGTACTGGGCTGCGGCTTCGGGTTTCTCCACCGGTCGCACCTGCACCTTCATTGTGCGCACTTCGGGCACCGTGCGCACTTCGGGCACTGTGCGCATTTCAGGCACTGTGCGCATTTCGGGCATTGTGCGCACTTCCGCGATCTTGGGCTCGATGGCGGCAGCGATGTGCGGCATTGCCGGATTGCTCCTGCGCGCCTCAAACCAGCCGCTCATCCAGAGCACGGTCGGCACGACGATCATGAGCCCCGCCGCCAAGCCCAAGAGCGCTGCCCCCATCTGTTGGCGATAGGAGCGGTCATCGTCATAGCTCGGTTCGCGCCATGTCGAGGGAATTGGCATCGGCTCGTCGTCGGCGGCCTCACCGGGACCGGGCTCGGCGACCACCGCCACCCTGTCGGGCCGCTTCATGTAGGACAGCGCTGAAAGCCCGTCCTTGGGTACCGGCGCCAGCGTCCGCTGCGCCGAGACGGCGGA
Source organism: Hyphomicrobiaceae bacterium (assembly GCA_024281145.1). Taxonomy (GTDB): domain Bacteria; phylum Pseudomonadota; class Alphaproteobacteria; order Rhizobiales; family Hyphomicrobiaceae; genus AWTP1-13. The sequence goes on along the minus strand of JAMXLN010000307.1, from coordinate 3,576 downwards.
GACGAGGCTTGCAAGGCTTGTGAGCCCCGCATTGGTCGGTACACCCGCAGCCTTGTCCGCCTGCTGGCGGGCGATAGAGGCAGCGAGAAGTTGTGCCAGCTCGTGCGTCAGATCGCTCGTTGAAAGTTGCGGCCCCGAGCTGGCGTCGGTCGAAAGGGCGTAACTGCTCCCCGAAGAGGCGTCTTTCTCCACGATTCCCTCTCACGCTACGCACAACGTTTGCAACAACGGGACCGCGGGGCGACTATTTCGGACCCGCAGTGGCGTCGTCTCCTTCCGGGACGGCCGGAGCAGAACGCCGCCCACGCGGCGCAGCGCTCCACCTGCGAGTTGGCTCAGCAGTAATCCCCGTCGATCCTAGGGCCGTTCCCTCGGCCCGGCTGGTGAACTAGACCGGCCGAATGTGGCACAAATTATGGCGACGTTCCAAGTGGCTCGACGACGGTGCGACCCTAGCCTTCGCGCCGCCGAGCGTGGATAATCACTCCATGACGCTTTTGATCGGCGGACTGCTCCTCTTCATTGGCGCCCACCTCGTGCCGACGCAACCAACGCTGCGTACGGCCCTCATCCGTAGCCTCGGCGAGGGCCCCTACAAAGGTGCCTTCTCACTCATATCGGCCATCGGCATCGTGTTGCTGGTGTTGGGGTACGGGCAGATGCAGGGGCTCGCGCGCGGCAACCCCCAGCTGTGGGTGCCGCCCATTTGGACGAAGCACCTCGTCTTCCTGCTGATGGTCCCGGCCATGATCTTGCTGGTGGCGACCTATGTGCCATCGCGCATCCGCTCTGCCGTGGGCCATCCTTTGCTCACCGCACTCATGCTGTGGGCACTGGGGCATCTGCTGGCCAACGGTGATCTTGCCTCCGTTTTACTGTTTGGATCCTTCTTGGCTTATGCCGTGTGCGATCGAATTTCCGTACGCCATCGAGCCGCACCCGGGCCGCTCGGCCAGACCCAGGGCGGCATCCTCGGGGATGTCATAGCCATCGGTCTCGGTCTCCTCCTCTATGCCTTCATGCTATTGTGGGGCCACGCCAAACTGATCGGTGTACCGCTCTTGCCATGACGGTGGGTGGGCTCGTCTAGTCCCCAAGGCGAGGCATGCGGCGCGCCTCAAGCATTCTGCCAGGGTGAAGCTGACGGCGGGCTCGGCGCGCCGGAGGGGATCGTCCGTAACGGCCCCGTACGGCTCGAAGCGACTGGCCGGACCATCTTGCACGCCCATTGCAGCAGCCGGGCCCGGGCTGCTGCAGGGCTGCTGGCAGGATTGGGCGCGGTCGCTCACGTGTCGCTCCCGCGCGGGCCGGTCCACCCGTGGAGGTGCATGGCCCGCGAGGTCTTTGCCGAGGTTGCCGACCTAGGCCGCTTGGGCTTCGCCCACCCGCTCGCTTTGCGCGATGCTGTCTGGTATGTGCAGGAAAAAGGCGCACACCAGAGCGGCGATCAGGCTCAACAACGCCAACCCGTAGAGCCCGCCCGCAAAGTTGCCCGTTAGATCCTTCATGTAGCCCACGTAATAGGGACCCACCGTTCCTCCGAGATTGCCGATCGAGTTGATCCAGGCGAACCCGGCACCCGCTAGCGCCGTGCCGCTCAAGAACATCGGTGGCATCGCAAAGAACGGCCCCTTGGAGCCATAAAAACCGATCGCGGCGAGCGACATGCCGACCAATGCCCACCACGTGCCCATCATGTAGCCGGCGAGCACCAGGCCACCGGTCGAGAGCACGCAAGCCACGAGCAAGTTCCAGCGCCGCTCGTTCATTGCATCGGACACGCGACCCCAGGTCACCATGCCAATGCCACCGCAGATGTAGGGGATCATCGTGAGCCAGCCCACTTGCATGTTGGTGAACGCGCCGAGCGATTTGATGATCTGTGGAATGAAGTAGAGCATGCCGAGGCTCGCCGTGACGATCCCAAAGTAGTTCACCGCCAGCAGCAGGACCTTCGCGTTGATCATCGCCCTCCACAGATTGCGATCGGCAATCCGGCCCCAAACCAACAGACCAATGGTGCCGAAAATGTAGGGAATGAGTACCACCAGGACGGGCGGCGCGTTGCCAAAGTTGGCCTTCAGCCACGCCGTGATTTGCGGCGTGTAATAAAGCAGGGCGAGGCTTGCCAGCGTAATGATGACGTACATCAGCGCGAGGATGAACACGCGCGGAGCCCCGAATTTCTTCGCTTCACTTGGTGGCCGCTCTGAGGCGATCTTAGCGATGACCCAGTCCTTCTCCTGGGGCGAGAGAAAATTGGCTTGTTCCGGCCGATCCGTCAGTACCAGCAGCGTCAACACGCCGATGACGATGGTGGGAACCGCCTCCGCCAGGTACATGATCTGCCAGCCCTTGAGTCCCCACAGGCCATCGAGACCGAGCAAACCCGTCGAAATCGGCGCACCGAGCGCGACGGCGATCGGCAGGCCCACCAGGAACCCCGAAACGATCCGCGCGTGGTGTCTGCGCGGGAACCAGTACGTAAAATAGAGCAGCATCCCAGGAAAGAAGCCGGCCTCGGCCACACCGAGCAGGAAGCGTACGATGGAGAAGCTCGTGGTATCGTAGACGAACGCCATCATGCCGGCGAATATCCCCCATGTGATCATGATGCGCGCAATCCAGATCCGCGCGCCCACTTTCTCCATGATGACGTTGCTCGGCACCTCGAAGATGAAATAGCCGAGGAAGAAGGTACCGAGTGCGAACCCAAAGTCGGTCGCGCTAAGATTGAGATCCGAGCGCATCGTCAGTCCCGCAAAGCTCACATTGATGCGGTCGATGTAGGCCAAGATGTAGGAGAGGACCGCGAAGGGCAGAAGCCGCAAATAGATCTTGCGCATAGCCGATTTTTCAACTGCCGCTTCCATAGAACCTCCCGATTTCTGTTATGGCGAGCGATACTACTATGCCCGCTCCGTCGCGCTCGCGCACCCTCGACGACAGCGCGTGGATGCTAACGACCGCCGTGGCTTGCCGAAAGTGTTGCTGGACCTCAGTTTTCGAGATGCTGGGTTGCACAGGCGGCAACGGGTTGGCCCATGCAGACCGCCAAGGGTACCCTGCAAGGCCCGCCCGTCCTCAAGTGGCCAGCGCGACCCGCTCAGCGGGCTGCAAACGCCTGTTTCTCAGCCGGTTGGCCCCCCCCGCGCCTGGCTCGAGGCCACGCATCGAAACTCATCAGCGCCATAGGTTGGGATTCGACGCAAGCAAATTAACGCTCACCGAAGCACCTCGCGCAGCGTGGCGCCGGCGTATTCGCTGCGTACCCGGCCCCGCTTCTGCAGCTCCGGCACGACATGGTCCACGAACGCCTCGATGGCACCGGGGCAGTAGATGGGCGAAAGGACGAACCCATCCCCGCCAACCGCATCGATGAAGGCCTCCATCTGGTCGGCGATGCTGCAAGCCGTGCCCACAAACTGTGGCAGGCCCACGCTCTGGCCGTGGCGCTGGCCTACCTCGCCTAGCGTCATCGGCGTGCCATCCGCCCGGCGATAGCGCGTCTTGAGGCGCTGGAGCTCGGGCTCGGTGCGCTCCACCATCAACGCATCGGCCGGTAAACGCGACAGG
>JAMXLN010000306.1 GCA_024281145.1 Hyphomicrobiaceae bacterium | reverse complement strand
GCCCGCAGCAGCGTGGTTTTGCCCGCGCCGTTGGTGCCGAGAATGCCGACGATTTGCCCCTGTGGCACGACCAGCGAGACGCCCTGCACGGCCGTGATGGCGCGCTGGTAGACCACCTCCAACTTCTCGACGCTGAGAAGTGCATCGCTCATCGCGGTCGTCCCGCCAGCGGGCGGTATTTGAACGGCCACAACACGAAATAGGTCTCGATACGCCGCCAGATGCCGACGAGACCGAACGGCTCCAGCACAAGAAACAGGATCATGACCAGGCCGAACGCGGTGTAGTTCACGGCAAACAGCGCTCCCGCGTAGCGCTGCGCACCCGGCAACGCACCAAGCGCTGCTTCGATGCCGTAGGGAAAGAGCGTGACGAAGAGGGCGCCGAGCAACGCGCCCAGCAGCGAGCCCATGCCGCCAATGATGATCATTGCCACGTACTGGATCGACAGGAAGAGTGAAAAGGCCTCCACCGATACAAAGCCGCGGTAGTAGCCAAAGAGGGCACCGGCGACGGCGGTGATGAGCGAGGAGAGCACGAACGCCAAGAGCTTGTGGGCAGCGACCCCGATGCCGAGCGCCTCCGCCACCGTTTCGTTGGCCCGGATCGCAGCCCATGCTCGGCCGGTGCCGCTGCGCAAGAGATTGAGGGAGAGCAAGAGCGTGCCGGTCGCGGCCAGGCCCAGCACAAAGTACCAAGCGCGCGCACTCGTGACGGCATGGCCGCCGATCGAGGGCGGGTCGATGACGATCCCCGTCGAAAGCCCGCGCCTTGCCTCGTACTCCCCACCGCAGTAGACGACGAGGAAGTGCAGCGCCAGCGTGCTGACCGCCAAATAGAGCCCGCGCAGCCGCAGAGAGGGTAGCCCGAACAGCAAACCGAGCAGGCTTCCGACCAGTGCGGCTGCCGGCAGCGTGATCCAGAATGGTGCTCCAAGCTCCTTGGCCAGAATGCCAACCGTGAAGGCGCCCGCTGCCAGCAACCCCGCATGCCCCAGTGATACCTGGCCCGCGTACCCCGTAAGCAGCATGAGCGCGAGCGAGCCGATGGAGGCCAGGAACACCTGGTTGGCGAGATCGAGCAGGAAGGGCGAAGCCAGGAATGGCAGTCCTCCCAGTACCACAAGCAATGCCGCCAACGCCCATCGCTCAAGTGGCGTCTGGATCAACTTGAGGTCCTCAGCGTATCCGATGCGGAAATGGCCGCTGGCGCGAGGCTGCCTAGACACGGTCGAGCTCCTCGCGCGTGCCAAAGAGCCCCCACGGCCACACCACCAACACCGCGATCAACACTGCAAACGGCACCACCTCCGACAGCAGTGGGTCGACGTAGTGGATGAGCAATATCTCAGCGGTGGCCACGATCAGTGCGCCAACGAGGGCGCCGAGCAGGCTGTCGAGCCCTCCGACCAGTGCAGCGGGGAACGCCTTCAACCCGATGGTGGCCATGGTCTGGTCGAGGCCTTGGTCCATCGCGATCAACATGCCGGCCATGGCGCCAATCAGGGTCGAAAGTCCCCAGGCCATCGCGTAAATGATATGCAGGTTGATGCCGCGCTGCGCTGCGAGCAGTGGCCTCTGCCCCGCTGCGCGCATGCGCACGCCCCAGCGGCCCAAGCGCAGGAAGGCGAAGAGGCTGCTGTAGACGAGGATCATGGTTGCCACCAGCAATGCGGCGCACAGTGAAATTCGCGCGCCCCCAGGGAGCGCAATGGCAAAATTGGTGATGTTGAGCCGCTGCACGGGATAGTGCTGCTGCGCCGACCAGATGAGCACTGTGGCGCCGCGCAATAGAATGCCAAGCGCCACGGTGGTGAGCACGGCCGCCAGCACCATTTCCCCCGTCATCTTGCGCATCAAGAACAGGTAGACCAGGACGCCGACCAGCCCGCTCAAGCCCAGTGCAGTCGCGATTGCCACCGCCCAGTGGCTGCCGAACTGCGAGGCCGTCACGAGCAGCAGATAGGCGCTGAGCATCATCAGCTCGCCGTGCGCGAGGTTGAGCACCCGGCTCACGCGGTAGACGAGCACGTACCCGCACGCAATCAGGGCGTAGATGGCGGTTAGCACCGCGATGTTGACCGCAAGCTGCAAGAGGCACCATCCATCACCGCGAGCCGGCCTGTCTCTAGGTTGGGCTTCGCACCTTCCTACGACCCCCGCACAGCAAGCTCCATCACGCCCTTGCATCACCTAAAGGTGCACCACCGGGGAAGCTGAGAAAGACGCGGCTCCCCACGCTTTTTCCCCCACGCTGGTTCCCCCACGCTGGTTCCCCACGGCGCAGGCGGGCGCGAAGGCCCCAGCTATTTCACATCGAACGCTGTCCAGTCCTTCACCCGCACGATCGCGCTCTTTGCCTCATCCCACGCGTACACGCGATAGTACTGGCGCGTGCGGAAATGATTGTCCTTGGTCCATGCGATGGGACCACCGCGCAGCCCCTTGGTGTCCACTGTGAGGTTGGCCATGGCGGCGGCGAGCTTCTCTGCGCTCGCCGGCCAGCCCGCAGCCTTGAGCGCCGCCTCCACCACCATGCCGGCTATCCAGCCCTCCGCCATTTGCTGCGCGGGGTAGGGCACCCCCGCCTGCTTCGCAGCCCCGGCGATCTCCTTGTGGATCGGCAGCTCGTCTTGGAAGAGCGCGTTGGCGCCAATGACGTAGAACCTGCCATCCTTGAGGCGCGCCAGTTCGCCCTCGGCCTCGATGTGCGACCAGGCGACGTACTCGCCCCGCCAACCCAGGCGCCGGAGAGCTTCCAGGGTACGCACCTGAGTGACCCAGGGCGCCCAGGAAAATACCCAGTTGGCACCGGCATCCTTGAGCTTGGTGGCAAATGGCGTGTAGTCCGGGGTGGGCGGGGGAATGACCTCCTTGTCGACCACCGTCATGCCGAGCCCGGGCGCCTGCGATTCGGCAAAATCCATCTCGCCGCGCGAGAGTGGAATGGCCATGGCCGAGAAGCCAATCTTCACGGGTTCTTTGGCCGTCTCCTTGATGAAGGCCAGCGTGGCGCGGCTGTCGTAATTGGCCGCGAACGCGGTGGTGCAGAACTCTAAGGGGTCGGCCGGCGGATAGACGTCCTTGGGACACACCGAGCTCGCAAACAGAACCGGCACACCGGCCCGCTTGGCCTCCGCCACCACCGGCGCGTAGGTGGACGAGAGCGAGGCGTTCATCAACAAGATGACGTTGTCCTGAGCGATCAGCTTCTTGGCGTTGGCGGCGGCCTTGCCGGGTTCGGCGGAATCGTCTTGCAAGATGAGGTTGACCTTCTTGCCATTGACGCCGCCTGCCGCATTGACGCGCTCAAGGTAAACGCGCAGCGCCTCAACTGCCGGAGCATAGGTGCTGGCCGGCGGACCGGTGAGGGCGCCCGTTAGACCGATGGTGTAGGCATCCTGGGCCGAAGCCGGACAATGGATGAGCGCCGCCACGGCGGCGCCAGCAGCTAGTTTGCGAAGCATCGTTTTCTCCCAATGCTAACCGAAGGTTCAAGCGCGGGACCCCGACCGGCTTATTATGCCAGCACCTTCCCCGCACTCTCCGCCAGCAGCCTTTCTTCTCGACCGTCGTACATCTCCTCCAGAAGGTGTCTGTAGCGCTCGTGCATGGCCGCGCGCTTGACCTTGCGCGTCGGCGTAATTGGTTCCCCCTCTTCCTCTGGATCGAGCGCCTTGGGCAGGATGCGGAACGCTTTGATCTGCTCGGCACGCGCGAGCTGTTGGTTGGCTTTATCGATCTCGCCGCCAATCAAGGCGCGCACGCTGGAGTGCCCAGCCAGCGACGTAAAACCGGCATAGGCCACATCGTTGCTGCGTGCCCAGTCGGCGACCGTTTCGAAATCGATCTCGATGAGCGCCGTCAGATATTTTCGGCCATGCCCGAAGACGATGACCTCGGCGAGATAGGGGCTCGCACGCAAGGTGTTTTCGATGAACGAAGGTGAGATGGTCTTGCCGCCCGAGGTGACCAGGAAATCGCGCGCGCGGTCGACGAGGCGCAGGCAGCCGTTGTGCCATTCGCCGATGTCGCCGGTGTGCATCCAGCCGTCCGTGCCGAGCACTGCCAGCGACGCTTCGGGCTTGTTCCAATAGCCCTCGAAGAGATCGGGCGAGCGCACGAGAATCTCGCCATCGTTTGCGAGCCGCACCTCCAACGCTCCGACCACATGACCGACATCCCCTGGACGCGGAAAGGGGCCCTGCTGGCCGGCGATGATGCCGCCTGCCGTCTCGGTTTGACCGTACATCTCGCACACATTGACACCCAGCATGTGCCAGACGGCCATGGTCTCCGGCGGCAGCGGTGCACCGCCACAGACCACGAGCTCGAGTTCAGCAAAGCCGATCTTGTTGCGGATGGGGCGGAACACGGCGGCGTTCCAGAAGGCGTAGGTGACCGCCGCCGTGACGCTCGCCGACCCGGCCCAGCGACGCTTGACGTAACCGCGCGCGAACGCCATGCCAGATCTTAAGGCAACGCGCTTGAGGGGCGAGGTCCAACCCGCCTGCACCAGCATTTGAGCGGCGAGTTTCTGGAGAAGACGCGGCACCGTGAAGAGCACGGTCGGCGCCGTCTCAAACAGCGTCTCCGGCAGATCCTCGGCCGATTCGCCGATGTGTGGCACGAGCCGAGCGATCAACGGCAGCGTGATCGCGATGTCGCGGCCGAGCACGTGGCAGAGCGGCAGGTATGCAACGGTGCGGTGCTCTTTGTTCAGCAGCGTGGGGTATTGCGCCGCGACCGAATAGGTGGCTGCGAGATGCTTGCCGTGCGTGATCACGGCACCCTTCGGGTGGCCCGTGGTGCCCGAGGTGTAGACAATGAAGGCCGGCTGCTCCGGTCGCAGCTTGGCCACCTGCTCGGCCAGCCAGGCGAGATCGCCACCACGACCGTCCCTGCATAGCGCCGCGTAGCCAATGAGCTTGTCGTGGGCGAGCGCGAAAAGCGCCCGTTCGTCGATCACCACGATGCCCCGCAGCGCCGGCAGTCTGTCGAGGCGCGGCAGGATGCGATCGACGTATTCCTGGTCCTCGGCGATGAAGAGCACCGCACCGCCATCGCGCATCTGATATTCGACCTCCTCCGCCGACGCGGTCGGATAGATGCCGTAAACGATGGCGCCGAGCGCCTGGGCCGCCAGATCGCAGACCAGCCACTCCTCGCAAACATCCGCCATGATCGCGATGCGCTCGCCCGCTTTGAGGCCGTGGGCCGCAAACGCCTTGGCCGTCTGCGCCACCATCTGGGCATACTGCGCCCACGTGCGTTGGCGATAGAGACCGAGGGCCTTGGAGCGGAACGCCACCTCTTGCGATGAGCGCTGCGCGCGCTCCAGCAGCAGCGCCGGCGCCGTCATCTTGCGCAGCTCGTCGGCGGAACGTGGCAGGCGGGCTTCACGCATTACGTCGCCCTCGCCATCCGGGCCCCACCCCCGTTTGCGGCAAGCCCATTGGCCATCAGCTTGGCAAATTGAGCTGCGATGCGCGCCATGTCCTTGCCCTGGTCGGACGGACGCCAGTTGATGACGGCGTTGCACATGCCAAGCACGGCCAACATGGCAAGCCGCGCGTCGGTGCCACGCACGATGCTCCCGTCGGCGATGCCGGCGAGGATCACATGCTCGAATGCGCGCTCGATCGCCCGCGTCTTGCGCCCTAAGCGGCGGCGGCTCGCCGCCGGCAGGTAACGCCGCTCGTTGATGAATACCTTGACGTAGTCCTGCCGCGTCTCGATGGGAGACAGATGCGCCGCGATCAAGCGCGCGAGCTTCTCGAGCGGAGCGCCTTTGCTCTTCACCACCGCCTCGGCTGCCTCGACGAAGCCGTCGGTGCCGCGCAGACACACCGCTTCCAGCGCCGCCTCCTTTGAGGTGAAGTAGTAATAGAGGCTGGCCTGGCGCATGCCGAGCACATCAGCGATGGCCTGGGTGGAGGTGCCGTGGTAGCCGCGTTCGGCGAACACGCGCGCAGCCGCATCGATGATCTCGTCCGAGCGCCGCAGCGGCTTGCTGTTGCGAACGAGCCGTGCACGCGGAACATGGGTGGTCATCGCCGGCCAAAGCCTGAAGTTCGGTCTTGCTTGCTCTATAATGCTATAGAATCTATACGTCTATCGAAAAGCGGCTGCGACAAGGATTGCCCTCGCATGGGTCAAGTGGCGAAAAGACCCCCATTCCGCGCCGACCACGTTGGCAGCCTGCTGCGGCCCCAGGAATTGCGCACGGCGTTCCGCCAGCACGCGCAGGGCGATCTTGACGCTGCCCAATTCGCCGAAATCCTCAACAAGGCCATTCGCGACGTGGTGCGTCTGCAGGAAGAGGTGGGCCTTGAGGTCGTGACCGACGGCGAGTTTCACCGCAGTTCCTATTGGGGCCGCTTTGTCGAGCGCTGCCGGGGCTTTGCGATCAAGCCCGCCCAGTTCAAATTCCGCGATGATCATGGTGAGGAGGTCGATTTCACGGCCACCTACGCCGCCGCCAAGGTCACACGCGACCAGCCGCTGGCGACCGATGAGTTTGCCTTCTTGCGACAGGTAACTGGGGTCACACCCAAGATCACCATGCCGGCGCCGTCCACCATGCACTTTTACCGCTGCGGCGACTTCGCCGATCGGCACGTCTATGCCGATGCCGAAACCTTCTTTGCCGACCTGACCCGGATCTACCGCGCGGAGATCGCCGATCTCGTCAAGGCCGGGTGCCGCTACATTCAGCTCGATGAAGTGGCGGTCGCCATGCTGTGCGACCCAGCCATCCGCGACAAGATCGCGAGTTCCGGCCTGGAACCCGACCGGTTGGTCGATCTCTACATCGCAGCCATCAACGATTGTGTCGCCGAGGTCGAACCCGACGTGGCGATTGGCGTGCACATGTGCCGTGGCAATTTCCGCGGCCGCTATCTCTCTGAGGGCGGCTACGAATCCGTCGCGGAGCGCTTCTTCGCCAACACGCGCGTCACGCATTTCCTGCTTGAGTATGACAGCCCCCGTGCGGGCGACTTCAAGCCCTTGCGCTTTGTGCCGAGGGATAAGGGCGTGGTGCTCGGCCTCGTCAGCACCAAGACGCCGGTCTTGGAAGCCATCGAGGACCTCGAGCGGCGCACGGGCGAAGCGGCAAAGTTCATTGATCATGATCGGTTGGGGCTCGGACCTCAGTGCGGTTTCGCCTCCACCGCCGCTGGCAACGCCCTCACGCAAGCCGACGAGCGCGCCAAGCTCGCCCGCATCGTCGAGGCCGCACGGACGATCTGGGCATGAAGGCCCTCGCCACGCCCAACGCTGGGCATGGCGCACGCGCAAGCCCGATGCACGGATAGCCGCGCCCTCAGCCAATGGAGCCGCGCGCGAGCGGCGGCCCAAATGCCCAACCCATGGATGGCCAACCCATGGATGGGATGACGTCCGAGCCCGTCCGCTGCTAGATTGGGCTTCCCACCTGGAGGTTTGCGCGCATGTCCTGGAGCTCATCCCGCTACGACCCCCGCACGTTCAAGGCGCTCAGCTTTCACGATACGGTTCAGCGCTTTGGCGATGGCACCGACACGCCCCGCGCTTATCTTGAGCGGTGTCTTGAGATGTTTCGGGAGCGCGAGCCCGTCGTCAAAGCCTTCGTGGCGTTGAACGAGGCCGGCGCCCGCGCTGCAGCGGACGCTAGCAGCGCACGCTGGAAGGCCGGGCGCCCGCTCTCGCCGATCGATGGCATGCCCATCGGCATCAAGGATCTTCTTGAGACCAGCGACATGCCCACGCAGATGGGCTGCGAAGCCTTTGGGGGTAGCTTTCCCAAACGCGACAACGCCGCCGTATGGGCGCTGCGCCAAGCGGGCGCCATCATCCTAGGCAAGACAGCGACCGCCGAGCTCGGCGGATCGCATCCGCCGTCGACGACCAACCCCTTTGATCCGGCCCGTACCGCCGGAGGCTCATCCTCGGGTTCCGCGGCAGCGATTGCAGCGCGCATGATCCCGGCGGCCATCGGCACGCAGGTCGGCGGCTCCATCATTCGCCCAGCCGCATTCTGCGGCAACGTCGCCCTCAAACCCACCCAGGGTGCCATCAATCGCGGCGAGCGCCAGGCCACAAGCATGAGCACGCACGGCGTGCACGCCGGCACAATCGAGGACATGTGGCAGGTGGCCATCGAGATTGCCGAGCGCGCCGGCGGGGACCGTGGCTGTCTTGGGCTCTTGGGCCCGCGCCAAGCCCCAGCAGCACAGAAGCCGAGCCGGCTGATCGTGCTGGAAACCGCGGGTTGGCACCAGCTGGACGCCAACAGCAAATCGGCGTTCGCGGCCCTGCTCGCAGGCATCGAGCGTGCCGGCATCCAGTTGCTCCGCCGCACCGACAATCCACTCCTGGAGAAGCTCGAGGCCGCCATTGCCAACGCGGCATCGGTCTGCAACGCCATCACGGGCTGGGAGAACCGCTGGTACCAAAGAAATCTCGTCAACGAGCATCCGCTGGGCGTCAGCGAGCGTGCCAAGGCAGCGCTTGCCAAGGCCGAGGCAATGACCGTTACCGACTATCGCGGCGCCCTTCTTGACCGACGGGCAGCGCAGGCCGCTCATGCCGCCATTGCACCGTTGGCGGATGCCGTCATAACCCTCTCCAGCCCCGGGCCCGCCCCGCTGTGGTCCGGCGACGTGCTGGGCCAGCCGCTGGCACCGCGACCGACCGGTGATCCCGTCTTCAAC
>JAMXLN010000305.1 GCA_024281145.1 Hyphomicrobiaceae bacterium | reverse complement strand
CACGCGTTTACACGCGTTTCCCCGTTGCCCCTCAACGCTCTCATACCGCAAGGATTATCCGCGTTCGTTCGCACCTCCGCAGTTTTGGAGAGGGTAGCGCAATGATCCGACACGTGCGACCTGCACTTGTTTCCGCGCCGCGCTCCGTTGCGGGCAACGGAGGTAAACAGGCCGCATAATGAGTGAGGCTAGGAAAGCGGAGCGCGGGAACTCATCATCTCGGGAGTTCGCGGCCATGAAAAACCAAGCACAGCGCGCGCGCAGGACTGCGCAAGCTCCCGGAAACGCCGCGCAAACGACGCGCAATGCGAGCGCGCAATCCGCTGGACCGGAGGAGCCCAACGAGGTCAGCCCGACGGAGGGCGGCGGCAGCGAGCTCGCTCAAGATCTGCTTCTTGGTGCCGTCGCCATTGCAAAAGAATTGAATTGGAGGGGGCCAAAAGGGCAATGGAATGTACGCCGCGTCTACCATGTCAAATCCAAGGGGACCATGCCTATTCACCACGTCCGTGGGCTCGGGATCTGCGCGCGACGCAGTAGCCTTCGCATATTCTTCTCCGCATTGGATGACCAACTGAAAGCCTCGCGTGCGGACAACGCGACGAAATAGGCTTACCCATGGCAAGCGTTTCCAAGCGCACGTGGCCCACGGGAGCCGGCAAGCTTAACTCAAGTTGGCTCCTCAGATATGTCGATCAAGCCGGCAAAGAGCGTCGCCGCCAGTTTTCGACTAAGCGTGAAGCTGACGCGGAGCGCATTCGCATTGAAGGCGCTCTCAGCCAGGGTACGCACGTGCCGGATGGCAAAACAGTGCGCGGCGCGGCAGAGAGCTTCCTGGACCATTTCGAAGTCCTCTATAGAAAGGGAAAGAAACAGCGATCAACGTACCGCGCTTATGAGCAGCACGTGCGATTGCACATTTTGGCAAGAAACATTGCGCACATACCCCTCGCCCGTCTCACTCCCGCTGACTGCGCCGAATTCGCAGAGGAGCTCGAGGTGGATCTATCTGGTCCCATGGCGCTTCGCGTGTTCGGCACGTTCAAGACCATTTTACGTTACAGCCGCCGCCATCAATGGATCCTGGTCGATCCAACCCATGGAATTAAGGTCGAACGTGGAGACAGGCCGCGCGTGAAGATCCCTTCCAAATCGGACCTGATAGCGCTGCTCGCCGGGGCAAAGAAATTCGACGAACAGGCACTTGGGGAGAAGAACAAGAAGGCACACGCTTTCGTGTCATCGCTTCTTTTCGCTGGCCTGCGCATGAGCGAGCAGCGGGGATTGCCTCGGGGGAACGTTGACGTTGAGCGACGTTGCGTGACGGTCAACCAGCGCGCTGATTGTTGGCGGGAGATCGGGAGGGTTAAGACCAAGAAGAGCGAACGTACGATCCCGCTACCCGACCGAGCTATCGCCGCAATCAAGGCTTGGATGTCTTGGGCACCGCGATCAGATCAAGATTTGCTCTTCCCCAACGGTAGGGGAAAAGTCGATTTCTATCAAAATGTCTATAGGCGGCTCTGGTTGCCCGTCATGCTGCTTGCGGGATTAGCAACAAAGACGACTAAGGTCGACCGTCAGGGCCGCGAGAAGGTGGAGATCAAGCCAAAATTTGGCATGCACGCGCTTCGGCACGCAGCCGTTTCGCTGTGGATCGAGCAAGGCGCCAACCCCCTGCAAGTTCAAAAGTGGGCCGGCCATTCGAGCGTACAATTCACTCTGGACGTCTATGGTCACCTTTGGAACGATCCGGTAGGGGATGCAAGGATTGCCGAAGGCGCGGCCCAGAGCCTCGCAAACCATGATATTTCTCGTCCAAGCGATCCGGAATGAGCGGACTTGCCTTTCTGCACCTTCCCTAACGCCGATGATCCATCGTTAGGCTTGGCTCAGGTACAAGTCGCGCCCCATTGTTGAGCAGGCCAGTCTCCGTTTCGTCCGGGGTTCGCGCTGTGGCGGGGAGGCCTCAATGGCTGTGGCTCGCCGAATATCATGTCCGCTAGATCGTCGTGTGGCCCAGGCCTTTTGCTCCGAGGTGTGCGCAAACCGCTGACGGGGCGAATGGATTGCGGGAAGGCTGGGTACGCCCTTTGCGTCGACGCAACGCGCACTCAGATGAGCGAAATCTCGACCAGTCTCTGGCTCGCGCTTTCGAGCCACGCGAGCGCCGTGACACGTCCCAATGACCACTTGCAACTCCCGCACGCTCGCGAGGTCGCGTGAACGAAACGCCCACGACAATGGGCAAAAACGTGCTGAAGAGCACATGGCCAGCGCATATTCAGCGCATGGCGAGGCTAAGCCATTGAAAAGGCATACGCCGTAGCGGACTCGCACTCCTCAAGTCGCGGTTCGCGCCCTAGGTCGCGGGTAAGTATTTGAACAGTCTAGATCTTTCTCGTGTCGTGCCGGTATTTTGTGCCGCGGTTGCTCTCGCACGCCTTGGCAGGCTTTGCCTGGGATTGTCAGGGATTGCCATGCAATGACACGCCCTCCGTAGCGCACGGAGTGCGCATGAAAATCCGTAAACGTCGGAATTAGGATGGCCGTCCCCGCGGGTCGCACGCGATGGGCGCGCGCCAACGCCCTCTGCCAAGCTTGCGCTCGCAACTCGCGGTCCCGACGAGGTCGTGAGCCCAGCTCACCATCGCCAACGGCGATCGCCACTACCCACTACAATAACGTGTACGGATATTCTCTCCTCAGCGTACCCGCGTCCCGCCGCGGTGGCGCGAAGCAACCTGACAACGTCCTGTCCTCGCCGCCAGATCGCGCAAGGACGGTCGGTTCCGCGCCATTGCTACGTCGCGCCAAACCTGCAACATATTGGCTTGCAAGGCTTTGTCGTGATCCAGCGTACACTGTCAGTCTCAGCAGAGCGGAGCCCACTTCGGCAGCGGGCGCTCAACCGGCTCGCGGCAATGACCGTCACCCCAGGAGCCCTCGTCGTGGTTGCCGCGGCGCTGCAGGTCGCGGTCTGGACGGTGACGCCGGCGCTCATCAATTTCGCCCCACCCCTCGACGTCGTAGAAAGTTACATGTGGGGTCGGGAATGGGTGCTCGCGACCTACAAGCATCCGGCAATGCCGAGCTGGGTCCTGGAGGGAAGCCGGGTGCTCGCTGGGGGCGCCTTCGGCTGGCCCGCGTATCTCGCCTCGCAGCTCTTCATCGCGACCACGTTCGCCTTTGTCTTCGTCTTTGGGCGCGACGTCATGGGTTCGCGGCGCGCCGCGGTAGGGGTGTTGCTGCTGGCCGCCCTGCCCGCTTACACGTGGCTGAGCCCCGAGTTCAACCACAATATCGCCATGCTTCCTTTCTGGGCGGGTGTCGTTATGGCCCTATGGCGAGCCGTCGAGCGCGGCTCAACGCCATGGTGGATGGCGGTCGGCGCCTTTGCCGCTGCCGGGCTCTATGCCAAGTTCACAACCGTTACGTTGCTTGTCGCCGCTGCCGGATGGATCTTCTGGGACCCCAAGGCGCGCAGGAGCCTTGCGACACCCGGCCCCTGGGTGGGGCTTGCGGTGTTTGCCGTGATCGCCGCACCTCTTGCAATTTGGCTGGTTGAACATCGCTATGGGCCGCTCGTTTACGTCAGCGAACGCGTAAGGCTTGGCCATGATCATCACCTACAGCCATTTTTGTGGGGAAGTCTGGCGAATTTCTTAGCCGTGATCGTTGGACTGTGGTTCGCCGGACTACTGACGAAGAGACAGCGCACGGTTATCTCGAGATCCACGACGCTCAGTCACCGCAGCTTGCGGTACATGGGCGTGTTGCTGTTCGGACCTCTCCTCCTCACCCTCGTCTTCGCGTCTGCCACGAGCTCGGGCCTCAGGAGCGCGTGGTCGAACTCGATGTTCAATCTTGCGGGCGTATTCGCGGTTGGCCTCTTGTCTGAGCGGGTCGACGAAGCAGCTCTAAAGCGGCTGATGCGCTTCGTCTTGGCGTTTGTGGTGCTATTCCCGCTCGGATATGCGGCGGTGTTTGGCCCCTTTTTCTACACACCGAGCAAAGTCCCGCGCGTGCAATGGCCGCAGGCAGAAATTAGCGACCGGTTCCAGAGGCTGTGGTCGGCGGCGACCGGAGGCCTTCCGCTACGCATCGTCAGCGGGCGCAGTTGGGCGGCGGGCCTGGTGGGGCTGACGGCTCCGGCCCGACCCTCCATTCTCAACGGCGGCCGGCTCGATTGGTCGCCTTGGGTATCGCAAGAGCGGATCGACCGCGAAGGGATGCTGATCGTTTGGGATGGTCCAGAGAGCAAGTTGCCCCCGGCGCTGGCGCGCTATCGAGGTCTTCAGCCCGCAGGTACCGAACGCTTCAAGGTGCCTGGAAAATCCTCGGAAGTCGACATTCACTGGATCGTTGTCCCACCGAAATCTGGCTCCTGACGAAGCGAACCCCCTCGAGCGGTCTGGCAGGTCTAATGCAACGTGACGGCCACTTCGCCTCGGGCGCTGCGCAATCGGATGCTTGCGGGCGGCGGAATGCGCACAGGACCGAGCGGGGGACACGGGGCGCGTGTGCGCGCGCCGGTCCATCGGTGCCCGGTTCATGGGTGGGGCATCAAAGAGCCGTCAGGCCCGTGCGCGTGAGGCGCGCTTCGCCCAGCGCCGCCCTCGCCTCGTTCATGGCCGCCCGGAAGATGCCCTGCGCCATGAGATTGGGCTCCGCGGCAAGACGCTC
>JAMXLN010000304.1 GCA_024281145.1 Hyphomicrobiaceae bacterium | reverse complement strand
CCCCCACGGCTTCAATCCAGGGCTTCAGTCCAGGGCTTCAGTCCAAGGCTTCACTCCTCACTGGGGGGCGGGTTTGCCGGGCATTGCGCCCACCTGAGGATAACGGGGTTCGGGGCGCCACGACGTTATGGGCGGCCAGAGGGGTGGCCCGAGGGGTGGCCAGAGGGGTGGCCAGAGGGGTGGCCCGAAAACCTGACCAGAAGGCATAACCAGCAAGCGTGGCTTGGCCAACTCCCAGGTGCTGAGGCGCAGGCCGGGACAGGCCTACGCCCCGCAAGGATCGGCGGAAGATTAAATGTCGCTCATCGTTGGCCCCGGCCGTCAGCGCGTGTTGCATGGCGCCTAAAAACATGACATGCGATCGGGGGCATCCAAAGTCTCGGGGCAATTTGGCGGGGCCCTCCCCCGTGCTCCGATGAAGGGGATAGGGAAGCGCTCTCTCGATGGTAAGGGGCCTCATCGCTTTCAGTCTCACGCGACGTGCCATCGTGCTGTTGGGACTATTTGTGTTCGTGGGTGTTGGCCTATTTGCGTTCTCGCGCCTCAACATCGAGGCCTACCCTAATCCAGCGCCGGTTATTTTGGAAATCACGGCCCAATCTTCGGGACTTTCGGCCGAAGAAATGGAGCGTTACTTCAGCATTCCCATTGAAGTTGGCCTTGCCGCTACGCCTGGCGTCGACGTCATTCGCTCCACGTCGTTCTATGGGCTTTCCTTTGTGCGCGTCGTCTTTCAATACGGCGTAGACTACTACTTCGCCTTGACGCAGACGGCCATCAGTCTGCAACAGAACGTGAACCTGCCCAACAACGTGACGCCTCAGATTCAGGGCACCAGCCTCGTTGGAGAGATCTTCCGCTATCAAGTCGTGGGGCCGCCGCACTTCGGGTTGACGAACCTGCGCACGGTGCAGGATTGGTTGCTGCAGCGTCGCCTGTTGACGGTGCCTGGCGTTGTTCAGGTGAACACGTGGGGCGGGACCACGAAGCAGTACGACGTCGAGATCGACCTGCACAAGCTCGATGCCTACAACGTCACACTACCGCAAGTCATCAGCGCCATAGGCAATGCCAATGTCAACGTGGGCGGGCGCACCATCAATATGGGGCAACAATCCGTCAATGTGCGGGGTATCGGCCTCATCGATAGTGGCGGCTCCGCCGACCTGACCCAGGGTTTCAAGGTTGAGGATATCGAGAACGTCCCCCTGTTTCAGGCGAACGGCATACCCGTGTTCGTCAAGGACGTCGCCAAAGTCTCAGTGGGCTATGCGCCGCGGCTCGGCAAGGCCGGCCGGGATCGCGAGGAAGATGTCGTCGCGGCCATCGTCATCATGAACCGCACGTTGCACACCAACGATGTGGTGGAGCGGGTGCGGGCCGAAATCGACAAGATCAACGGCGATGGAAGTCTCCCGCCAGGTGTAAAGCTCGTGCCATTCTATGACCGTACCTCGCTGGTTGCGGTCACGACCTCGACGGTGGTTCACAACCTGACGTTTGGGTGCTTGCTGATCTTTCTCATTCAATGGGTGTTCCTCGGGGACCTGCGCAGCGCCATCATTGTTGGAGCCAATATCCCGTTCGCGCTGTTCTTCTCGATTGTGCTGCTTGTGCTTCGCAACGAGGACGCAAACTTGCTTTCGGTGGGTGCCGTCGACTTCGGTATCATCGTCGATGCCGCGGTCATTCTGGTTGAAAACATCTACCGAAATTTCCAAGCGCGGCCTGAGGAAAGACAAGGACTGTTGCGGCAGCTTCGCGAGGGCCGATGGGGTCCGGATCCAACGGGCTCAGATGACCCAAACTCCTCATGGAACGACCGGCTGCGGCTGATCTTCATCAGTGCACTGCAGATCGACCGCGCCGTGTTCTTTTCCACCGCGATCATTGTGGCGGCGTTCATTCCCCTCTTCACCATGCAAGGCGTCGAAGGACAGATCTTCGGCCCAATGGCGCGCACGTATGCCTATGCGCTGATTGGGGCGCTCATCGCCACCTTCACGGTGACACCGTGCCTTGCTTCGCTCTTGCTGCCCGAACATGTTGAGGAGGTGGAGACCAGGGTCGTGCGGACCTTGCGTCGGGTCTTTACGCCCGCGCTGCGCTGGTCGCTCAACAACCGAAGAATGACGATGGCGGCGGGATTAGTCTTCCTCGCCGCGAGCTTGATTATGGGATCAAGGTTGGGGAGCGAGTTTTTGCCGACGCTTGAGGAGGGGAACCTGTGGATCCGGGCGTCCATGCCACCCACCATATCGCTCGAAGCGGGCATGCCCATCGTGAACAGGTTGAGGCAAATTCTGCTCAACTATCCCGAGGTGATCACGGTCGTTTCCCAACACGGCAGGCCGGACAACGGCAGTGACGCCGCAGGTTTCTTCAACGCCGAATTCTTTGTGCCGCTGAAGCCCTTTGATGAATGGCCGAAGGGGATGACCAAGGAGAAACTGATCGATGAACTTCAGACTGCCTTCACGAGCGAGTTCCCGGGCATAGGATTTAATTTCTCCCAGTATATTCAAGACAACGTCGAGGAAGGGCTCTCAGGTGTCAAAGGCGCCAACTCCGTCAAGGTGATCGGACCAGACCTCTCCGTCTTGGAGAAGTTAGCCCGGCAGGTGATGACGGAGATGGCCGGGGTCAATGGCGTGACCGATCTGGGCGTGTTTTGGGTGCTTGGCCAACCCAATTTGAACGTCAAGATCGATCGCGCCAAGGCGGCCCGGTATGGGCTCAACGTGAGCGATGTCAACACGGTGATTCAGGCCGCACTGGGCGGGGCCGTCGCTACCACCTTGCTTGAGGCCGACCGGCAGTTCGCGGTCACGGTGAGGTTGGCGGAGCAGTACCGCAACAACATCGATCAGGTCGCGAGCCTGAAGGTCGGCTCCCCCACAGGAGGAGGCGGTACGGCCTATATCCCGGTGGGCGAGCTGGCAAAGATAACTCTCGACACCGGGGCGTCCTATATTTTCCGCGAGCGCAATCAGCGGTTCGTGCCCATCAAGTTCAGCGTCCGCGGCCGCGACCTGGCGGGGGCAGTGGCGGAGGCGCAGCAGCGGATCGCCGACAAGATCCAGCTGCCGACCGGCTATCGGATCGAGTGGGCGGGCGAGTTTGAATGGCTTCAGCAGGCGAAGCGGCGATTGGCGATCATTGTCCCGATTACGCTCGTACTCATCATGATCTTGCTCTATGGCCTATTCAACTCCTGGCGCGACAGCTTGATGGCCCTTCTTGGTCTGCCCTTCGCGGTTTGCGGCGGGATCATTGGGCTCTACGTTGGGGGACTGGAATTCAGCATCTCGGCGGCGATTGGTTTTATCTCCCTGTTCGGCGTCTCGGTAATGAGTGGAATTCTCATCATCAACGGCTATTACCGCGTGCTGGCCGACGGTATGACGCCGAACGAGGCGATGTTTCGTGCGGTCGAGCAGCAGATGCGGCCGATCCTCATGATGACCTTGTCGGCTTGTATCGGCCTGTTGCCTGCCGCCATATCCGAAGGGATCGGTAGCCAGGTGCAGAGGCCGCTCGCGACAGTGATCGTCGGCGGCATGCTGATCGGGCCGGTGCTGTTGCTGCTCGTTGTGCCGGCCTTCCAGTCCTATTTCATGAGAGGCGGACCCCAGGTCGTGGAAGAGGCGCCGGCCCAATCGCAGGCTTGACGGGGGTGCGGCCCTCGATCCGAACGGACGTCGATCGCGCCGCCAATCAGTCTGGCACGTTTTGGGCAAAGGGCGGGTGGTGCCGAGAGGGAGCGCTGAGACCCCCCGCGGCATAGGTTCGGCTTGCGCGGTGGCGTGCTCTTGCCGCACAGTGAAGCGTCTCGTCGAGGAGGCCTCCCATGATTACGGTGCTTTATGAGCAATCCCAGACCCATTGCGCGACGGCGCGCGCGGCGGGTGAGGATTTATGGATTGGCACGCACGAATTGGAGACCGCGACAGGCTGGTCGATGAAGCCACAGGGCCTTTGCCGTCTTGACGTGTGCGTGCCCGTACCGGCGAGCCAAGCTGAGGATTATGTCGCTGGCGATGCGGTCAACGCGGCTGCGTTCTGGCGGCGAATGGGCAACCCCGTTGTGCACGATGGCGCTCGCGAGGTCTGGGTCCTCGGAACCAGCGCTAGCCATCGCGGTGTGTCTCTTCAGTCCCTGGAGGCACCTGACTTTGCGCTACCTGATCTTGGTGGGGTGACGCATACGCTCTCGGAGCACCGGGGCAAGAAGGTGCTGCTTGCCACGTGGGCGTCTTGGTGAGGCTGCAGAGCTGACTTGCCCGTGTGGCAGTCCCTCTATGCAGCGCACAAAGATCAGGGCTTCATGGTCGTGACCGTGGCGATGGACGTTCCTGAGGCCGCACGCCCTTGGATCGAGGCTGCCAACCCAACGTACCCATGTCTGATCGATCGCAGCCACCACGTGGCCGACCTCTACAATATGGTCAATGTGCCCCAAGCGACCTGGATCGACGAGGCGGGGCACATCGTGCGGCCGCCGGAGAATGCCGGTTCGTCCGACGCCTTTCGCCAGATGGATCGGGTGACGAAGCAGATGGCGCCCGAACAGGTGGCGGAACGCGAGCGCACCAAGAAGACGTATATAGCGGCGGTGCGCGACTGGGTGTTGAAGGGACCGGCGAGCGAGTTCGTCTACGACGCGGCATCTGCCCGCGCGCGCCTGTCCTTGCCAGATGCGGCCATTGCCGAAGCGCACGCGCATTTCCGGCTTGCGCAGCATCTGCTCGGACGCGGCAAGCGCGATGCGGCAGCGGAGCACTTTTCGCACGCCAGCCGGCTGCACCCGGATTCCTGGTGCATCTGGCGCCAGGCGGCGCAAAAGGATGCCTCTGGCCTGGCGGCCGGCCCGGAATTCTGGGCGCGCGTGGACGCACTTGGAGACCGACCCTACCATCGTCCCATCGACATGAAGGGGATCTAGGCTTGGGAGTTGGGCTCCCTGAGCTCAATCGTTAGACCTTGGGCGGCACACGCTCGCGCAGTGTTCGGGGGGTGCCGGCCACTCGGGCTCGTTCTGCATCGGTTGTGACGTGGCGCAGCGATGTGCCATGGAACGAGGAAAGTTCCCGTGACGCCTTCGCCCGACGCTTGCCTCTTTCGTTGCCCCTTGACGTTGCGCGCCTGAGAAACCAGATCCGCAATTGGATTGATGCGCAGATATTGCGGCCTGGCCCATCCCCGCCACAACCTCGGCGTAGAAGGTCATCGCGCCGGGGCATCGGCGAGGGTCGCGTGAAACCTCAGACGTGCCATTACCGCAAGGGTTGTGCTTCTCGTGATTTGCTCCGGCGCAAGAAAGGCAGATGAACCCCGGGGGCCAGAGCGGATAGATAAAAGAGCGGATAGATAAAAGGGCGAATAGATAAAAGGGCTGACAGATAGAAGAGCGGATCGATAGATCAGTGTTGTGCGTGCGTCGCTCGCGGGTCGCACACTCCCTCGAACAGAGCGACGGTCATCGTTGCGTGAGCTTGCAATCCTCAGAGGAAGTGAAAGGAGATCCCGTATGAAGAAATTCATGGTCCTCTACATGGCCCCTCGCGCCCAGTTTGAGAAGATGATGAAGAGCGCGACGCCGGAGCAGCATCAGAAGGGGATGGAAGCGTGGATGAAGTGGATGGATAAGAACAAGAAATCCATCATCGATGGCGGAGCGCCCTTGGGAAAAACGAAGCGCGTTGACGCCAAGGGGGCCTCGGACATCAAGAACGAAGTTGGCGGCTATTCGATCGTGGAGGCGCGTTCGCATGCGGACGCGGTCAAGATGTTTGGCAAGCAACATCCCCATCTTCAGGTGCCGAAGGCGTGGATCGAAGTGGTCGAAATCATGCCGATCCCGACGATGTCGTGAGCCGACGTCGCGGTGACACATTGGCGGGAAAGTGAGGACTGGTCGGCGGCCCCATGGAACCCGCCCGCCGACTGCGCAGTTTTACATTGTTTGCAGGGGACGATGAGTTCACCCAAAACGAGGCACGTTGGGTCCGCCCGAATGCATCCCCGCAGGGGCCAATTGGTCTGACCAAAGCCATATGGGTTAAGAAGGGGCTCGCCGCCGGGCATTCTGCACCGAAATGACAATCTCCGCAGGGCAGCAGGACGTTTGGCGCCCCTGCCCCTGGACCTTGGGCCGATGCTGGACGAATATCAGGTGACAGAAGCCGGAAAGGCCCCATTCGCATGGGCGAAGGCGATGACAAGGCGCAAGTGCGAGCGCCGATCAACATTTTGCTGGTCGATGACACACCGGCGAAGCTCGTCGCCTATCAAGCTGCTCTGGCCGAGCTCGGCCAAAATTTGCTGACCGCGCGCTCCGTCGACGACGCACTGGGAATTCTCGTCAGGACGAACGTCGCGCTCATCATCACGGATGTCTACATGCCGGGCGGCGATGGCTTCCAGCTCGCAAAGCTGGTGCGCGACCATCCAAGGTTTGAGAACATTCCCATCATGTTCGTCTCCGGTGCGGCTCGTCCGGAAGCTGAGCATCTGAGAGCCTTATCGGGCGGTGTGATCGACTATGTCACGGTGCCCACCGCCGAGCTGCTGCGCGCGAAGGTCAAAATTTTCATCGAACTGTTTGCCAAGGAACGGGAGCTGGCCCGCCTGAAGAATGAACTGGAAGCGCGCGTCGAACGACGCACGAAGCGCCTCGCTGAAAGTGAAGAGCGCTATCGTTCTCTGGTCGACGAAGCCAACGACATTGTTGCCACGCTCGACCTCGATTTTCGCTTTACTTCGGTCAATCCTGCGGTCGAGCGCATTCTCGGCTATTTGCCGCGCGAGTTTGTGGGAACCACGCTCAGAGAGCACGTGCCGCCCGACCAGTTGACGCTGCACGATGCGATGCTCAGAGAGAAGCTCGAGGGCAAGTCATCAACGACGTACGAGATGCAAATCTTCAGCAAGGGACGTCAGCGCCTGACTTTGGAAGTCAATTCCAAGCTCATCAAAGACGAAGACGATAAGCCCTCCGGAATCCATGCCATCGCTCGGGATGTGACGGAGCGAAAGCTGGCCGAGGCCCGTCAGACGGTTCTGATCCGAGAGCTGCAGCACCGTACCAAGAACCTGCTCGCCGTCACGCAATCGATTGTGACGAACACGCTCGAGCGCACGACGTCTGCGGCCCTGGCGAAAGAGGCGATTGTCGGGCGGCTCCATGCGCTCTCACGCGCGCAGGAGTTCGTGGCGTCCGGGGCCAGCGGCGGCGTACCGTTACGAGAGCTCGTGGATGCGGAGTTGTCGGCTTTTGCGGCGCAGACCTCCGTCGAGGGCATACCGGTTGTGCTTGGTGGCCCATTTGCGCAGCAGTTTGCGCTCGTGTTGCACGAGCTCGCGACCAATGCCGCAAAGTACGGCTCATTGTCGGTCTACAATGGAAGGCTCGTGATCAAGTGGCGTATTCGGCAGAGCGATGAGCCTTGGCTTGAGTTCTCCTGGCAGGAACGCGATGGACCTCGCGTCGAGCGACCGCACGATCAAGGTTTCGGGAGCCGCCTGATTGCATCGGCCCTGCACCACGAACCGAAGGTCAATTTCGATCCCAGAGGCTTCGAATTCTCCGTTGCGGTACCCATGTCCGAGGTCATGCAGTCGACCAAACCGCACTGACGGGGTCGAGACATCCTAGGTTGTCTCGTTCGCCGATGCTGCTGCGCTGGGCTCTGGCGAGGCCCCGCGACCCCGCGCAGCCCGCCGGGCCCGACGCCACGCGGGAAAGCCGGGGTTTGCGGACCTTAGCGGGGCCTTCTTCTCTTCCGCAGCCGGTGCTGCTTGGCGCGATTGCCGCAGACTTCCATCTCACACCAGCGGCGGTTCTTATTTTTCGTTATATCGAAGAAAAGCCAGCCGCAGTCGCGCCCGGGGCATTGCTTGATCCGAGACAGATCGGCCTGGCACACGATGCTCAGGGCCGACAAGACGATGGGCCCAAGGATCGCTTCGACGGGATAGGTCTCGATGTTCCACGTCCAACCGTAGAGGCCTTGGATTTTTCTCAAGTGTCCGACACGTACGCACTGCGCATGGATGCCGGTCAAGCGATCGACATCCTCTGAGCGCGTCGGCTTGCCGGCTGCGAGTGTCGCACCGATGGCGTAGACCACATCCCGCAGTTCGAGCGCGCGGTGTTGCAGCTCTCCCGCCAGGCCTGGGCTGTCGCCAAATCGTCGCTGCAAGTCGCGCGCACTCTTTTTGCCGATGATCTTTGCATGATGCGCCCAGACCGCGAGGTCCTCGGGCCTGCCCAAGTGCTCCAAGTGGCGAGCCCCGCCGCGTCCGCTCGTCGTGTTCGTGAAATTGAACGCGAGCTCGCCTCCGACCAGGGCCAGTGTCCCTGCGCGCGAAGCTTGCCCGACTTGGCCACGGGTGGGGGTTGTCTTTGTGATCATAGCCTTGCTCACGCTCAAGGGGGATCGTATGATAACCATCAATTGAGATTTTGGAGGTTATCATGCTTGGGGTAACGCGACTCCCTAATCTTGCGCCGCTCGCCATGGCCCTGGCCCTGATGGCCACAACGACGGCCCAGGCACAGCTTTCCGGTCGGGAAGTCCATATCGGCATTGGCGGGCCGCTTACCACGGCGTCCGCCACCTTCGGGGTCGAGATGCGCCACGCGGTCGACCTGGCGGTTGAGGAAAAGAACGCCGGTGGGGGTATTCTTGGTGCCAAAGTCCTCGCCATCGCTGTCGACGACGCGGCCAGCAACGACAAGGGCGCGATTGCGGCCAAGCAGTTCTGCGATGATCCCTTAAACCTCGGAGTTGTCGGCCACGTGAACAGTGGTGTCACCATCGCGGCTGCACACGTTTACGGGAATTGCGGACTGACTGCCATTACGCCCATGTCTTCAAATCCGGGGGTTACCGAGCTCGGTCTCGGCAACATCTTTCGTCTCACGAATCGCGATGACCGAAAGGGGCCAGGGCTCGCGCGATGGCTCTATGACAAAATGGGCAAACGCCGCACCGTCGTTCTCGACGATGGCACCACCTACGGCAAGGGGTTGGCCGATGGCTTCGCCGCCGGGTTCGAACAAAAGGGCGGCAGTGTGCTCCTTCGGCAGAGCGTGCATGCCGGAGATACCGATTTCCGCTCTTTGCTCGGCACTCTTCCTCGCGAGTTTGACGTGCTCTTCTTCGCTGGCATTAAGGAAGGCGCCTACATCGTGAAGGACATGCGCACGCTTGGCCTCAACCAACTCTTTGCGTGCGGCGACGGGTGCTGGAGTGTGGACGGTTTTATCAAGCCCTCGGAGGGAGCGGCGCTGAAGGGCGAGGGCGTGCGCATCCTCTCGGCTGCGCCGGCGATCGGGGCTGTGCCAGGATCGCGTGAATTCGCGACCCGATACACGGATAAGTATGGTCCCATCAACAACTACGCGGCGAGCTCCTACGACTCGGCGCGCCTGTTGTTGGCGGCAATCGAGCGTGCCGCAACCGACAAAGGACAGCTTCCGAGCCGGGCCGATGTGATTGCGGCCATGCGCCAGAGATCTTTTCAGGGGATTGCCTATGCGCGCCCCATTGAGTGGGATGCCAAGGGTGACAACACCGCCGCTGTGATCTTCGTCAATGTCGTCGACGGCGATCGCTTCAAGGAGATTGATCAGATTACCGGCGGGCCCTGATCTCCGGCTCGTGCTCGTTGAGCGCATTGGGGCCCATCATTGTCGCCAAATGCCACCTTGAGGCGACATGGAGACGTGCCCCCCTCTTGCGGTGTGACGTCCGCGGACGGCTCGACGTCTCCGGGGCCCATGTGTTCGGCGGCATCTCTCCATAGGAAAAAGGCATAGGAAAAAGGCGCCTCGGGGGGACGAGGCGCCTTGGAGGCGCCGGTCCCCTGGGGGGGAGGATAGGGGCGCCCCGTGGGACGTCATCGGCGGGATGACCGATGATCGGATAGCGTATCAATTTGTCGGGGGACTGACGGGGATCTCGTGTATCCCTGTGGAAAACTTAAGCCTTTCGACCGACCGCAGACGACAGGTGCTGCCGGCGCGTCAAGGCGAGCGCCGACGCGCCCTTCCTTGATCCATCGAATTGGATTTGGGTATCGCTCCGGCGTTGCCGTGCTAAGCGCTTGTTGAAGCAGGGTAAAACTTAAGATGGCACAGATGACAAACGCCTTCATTGCAGGTCCGCAGTGCCGCGGGGTGCTCGGTGGGGCTCCAACACGCGCTTTAGACTTGGACTAAGACGAGGGCCGATCAGCCGATATTCACCCTCAACCCCACCGATATCCACAGGCGGCAAGAGCGGTCATCTCGGTGGTTAGGGACCAAGCGCTGTAGCGGAGATGCCACGTCGGACGCAGGCCGGCGCCCCTGCTGGAACTGAAGCATTGATCCGCGAAGCCCTTAGCTGGCAGAATGGTGGAAGTTCTGCGGGGGTACTCACCCATGCTCGAAGCCGTGGTTGCGTTTTGCATCGTGCTCATCGTTGGCGGCGTACTCTGGCTCCGGCCATGGATCGACGACCACTATCATCCCTATGAATAGCGCCTGCGCCTGGACCCAGGTCCGGCAGATATTGACGTCCCGCAGGAGTGGGCACCTCACTCATGCCGGCCAATCGCTGAGCGCTGCTTGGTGTCGCGCATCGTAACGTAGACGAGGAGCGAGATCGCGATCAGGGCCGTCAAATAATAGTAGAACCACGTCTCGCGACCGATGGATTTGAACCACAGCGCAATCGATTCCGCGGTGCCGCCAAAGATTGAGACGGTCAACGCATAGGGCAGACCGACCCCGGTGGCGCGCACCTTCGTTGGAAAGAGCTCCGCCTTTACCACGGCGTTGATCGAGGTGTAACCCGCCACGATGAGCCAAGCGCTGGCGATGAGCAGGAACGCAATCAGGGCGCTTGTCGTTGCCTGCAGGGCGTTAAGCAGTGGGATTGTGAAGAGGGTCCCCGCGACACCGAACCAGATGAGCACCGTCTTGCGCCCAATCCTGTCCGAAAGCGAACCATAAATCGGCTGCAGGAAGAGCGCGAAGATGAGGGAGGCTGCTGTCACCAACGTGGTCTGCGTGTCGGTCAGCCCTACCGAGAGCTTCAGAAACTTCTGCATGTAGGTTGTATAGGTGTAAAAGGCCGTCGTCCCGCCCATGGTGAGACCGACGACCAACAGCACCTCGCGCGGGTAGTTGAAGAGCGCTTTTACTGAGCTCTCCCGCCGCGCCACGGCCTTGGACGCAATGAAATCGTCTGTTTCATGCAAGTTGCGGCGCATGACGAGGGCGATGATCGCCAACAGCGCGCCGATGACGAAGGGAATGCGCCAGCCCCAAGCCTTGAGCTCCTCCGCCGTCAAGAACACCTGCTGGAGCAAGAGCAAGACCACGATGGCGCAAAGCTGCCCGCCGATGAGCGTCACGTACTGGAAGCTCGAGTAGAAGCCGCGGTGCTTCTCATCCGCCACTTCGGTGAGATAGGTGGCGCTGGTGCCGTACTCGCCTCCGAGGCTCAGGCCCTGGATGATGCGGGCGAGGCCGAGCAGGGCAGGCGCGCCGATGCCGATGCGCGTGAACGTCGGCGTGACCGCGATCATGAGCGAGCCGAAACACATGAGCAACACGGAGAGCATCAGCGCATTGCGGCGCCCATAGTGGTCGGCGAGATGCCCGAAGAACCACCCGCCGATGGGGCGCACGATGAAGCCGATGGCAAAGAGGATGGCCGCATTGAGCTGCTGCACGACCGGATCGTCGTGGGGAAAGAAGGAGCCCGCAAAGTAGAGAGCGAAAGCAGCGTAAGCATAGAAGTCATACCACTCGACCAGATTGCCGACCGAGCCGATGAAGATCGCTTTGAGCCGCCGCCGCATGTCGGCAAGCTGCAGTTGATCCCCCACCCCTTCGGACGTCGCCGCCATACCCTGTTCCTCCACTGGGGTCACGCGGCCGGGGCGCGTGCCGGCGGCACTCCAGGCGTACCGGCCGCAACGGCTGCTGCCATGCCATCTTGGAGCGCGCGCCTCAACCCTATGGGGTCGGCCAGCGCGGGCAAACGAACGTCGTCGACGCCCGTTCCCCGCAGCTCCAGACGGCCGAAGTTGAAGATGCGTCCAAGAAGGCCCTGGTCCAGATTGACTTCCTCGATGGCGCGCAACTGTAACTCCTGAGTGGAACGCCAGAGGAAACCGCGCTTGAAGATGAAGCGCTGGTTGGTCACCCCAATCTCCGTCGTCCAGATCGGCACAAGGATGCCGAGGAATGCCACCAAACCCAAGAGCACCATTCCAATCCACAGGGGACCATTGGCGCTTGGCTCCACCCACAGAGCTCCAAGGACCGACGCCAGCAGCACCGCCCAGGCCGCTTCAAAATAGAACGCCGGAAACCGAGCGCGGTAGAGCAGCGTCTCACTTCGAGCCAAGCTGTGCTCAATGTAGCCCATGGCGGTCCCGCTAGATCAAGGCACCTAACGCTAGAAACGCGCGGGAACCTCAGGCGTTTCCGCTGCGCGAATGAAAGGCGGCACGAAACCGTTCGCAATAGAGGGTGCGGCGGGTAGGATGGGCGGGCGCACTCTGGGGGCGCGCACCCTTGATCGCGCACTCTTGATCGCGCGCTCTTGATCGCGCTCTGGGGGGGGCCATCCCTATGGTCGACCGTTGGACTTCGGCCGACACACCCGTACTTGTCGTGGGAGCCGGGCCAGTCGGCCTCAGTGCCGCTATCTTGCTCGCGCGACTGGGCGTCAAGGCTTTAGTCGTTGAGCGGCATGCCTCGACGACGAACCATCCCAAATCCCGCGCCGTGCTCACCCGCACCATGGAAATCCTGCGGCCATGGGGCGTGGAAGGCGATTTGCGCGCCCAAGCCCTACCTCCGGGCGCCTTTCGCTTCATCTGGATCGAGTCGTTGGCGGGACGTGAGATCGGTCGCGTCGAGCCACCCAACCGTGATGTTCCCGGCCCCAACAGCCCCAATACCATTTGCATGGTCGCGCAGGATGCCTTCGAAGCACAATTGCGGCGCCACGCGGAGACCTATCGCGAAATCGAATTGAGCTTCGCCACCGAGCTCATCGCGCTCGATCAAGATGAGCAAGGGGTGAGCGTCCGGCTGCGCAACCGGCACTCCCGCGAGCTCAAGACCGTCCGCGCCTCCTACGTCATCGCCGCCGACGGGGCTTCTAGCCGCGTGCGCGAGGCGCTCAGCGTCGCCATGTTGGGCCCAGGCGAGCTCGACCACAACATCAACATCCACTTCCGTGCCGAGCTCGCCCCCTGGGTGCGCACACGGCCCGCGGTCGGCTACATCTCATCGGTGGGCAACGGCACCTTGCTCTGGGCCCACGGCACGGATCGCTGGCTGATCCTGCGCGCTTTTGATCCGGCCCGCGGGGAGCGGCCGGAGCACTTCACGCCACAGCGCTGCCTGGAACTGGCGCGGGCGGCGGTCGGCATGCCGGATCTCCCCGTCGAGCTCATCAATATCGCGTTTTGGACCCGCACCGCGCAGGTGGCCCAACGCTTTCAGGTCGGGCGTGTTTTCCTAGCCGGCGATGCCGCCCATCGCTTCCCACCCACGGGCGGCTTCGGGGCCAATACGGGGATCCAAGACGTCCATAACCTCGCCTGGAAGCTCGCGGCCGTCGTTCGGGGCTGGGCGCATCCGCGGTTGCTTGAGACCTATGACGAAGAGCGCCGCCCGATCGCGCAGGCCAACACGGACTTCAGCGTTACCAATGGCCATCGCTGGGCGGCAGCGCAACAGGCAATCCTATCCGGCGACGAAGCCGCGGTGGCGAGCGCCCTGAAAGAGCAGGTCAAGCACCTGGACAGCGAGGGCCAAGACCTGGGGTTTTGTTACGCGAGCGGCGCCCTCGTGTCCGACGGCACGCGAGGAGCCATCACCAGGAATTCCCAAGTCTATGTGCCATGCGCCGTGCCGGGGGCCAGGGCGCCCCACGTCTGGTTGCGCCCGGTCAAACCGAGCGCTGCGGCAGGAGCCCCGCGCCTCTCCACGCTCGATCTTTTCGAGCGCCAATTCGTGCTGTTGTCGGGGCCGCGAGACGAATTCTGGCGCTCGGCCGCGCAGGCGGCGGCGCAAGACCTTGGCATCCCTCTTTCCGTCTATGCCATTGGCCCCGGCGGCGACTTCGAATCTCACGGGGATGATTGGACCCAACTCTATGAGCTTGATGCGCTGGGGGCGGTGCTCGTGCGCCCCGACGGCCATGTGGCTTGGCGCGCCCGCGGGCCATCAAACCACGCAGTGGCGCTCCTGCGACAAGGCCTAGCCGCTGCGTCAGGAAGGCAAACCTAAATGTCGGTCGATCCAGCCATCGTCACGCGTGAGCCGCGTTCCGCAACGGCGATCTTCTCAGCGCCTCCCCAGGAGGTCGCGCCGGATGTCTTCATGCACGCGCAGTTCTCGAACACCTATGCGGTCAAAACGCCTGTCGGTCTTCTGCTCATTGATCCAGGCCTTTCTCGGTTGAGTGGCACTGTGCATCGGGCCGTGCGGGCCTGGAGCGACGCTCCCGTGCATACGGCGGTCTACACGCACGGGCACATCGACCACGCGTGCGGTCTTGGCGCCTTTCTTGCCGCCGGCGATCGCCCGCAGATCATCGCTCAAGAGAATTGCCGCGCGCGCTTTGAGCGCTATCGTCTGACGCACGGTCTCAACGCCGCCATCAACAGCCGGCAATTCGGGCGCGAGGTGTTCTTCCCCGACCAGTTCGACTGGCCGACGCTGACGTTTCGGGAGAGCCTGGCCCAGCGCATGGGCGACCTTGAGATCAGCTACAGGGGTGGGAGGGGAGAGACCGACGACCACTGCTACGTCTGGATTGCCGAGCGTGGGCTTCTCTTCACCGGGGACTTCATCATCTGGCGGGCGCCCAACTGCGGCAATCCGCAGAAGGTTCAGCGCTACCCCGTCGAGTGGGCGCAAGCGCTCGAGCGCATGGCAAGCCTCAACGCCGAGTGGCTATTTCCGGGCCACGGACTTGTCGTGCGTGGTCGCGAGGCGGTGCGTGTCGTGCTCACGGACACGGCGGCTTATCTGCGCACGATCATCGATCAGGTGCTCGCTCGTCTCAACGCCGGCGAAGCACCCGAGACCATCGTTCATGGCGTGCGCTCCGATCCCGCCCTTGCCAGGCTTCCCTATCTGCAGGAGGTCTATGACCATCCACAGTTCATCGTGCGCAATCTCTTGCGACTATGGGGTGGCTGGTGGAACGGCAATGCCGCCGACTTGTTGCCCGCGACATTCGAGGCCCAGGCCAAAGAGATCGCCGCGCTCGCCGGCGGGACGGCCGCGCTGGCGCGCCGAGCGCGCGCCTTGCTCGAGGAGAAGAATTTCGAGTTGGCCTCGCATCTGGCGGAATGGGCGGTGCGCGCCGCACCCGACGACCAAGAAGCGCAACGCCTGAAGCGTGATGTCTATCACGAGCGTCTTGCCGCGGAGCCCAATCTCATGGCGCAGGGCATCTTCCGGGCGGCCATGAACGAGGCGAGGGCGGCGCTGGGCGAAGCGCGCCTCACGCGCACGGGCCTGACGGCTCTTTGATGCCCCA
>JAMXLN010000303.1 GCA_024281145.1 Hyphomicrobiaceae bacterium | reverse complement strand
GACTCATCTTCGCGCTGCTCGGCGTCATCGGCGGGGAGATCATTGCCTCTGAGCATGGTCTCGGTCAGACCTTGCAACTGCTTGCCTCGAGCTTCAAGACCAATGGCGTGTTTGGCGTGATCATCCTACTCGCGCTGATCGGCATGGGCATCACCTGGGGCATGACCGCGCTGGAAAACTGGTTGCTACGCTGGCGGTGAGTTCGCGCTTGGCCTCCTTGCCGCCAAATCACTTAGGGTATGGCAGAATACTCCGCGGCAGCGCCGGATGCTCAAAGCATGGACAATTCGTTGGCGCGCAACAAACGGTAGGCGATGAGCACGGGGATGAGAGCGATGCCGATGAGCAGCGAGGCGGCTGCTACGGCAACACCCGCCCCTGTGCCTTCGAGCGCCTGGAACATGACGACAGTGAGCGTGCGCCAGGGGCCAGAATAGAGCACGACGGTGGAGGAAAGCTCCGAGGCAAGCGTCACCCACGTTAACACCAGACCGGAAACGATCCCTCCAAGCATCAACGGCACGGTCAGGCGCAAGAACGTCACCAACGGCGGCACGCCAAGGCTGACGGAGGCCTCTTCGAGAGCCGGGTCGAGCTGATGCACGATTGCGCTGGAGGCGCGCACCGTAAACGGCAGTTTACGCACGGTATAGGCGATGACGATGATCAACCAACCGCCGGTGAGAACGAGGCCACCGGAATTGAAGGCGATGACGAGGCCGATGGCGAGCACCGTTCCGGCGATGGCGAACGGCAGTGTCGAAACGACGTCGAGCACGCTGGTGAGGCTCGAGCGCGTGCGCGCCAGCACCCAGCCGACGGGGATGCCGATAAGACCGGCGAGGCCGGCCGCAAGCGAGGCCAGGATCAGCGTGTTGGCGAGCGGGCCGCGCGCCGTCGAAAAGAGCTCGGCATAGTTGCCAAGGCTGAAGGCGCGGTGCAAGACCGGACCGCGGAACTCCAGAAACGACAACGTGAGGATGGCAAAGAAGGGGACGAGCGCCAATAGCACCACGCCCCAACAATAAAGGGTTGCCAGAATGTGCCATGGTGCTGTGAGCTTGATGGGGGGTGGAACACGGCGGGCCCCCGTGGCAAATCTGCGGCCGGCGATGTAGCGCCGTTGGATGAGCAGGATAAGAGCCGTCAGGGCGATCAGCAAACTGCCGAGGACGGCCGCGGCAGCGGGATTGGTGGCAGTTTCGCCGATGAACAGCTTGTAGGCCTCGACCGCCAAGATGGTCTTGTCCTCGGCCAGCACCGCTGGCACGCCGAAGTTCTCCAAGGTCTCGATCAGGACGAGCAAGGTGCCCGACAGGACGGACGGCGCCACGAGCGGCAGGGTCACCGTGCGGAAGGTGCGGGCTGGCGTCGAGCCTAGGCTTTCCGCGGCCTCCTCCACGGATCGGTCGACGGCCTTGAGTGCGGCCACGGTGGGCAGCAAAACATAGGGGTAGAGGGTCATCGTATAGACGAAAACGATGCCCGGCGTTCCGTAGATGGAGCCGAAGGGAATGCCCCATGCATTGAGCGCCTGGGTGATGACACCCGACCTGCCAAAGAGGAGAAGGAGAGCGTAGGCCCCCACGAACGAGGGCAAGATCAGCGGCAGCGCAGCAAGGCCAATCAGCACGAGCTTGCCGCGGATCTCCAGGCGGGCGATGCCAATTGCGAGTGGCAGTGCGATGAGCGTGGTAGAGAGGCTTGCCAGTGCGCCGATGGTGAGCGAGTTGAGGATGCTGGCGCGGTAGTAGGTGCGCGACAGCACTTTCGCGTAGTTCTGGAGGGTGAGTGCGCTGCCGTCGGCGGTGAGCACGCTGGCGCTCAGCACGCACCAGAGGGGATAGACGAGAAAGACGCCCAAGAAGAGGAAGGCAATGGCACCGATGGCCACAGGCAGACGCGCGAGGGGGGCCACTTGCAGGTTTAGACCGGGCAGGGGCCTCATGGCGCCGCCTGTGGGAAGATGCTGACCCGATCGACACCGAATGCCACGCTGACCCGGTCTCCCGCAGCCGCGGGATGGAGCGGCCGATCGAGCATTGCAAGCTTGAGCGGCGATCCGTCGCTCAAGGTGAGATCCAATCGGATGAGGGGGCCGATGAACTCGCAGCTGGCAATTGTTGCGGCAAGCGCGATCTCGCCGTCTTTGGTGCCCTCACCGATGCCTAGGATGCGCAGAGCTTCGGGCCGCACGCACAGGTTCAAGCGATCGCCGCCACGCATGTCGTGCGGCGCTTGCAGGGATACCGTGGTGGTGCCGATGCGCACGTCCATGTGTGCGCCCTGGCGGGCGGCCACGACGCCCACGAGCACGTTAGTGGTCCCCATGAAGCGGGCAACGAACAGGCTCGCCGGCCGCCGGTAGACGTCCTCGGGCGAGCCTAGCTGCTCGATGCGTCCCGCCTCCATGACGGCGATGCGCTGCGAGACGGCGAGCGCCTCCTCCTGGTCGTGTGTGACATAGACGGTGGTGATGCCGAGACGCTGCTGGAGCTGACGGATCTCGCCGCGCATATCGACCCTGAGCCGCGCATCGAGGTTGGACAGCGGCTCGTCGAGCAGCAGCACCTCGGGGCGGATCACCAGCGCGCGGGCGATGGCGACCCGCTGCAGCTGGCCGCCCGACAATTGGTGCGGCCAACGTTCGCCAAGCCCGGTCAGGCGCACGAGCGCGAGCGCCTCCTCGACGCGCCGGCTGACGTCGGCGCGAGGTACATTGCGTGCCTTCAGGCCGTAGGCAATGTTGCCGGCAACGGTGAGGTTGGGGAAGATGGCATAGTTCTGAAACACCATGCCGATGTTGCGGCGGTGCGGCGGCAGCGTATCGATGCGCGTGTCGCCGAAACTGATCCGGCCGGCTTCGAGCTCGGCGAAGCCGGCGATGAGCCGCAACAGGGTGGTCTTGCCGCAGCCTGAAGGGCCGAGCAGCGTGAAGAACTCGCCGTCCTCGATCTTGAGGGTGACGTCGCGCACGGCCAGAACGGAAGCGAAGGACCGGCGCGCGCCCTCAATAGCGATGCTGCTCAAGGCCCCCCCGCTAGCGCGTCTCCTGCACGAGGTCCTTGATCTTCTCGAGCGTCTGCGCGCGCACGGCGGTCCAGGCCTCCTCGCGATAATCGATGAGCTTGACCGATTTCAAGCTCGGCATGTTGCCAGGCAGCGCTGCAAGGTCGAGGTCCTGGCGCGCCGGCCGGCGGAAGGTGCCGCGCAAGATCATCTCGCGCACGTCTTTGCGGTTGATGTAGTCGACAAAGGCCTTGGCCGCATCGGTATTGGGGCCACCCTTGATGATGGCAACGCCCTCCATCTGCGCAATGGTGCCGTCCGCGGGGTAGATGGTCTTGACCGGCGCACCCCCCGCCGCCCAAACATACCCTGCATATTCGAGCGAAATACCGAGCGGGTACTCGCCGTTGCCGACGCCTTGGAAAACGAGCGAGGAGCGGTT
This sequence comes from Hyphomicrobiaceae bacterium, assembly GCA_024281145.1. GTDB lineage: Bacteria > Pseudomonadota > Alphaproteobacteria > Rhizobiales > Hyphomicrobiaceae > AWTP1-13. Next base: position 1,586 of record JAMXLN010000303.1, on the reverse strand, counting down.
CAACACCTTGGTGTTGGCGAGGAGCTGGCGAACCTTGGCCCATCCCTGATCACCGCCACCGAAGAGGTCGACCAGCATCGTCACCGTCGAGTAGGCCGAGCCAGAGTTGGCGGGGTCAGTGAAGGCGATCTTGCCCTTCCACTTGGGATCGAGGAGGTCGGCCCACGCCTTGGGCCCCTGCGCCTCCGGCAGAACGTTGGTGTTCTGCAGGATGACCATCAGGTGCAGATTGTTGCCGATCCAGAGGCCTTGGGGCTCGCGGTACTCGGGCGGAATCGCGTCGACATTCTTGGAAGCGTAGGCGGAAAAGTACTGCTTGTTGGTCTCCAAGAGCGAGCGGCTCACCCCCCAGATGATGTCGCCGCCTGGGCGCTCTTTCTCCGTCTGGATGCGCTTGAGGACGACGCCGGATCCTGCGGACACCGGCTCCACAGCAATGCCCGTCTCCTTCGTAAAGGCCGCGAACACGAGCTTGTGCAGGGTATCGTCGTTGGATGAGTAGATGACGACCTTCTGCGGCGCTTGGGCGGTCGCGTGGCCTGCCAGCGCGCCGATAATGAGGAGGAGAGCGGCGCAGGCGCGAAGGGCAAGCGTTGGCACGGAACACATCTCCGGTGCGAGGGTGGTCGACTTGGGTCAACGACTATGAAGCAAACACGCAGCGCCCTCAATCGCATGTCCGGCGAGCCGCGCGGGATCGGTCTCGCCAAAGATAAACCGCGGGGCCAGGGACCGATTGGCTAAAGGGGTTGCGACGGCGTGAGGACCCAGCTGAGCAATCATGGCTGCAGGTGAGGGGCACGGGGCTGCACACCCTTGCGCGGCCCGACGCCTCCCTCAGCGTGGGCAAGTGACCAGAGCCGTGCGAGGCGCGCCGTGATGTCCAGCGGGACAACGAGCCTTAGCAGCGATCGGAGCATATCGGGCGCTCAAGCGATGTGGAGCAGGGGCGATCGGTGGAGCAGGGGTCGCGCCACGCGATGCTCTCATCCACCCAGAGAATTGCAACTGAGGGCAGTCTGACTGCAGTCTGACTGCCCTGGCGCATTCAGATCACCGTTCATGCAGCATTCAGCCGATCTGAGCGTACGCTTTAGCGCATAGAAGTGCATAGCAAATTTGACAAGCCAAGGCGCTTGGACCTCGCCGGGGAGCGTCTCACCTGACAAGGAGATCGTCCATGCGAAAAGTCTTTTTACCGCTCGCTGCCGCGTTATGCATCGCGATGACGCCACAGCTGGCCTCGGCGGCACCAAACGCAGGCCTTGCGGGCGTTCAAGCCGGACCGTCGTTCGCAGAGCAGGCTACGTATTATCGGCGCCATTATGGCTACTATCCGCGTCACCGCTATTACGGCTATTATCCACGCCACCGCTATTACCCTTATTATGACTACGGCTATTATCGCCCCTATTACTATTATCGGCCCTACGCTTATCGCCCCCGTCCCTATTACTACCGGCGCTATTGGTATTGAGGCGGCGGCTTCGTCAGCGGAGTTCGTGCGCAGCCACCGGCGTGGCTGCGCACTTGCGGCGTCAGTTCGGTTTATCGAAGGTCAGATGACACCCTCCGCACGGCTCGGG
>JAMXLN010000302.1 GCA_024281145.1 Hyphomicrobiaceae bacterium | reverse complement strand
TGTCGAGGGGCGCTGCGATTGCGGCAATGGCGCTCTTGAGCGCACTTATTAGCTGGTGGGCCCATGCGGCGCCCGTGAAGCACCCGCCGATGGCAAGCTTGGGCTAGCCCGCCAACAACGGGCTCGTTACGTCGCGGAACGAGGGCCGCAGCGAGGTGACGACGTCGACGACCGTCGGTGCCCCGCAGCCGAGCGCCTCGTTAAGCGCCGGAGCGATCTCCTCGGCGCGCTCGACACGGAGGCCGCGGCAGCCGATGGCGCGTGCGATCGCGGCGAAGTCCATGTCGGCAAACGTGCTGGCGATGGGCCGATTCCCCTGCCCATGTTTGACCCAACCGAGCGCGCTGTTGTTGAGCACGACGATGACCGCGGGGATGCGTTCATCGCGCGCGGTCATGAGGCCGTTGATCGCCATGGAGAAGCCACCGTCGCCAGTAACTGCGATCACCTGTCGCTGCGGAAAGATGAGTTTGCCCGCCAGCGCTGCCGGGACGGCATATCCCATGGCGCCGATGCCCGGCATCAGCAGCGAACCCGGCGCCTTGGTCTGGAAGTAGTGCGTCATGAACAAGCGGTTTTCGCCCGCATCGCAAGTGAAGAGTGCATCGGGTGCGGTCGCCTTCAAGATCTCCGCGAACAGGCGCTGCGGCAGCACCGGCGCTTCATCCGAGGTGTAGCCGGGATCCTGGAAGAAGCGATGCGTCTGCCGCGCCCGCTCGATGGCCTTGGCGCGCGCGGCGCGTGTCTGTGCGTTGGGCGGGCCCTCTTTCTTGATGGCCTCCGCGAGCTGTGCGAGCGCGAGCGCGGCGTCGCCGACCATGGCGACGTCGCACGGAAAAGACCAGCTCGCGTTCTTCGGTTCAACGTCGATCTGCAGAAGCGTCTGCCGGCTTGGATCGATGAGCTGTGGGTTTTCGTTGGCGGTGTCCGCGGGGCCCAGCCGCGTGCCGATCGCGAGCACGAGATCGGACTGGCCGATGATAGCGTTGGCCGTCGCTTGGCCGAAATTGCCGCACACGCCAAGCGCGAGAGGGTGCGTTTCGGCAAACGTGCCCTTGCCGGAGGCAGTGGTTGCCACCGCCGCCCCGGTCAGCTCGGCCAGTGCCTCGAGCCCGGCATAGGCGCCGGCGATACGCACGCCGTTGCCCGCAATGATCACGGGCCGTTCGGCAGCAAGGATCGCCTTCACCGCGGCGGCGATATCCTCGGCATCGGCACCCCTGCGCTTGGGTAGATATGGCTTTGTCGCGTAGAGAAACGGCCGCTTGGCGGGATCGATCGCATCCGTGAACACGCGCGAGTGATAGAGCACGCCGACGGGACCGCGCTCGCCGCTCAGCGCGTGTTTGATGGCAAGCTGCGTTGCCTGAACGGCCTCGATGGGCTCATTGGCGACAAAGGTCTGTTTGGTAACACCCTGCAGTGCCTTGCGCGTGTCGGCCGACCCGTAGTCTCCCGTGCCGCTCTGGTAGGGCGCGTGCTTGGAGAAGGGGGACACGTCGGAGAAGTCGGTCAGCAGCAGCATCGGCGAGCTACCGAAGTGTGCCTCGAGTGTGCCGAGGAGCCCGTTGGCCAGCATGAAGATGCCCTGGCCAATGACGACCCCGGGTTTGCCGGTGAGCCGCCCGTAGACCTCCGCCATCACGCTTGCGAGCTGCTCGTGGCGCACGAGCACGGTGCGCACCGTCCCCTGATGGTCATAGAGCGCGTCGTAGAGCCGGCCCATATTGCCGCCAGCAATGCCGAACACCATGTCGATGCCGGCCTCTTCCAGCACCCGCACGATGCCCTCTGCCGCACGCGCCTGGGCCGTCAACAACTTGGCAGTCATGGTTCGCTGACCTCCGATGTCATCGACGCGTCGCGCCGGTCGCGCAAAAGCTTAGGTCGCACGGCCAGGGTCTACAAGCGGTGGGCGGTCCCGGCAGCGCGGAACGCGAACAGCGGACCGTCCGTGTAGCGCAGCACGACGCATTCAACACGGCACTCCAGGGCCGGCTCACCCAGAATGCGTGCGGCGATGCGCACACCCTCCTCGAGGTCGACGATGCCGTTGCGGATCGGCGCCTCGCCGATAAACGCTGCCGGTGTCGCGTGGATGACCGTCTGCGTGTAGAGCTTACCGCGGCCGGAAAGTTCCACCCACTCGACCTCTCGTCCCCAATCGTGGGGGCAGAACGGCTTTGGTGGGAAGGTCAACCGGCCCGAAGTCCGCCCGCGCGTCGTCATCAGTCGCCCTTCGCGTAGCGCGTCCCAGAACGGCTTGGTGAAGGCGCTGATGCGTGGCGGCCAGGGGCGCGCCGATGCCACGTCGATGAACGGCAAGCTCATGCCACGGCCTCGAGAATGTGGATGAGGGCGGCGTTGTAGTTGCCGAGCTCGCAGCTGCCCGCACCGAGGCGGGCGTTGGCCACTTGCCGCTCACCGGCACGGTGCGTCAATTGCTCCCACAGCTCGTAGATGGTGAGGAGCCCCGTGACATAGGCTGGATGCCCGCGCGACAGACAGCCGCCGGAGGTGCAGATGGGAATGCGCCCGCCGAGCGAGGTCTCCCCGGCTTGAGCCTCGGCTGCGCCCCGGCCGCGGGGCGTCAGTCCCAGCGCCTCGCTGGCCAGCACCTCGACGATGGTGCACGGGGCATAGAGCTCGGCAAGGTCGAGATCGCCTGGGCCGATGCCCGCGGCCCCATAGGCCGCTGTGGCGGCGCGGTGTGCGGCGGAAAACGCGATCATGTCGTTTGGCACGTCGCTCAGCTGGTGTGTGCCATCGTGAAAGAAGCCGCGGCCGCGCACCAGCGCGTAAGGTGTGCCTCTTGCCTTTGCCACCTCCTCGGCGCACACGACCAAGCACACCGCGCCGTCGCCGCGCGGTGGCACCTCGAAGAGGCCAAGCGGCTCGACAATGGGCCTGGCGGACAACACCTCTTCCAGGCTTAGCGGCTTACGGAATTGGGCAATTGGATTGAGGCAAGCGTGACGCCGGTTCTTGACGGCGACGCTCGCCAACTGTGCCCGGGTGGCGCCGAAGTCGTGCATGTAGCGCACCGCGTCCATGGCGTACCAGGCGATCGGGGTAAAGCCAAAGATGGTGTGGAAGTCGACGTCGCCCGTGGCGCGCATGGTCGACATGGCGTGCTCCGCCGAGGCGGCCTGGCTCTCCATGTTGATGCCGAGCGCGAGTGCGACATCGGCGTGGCCCAGGGCGACGGCGTTGATGGCTTGGTCGAACGCCATTCCACCAGTCATGCCATTGCCGAGCACCTCCATGATGCTGCCCTTGAGCGGCAGACGCAAATAGTTGGCCATGAAGGTGGCGAAGTACTTTTGCAGCGTGTAGGGCCGGCACATCGCGAAGACGAGCGCGCCGACCTCTTCCTTGGGGACGCCAGCGACGGCCATAGCCTCGATCACCAGCGGCGCCAGAATTTCGTGCTCCAGCGTCTGCAGCGGGGCATCTTGTGGCGTCTGCAGTTTGCCGTTGGGACTGGCTGCTGCGCCGATGATCGCGACCCGGCGTGTCACGCGGCAATCTCGCGGCACAGGTACATACTGGAGGCCTGCATCGAGTGAACGGTTTCGCCGCGCTGGTTGCGGATCTCGCGTTTGAAGGCAACAATGCCCTTGTCGCCCTTGCTCGTGCGGCGCTTGTCGGTCACTGTCATGACGACCTCGAGCGTGTCGCCGTGCTTGACCGGCTTGTGGATGCGCCAGCCATCGACGCCGAGCATGGCGATGATGGTGCCGTCGTTGATGCCGGACTGGCACATCAAACCGCCGGCGATTGCCAATACGAGCGGTCCGTGCGCGATCGGCTCGCCGTAGGGTTGCTCTTTGCAGAACTCCCAATCGACGTGCGGCGCGTTGAAGTCGCCGGACAGGCAGGCGAAATTGACGATGTCGGTCTGCGTCACGGTGCGGCGCGGCGTGCGATAGGTCTTGCCGATCTCGAAGTCCTCGAAGTAGAGACCGCGGGGCTCGCGTTTGGACATGGGTTCCTCTCGAGCGTCATAGCCCCATGCAGCGGGCGATGACGTTGCGTTGAATCTCACTGGTGCCGCCGCCGATCATGCCCACGCGTGCATCGCGAAACATCATCTGCATGTCCTGATCCATGATGTATCCGGCACCCGCCATGATCTGCATGCCCAGGTCCGCCGCTTTCCAGTTCACCTCGGTGGCGTAGGCCTTCGCCACGGCGTTCTCGCACACGGGATCAAGCCCGGCGTCGAGCATCTGCGCCACGCGGAACGTTTGCGCGCGCGCCGTCTGCCACATTATTTCCATGTCGGCGAGCTTGTGCGACACGGCCTGAAACTTGCCGATCGGGCGGCCGAACTGCGCCCGCGTTTTGGCGTACTGGAGAACATGATCGATGATCCGGCGGGTGTTGCCGACGCCGTTGGCCGCCAGATTGAGCCGCTCAACGTTGAGACATCGCATCAGCCCGCGCCAGCCGCTGTTTTCCTCGCCGATCATTCGGTCGGCGGGGAGCTCGACGTTCTCGAAGAAGCAGTGGTTGGCTTCGGTGGTGTGGCGGCCAAGCGCGCTCAGGCGACGGATCGAAACGCCCGGCAAGGATGCGTCGACCAGAAACATGCTGATGCCATCGTAGCCCCGGCCCGGCTTGGTCTTTGCGACAACAACCAGGTTGTGCGCGACGTGAGCTGCGCTGTTGTAGATCTTCTGGCCATTGAGGACGTATCCGTCGCGCTTGCGCATCGCGCTAAGCTCGATGCCGGCTACGTCGGAGCCGTGATCGGGCTCGCTGAGGCACAGCGCCAATCGCATGTCGCCGGCGACGATCTTCGGCAACACCTCGCGCTTCAAGGCATCCGAGCCATGCAGGGCGATGTGCATGCCGGCGTAGATCACCGTGATCGCGTACGCCTGGGCGATGCCGCCGTAATGATAGCCGAGCGCCTCACCCAGCACGGCCAGGTCGAGATAGCTGCCGCTCATGCCGCCGTATTCGACCGGATACATGAGCCCCATGAAGCCCGCATCCGCGAGTGCCTGATGCGCCTCGAGAGGGTATTCGCCGGCCTCGTCGAGGGCGCGGATCTTTGCCGGTGGCAGTACGCGGTTGAGCAAGCCCAGCACGCTTGCGCGCATCTGCCTTTGCTCTTCGCTGAGGCCGAAGGTCATGTGCGCATCGTTCACGCCAGCAGGTCCTTAATGAGCGGGCGTACTTCGGCGGCAAAGCGCTCGAACTGTTCGCCGCGCCGTTCGTAGGGGCCGACGAGGTCGAGGCTGAGATGGCGAACACCCGCGGCGTGAAATTCGCGGATCTTCTGCGCCACTTGGGCGGGAGTGCCGATGGCCCCGTAGCGCTGGGTGGCAGGCCGCATGTCCATGGCATAGCGGACGCTCAACGATTGGGCCGCTTCGTTGAGCGCCTGCTCGTAGCTGTCGCCGATGCGCGTGAACATGAGGTGCGCCGTTCCGAAGCGGTCGAGCTTGCGGCCCGCTTCTTGCGCGGCGCCCGCGATGGTCGCAAGTCCGTTGGCAAACATCTGCGGGGTAATGGCGTAGGAGAACCAACCGTCGGCGAGCCGCCCGGCACGACGCAGCGCCGGCTCGGAGCGGCCGCCGAACCAGATGGGGGGGCCGCCCGGCTGGTGTGGCGTGGGCGTCATCTTCACGTCCGTGAATTGGTAGAAGCGCCCATGATGGCTCACCGTCTCGCCCGTCCACAGCTTGCGCATCACCTCGACGGCCTCTCCGAGCCGTGGCCCGCGCTCGTGGATGGGTACACCGCAGGCCTCGTATTCCTTGGGAAACTCGCCGCCGATGCCCACGCCGAAGATAAACCGTCCGCCTGTCAGGTGATCGAGGGTGGCGATCTGTTTGGCGACGGGCGTGGGGTGGCGCAGCGGCAGCAAGAAGACGGCGGTGCCGAAGGTCAGCCGCCGGCTAACGGCAGCGGCCTGGGCGATTTGCGTGATGGGGTCGAGGATTGGGATCGCAAAGGCGACGTGGTCACCGCACCAAAAGGAATCAAAGCCAAGCCGGTCCACCTCTCGAACGACACCCACGAGTTCATCGGACGTCGGCATCCAGGGGCCGGTCGCGGGCTCGCTGCGCCGCAGCATGGTGTTGACCCCAATCTTGAGCGTCGGAGCAAGGGCAAGGGGCATTGGGCGTTTCCTCGCTGTTGTCGGGCGGGAAGGGCGGTTGGTGTGCGCGCCTAATCGAGGATGAGGCCGCCATCCACGTTCAAGGATTGCCCCGTGATGTTGCGCGCGCCGGGCGAGGCGAGGAACACCACCATGGCGGCAACATCCTCAGGGTCATTGGCACGCCGCAGCGGTATGGTCTCGGCGCGTCTCTTCTCCATGGCTGCCACGCTGAGGCCTTGCTGTTGGGCGCTGACGCGAAGATTGGCTTCGGAGAGCGCCGTGCGCGTCACGCCAGGACAGATGGCGTTGACGTTGATGTTGGCCCACGCGAGCTGCTGCGCGGCGGTCTTCGTCAGGCTGATGACCGCCCCCTTGCTTGCGGCGTAGGCGGCGTTGGAGGCGCCTGCATAGCCCTTGCCGGCGATCGAGGCGATGTTGATGATGCGGCCGCTGCGGCGCGGAATCATGGTCCGGGCAACGCTCTGAAGGCAAAAGAATACGCCCTTGGCGTTCACGCGATGAATGCGGTCCCAGTCGGCTTCGGTGAGTTCCATGATATCGGCGCGCCGCGTCACACCGGCGTTGTTGAGGAGGATGTCGATGCGCCCAAACTCGGCGATCGTGCCCGCGACCATGCGTTCGATGCTGGCGACGTCTCCCACATCGGCGGCAATCGCCAGCGCGCGGTGCTGGTGGGCCGCGAGCGATGTCGCGACGCTCTCGGCGAGGGCTGCGTCGATGTCGACCACCGCCACGCTGGCGCCGGCTTGGGCGAGAGCCGTGGCAGCGGCCCGACCGATGCCCTGGCCGGCACCGGTCACCAAGGCTACCTGATCTTTGAGGAACATGGCGGGCGTCTCCCCCCGGGAGCAGCTTCCTCGGACCTGCCCGGGCGTTCTCAAGATCGACGGCCGAGGCCCCATCGATCCCCAGGACGTTAGGTGCTGCTCTAGTCCTGGGCAAGTCCTGGGCAAGTCCTGGTCAAGTCTTGTGGAGCATCGCCGCGCGCTCGCACCGGCTGAAGCACCGCGTCATCCAACCGGCCCCGCTCGATCCCGATACGGCCGGGCAACAGCAAGCTGAGCGTAACCAGGAGCGCAACCTCTGGCAGAGATCAGCTGGGAGCGCGACCTTTGGGATGGGATTGCGGGACGGAACCTGAGCCGCGGGAACCGCCCGGCGAAACTGCCCCTGTGACACCGTGATATTCTAGCATATATAGTGCTTGGTATCGTGCTTTGGGGCCCTGGCCGGCCGCCGGTGCTCGGCTGTTAGCCCATGAGCAGGGAGCGAACACAAGAGGCGATGAACCCACCAGGCACTCAAGATGGCCTCATGCGCGCCTTGGTCGACCCTTACGGTCGCCATGTCACGTACTTGCGTGTGTCCGTCACGGACCGCTGCGATTTTCGCTGCACCTATTGCATGTCCGAGCATATGACCTTCTTGCCCAAGAAGGATCTGCTCTCGCTCGAAGAGCTCGACCGCATGTGCTCGGCTTTTGTCGCCAAGGGCGTCAAAAAGCTCAGGATCACCGGCGGGGAACCGCTGGTGCGCAAGAACATCCTGTGGCTTTTCCGTGCCTTGGCACGCCATCTCGCCACGGGAGTGCTCGAAGAACTGACGCTTACCACCAACGGCAGCCAGCTCACGAAGTATGCCCAAGAGCTCAAAGACGCGGGGGTCCGCCGCATCAACGTCTCGCTTGATACGCTCAGGCCCGATCGCTTCCGCAGCATCACGCGGTGGGGTGATTTCGCCGAGGTCATGGCCGGCATCGATGCCGCGGACAGGGCGGGGCTTGCCATCAAGCTCAATGCGGTGGCGCTCAAAGGCTTGAACGAGGATGAGTTTGCCGAGCTCATCGAGTTCGCGCATGGCCGCGGTTTCGATCTGACCTTGATCGAGACCATGCCCATGGGCGACATCGACGGTGATCGCACGGACCAGTACCTGCCCCTGTCGATCGTGCGGGCCCGGCTGATGGATCGCTACACTCTGGAGGACATTCCCTTCCGCACGGGAGGACCGGCGCGCTATGTCCGCGTGCGCCAGACCGGTGGGCGTCTCGGCTTCATCACACCGATGACGCACAATTTCTGCGAGAGCTGCAACCGCGTGCGCCTCACCTGTACCGGCACGCTCTACATGTGTCTGGGCCAAGACGACGCCGCCGATCTGCGCACACCCCTGCGAGCGAGCAGGGACGATGCTCTCCTCGCAAGCGCCATCGATGAGGCGATCTCCCGCAAGCCCAAGGGCCATGATTTTGTCATCGATCGGCGCACCAAACAGCCCGCCGTGGCGCGCCACATGAGCGTCACGGGAGGTTGAGCCTGGGCGTTGAAGTCGGGCGGTCGCGCTGGCAATCGGGTCGCATCATGTTCGCGACCGTGCGCGAGGCCGCGGACGGTGCGGCGCGCTTGCGGTCTTTGGACGTGCGGACCCTGGGCTTTCGGACGCTCGGCTTGCAGACTCTGGGCTTTCGGCCCTTGGGCCTTCGGACCCTAGACTTGTGCTCCCTGTCGAGCCGAAGCCGCCCGCGCCACGCGACGTGGCGGTGAGGCTCTCCACCTCGGCCAGCCGCGCCTGCGCCACGCGGCTCACCACGAGCTGGGCGATGCGCTCGCCGCGCGCAATCGCAAAGGGCGCAGTCCCAAGGTTGGCGAGCAGCACCTTGAGCTCCCCGCGATAGTCGCTGTCGATGGTACCGGGGCTGTTGAGCACGGTGATGCCATGGCGCAGCGCAAGTCCCGAGCGCGGTCGCACCTGCGCTTCAAAGCCCTGGGGCAGTTGCAGCAGGAGGCCGGTTGGCACCAGCGCGCGAGCCCCGGGTGCCAGCCTTAACGGTGTGCCCGAGGGAACTGCCGCCAACAAATCCATGCCTGCGGCCCCGTGGGATTGATAGGAGGGCAAGCCCAGGCCACGGGCGTGTGCGAGGCGTACGAGGGCGATGGTGACGGGGCAGCAATCGCCGCCTGCGGCTTTCGCACCTTTCACGTCGCGGCGGTGATTGCGGCCAGCCGCTCGGCGGCGCGCTCCATCAGCCGGCGCGCCACCTCGTCCTTGTCGAGTTCTGGCCAGCTCTCCACTCCTTCCGCCGTGATGAGGTGCACTGTGTTGCGGTCGCCACCCATGATGCCGGTCTGCGGCGAGACATCGTTGGCGACGATCCAGTCGGCGCCCTTGGCCCTGCGTTTGGCCTTGGCGTATTCGAGCACGTTCTGGGTCTCGGCGGCAAAGCCGATCACCAGGGGTGGTCTCATTCCCGGCCGCGCGCTGGCGATGGTCTTGAGGATGTCAGGGTTTTCGATGAGTTCGAGGCGTGGCAGGGCCTTGCCACCCTTCTTGATCTTGTCGTGGGCCTGGCTCGCCACGCGCCAGTCGGCAACGGCGGCGGCGAAAATGGCAACGTCGGCGGGCAGGGCCGCTTCAGCTGCCGCCAGCATCTCGCGCGCGGTCTCGACGCGTACAACCTCGACGCCCTCGGGATCGGGAATATGGGCGGGCCCCAAGACGAGCGTTACTTGTGCGCCCAGGGCCCGCGCGTGCTGGGCGATGGCCGCCCCCTGCTTGCCAGAGGAGCGATTGGCGATGTAGCGCACCGGATCGATGGGCTCATGGGTGGGACCGGCCGTAACCAGCACGCGGCGGCCAGCCATCGCCAATCCGGGCGCAGCGCCCGCTCCCCACTCCCGTGGGGTGTCCGTGGCGCCGTCTGCCTCGCGCAACAAGGGCTCGATCGCTGCGAGCAGCTGTGGCACCTCGGCCATGCGACCCAGGCCCGCCTCGCCGCGCTCTGCCATTTCACCCACCTCGGGACCGACAAAGTGAACCCCATCAGCGTGCAGCAGCGCGACGTTGCGCTGAGTGGCGGGATTGAGCCACATGCGGGGGTTCATGGCCGGCGCCACCAGCACGGGCTTGTCGGTGGCCATCAGCACGGCCGAGGCAAGGTCGTCGGCGTGACCGCCCGCCATTTTGGCCAACAGATCTGCGGTTGCGGGAGCCACCACGATCAAGGCCGCCTCGCGCGCCAAGCGGACGTGGCCGATGTCGTGCTCTTGATTGAGATCGAAGAGCTCGTTGGACACCCGCTCGCCCGTGAGGGCACCAACGCAAAGGGGTGTGATGAACTGGCACGCCGCCTGGGTCATGACGGCGCGCACCATCACCTGGCGCTCGCGCAGGCGGCGGATCAGCTCCAGGCACTTGTAGGCGGCGATGCCACCGCCGATGATAAGGAGGAGGCGCCTGGGTGGGACGGCGCTCTCCAAACCGTCGTGCGCAAGCGAGGGGCTGCGCTGCTCGGCCATGTAGGCACGCACCTTGTCGGCCGTCCGCAACGTGACGCTGGCCCCGCCACGCAAGTTCTTGACGAGATGGCCGTCGTTGATGGCCGCGAGCCCGAACTTGGTGGGACTGACGCCGAATTCGGCCAAAAATGTCTCAATGTCGCTCAGGAGATCGCGCGTCGTTCCGGGCATGCCGGGGATCATTATGGGAAATTGCCCATGCGTCAATGGGATTGGTAAGGGGGGTGGTAAAAAGTGGGCAGGAGATGGACGGGGTGTCGGCGCCGCTCGCGCGGCGGCAGGGCGACCAACACGACGGGGCTTGCGGAACCTGCCCGTTCACGCTCAAAGGGGCATATTGACGGTTCGGGGGAGCCGGGCTGTCATGTTGCGTGGGGTCCAAGTCCAACGAGGTGATTCGGTCGAATCGAGCAGCTGGATGGGCGCTGACCAAAACGCGCGCGCAGCCCCTCGCAGTCCCGCCGTGGTCCGCGGCGCGCTGGCGGCCCGGCGTGCGCAGGACCGCCGCTTCTGGATGGGGGTGGCGTTTGCCGCCCTGCTGCATGCGGCCGTCCTCATTGGGGTTGTGCGTTCTTCCTCCGAGCGCCGCTTAGGGGAAGCGGACGCCAGTCCGGAGGGGATCGCCGTCGAACTGGTCGATGCCGCCGACCTTGAGAGCCGCAGCACAGTGGCGACCGACAATCCCCCGGTCAGCACCGGCAGCCTCGCGCCGCCTCCGCAAAGGCCGGCGCCCGAGCCCACCCAGCCGCAGGACAAGCCGCAGGAGAATGAGACGCCTGCGGCCGAGCCGGAACCCCAACACGCACCACCGCCCGCGCCGAAGAACCTCGATGCGATCGAGAAAGCGCCCGAGCATCCCACTCCCGAGCCGCGCAAGAAGGAGATGAGCAAGGCCGCACCCACGACCAAGAGCGCCTCGCTCCAGCGACCCCACGATCCACTTGAGCTTAGCCTGCCGGACGCGGCGTTGGCTCCGGGGGCGCGCGGGGCCGCCTTCGCGCGTCCGCCCAATATCACCCGCTCCGGCGAGAACGATGAGTTCGGGCGGGGGGTCATTAGGGCGCTGCGCCGAACGATGCCGGGCAGCGACAGGCTCGGTCAGGTGACCATCCGCCTCGTCCTATCGGAGACGGGAAACCTCCTGGAAGCGCGTCTTGTTCGCAGCGGCGGGGATCCCATCATGGACCAGAACGTGGTGTTTGCCGCAAAGCAGGCGAGTTTTCCGATCCCACCTAACGGGTCCACGGTTGCCGACCGCACCTTCCTCGTGACCTACGTCTATCACTAGGCCTACTCGAGCTTGATGTTGGCCATCTTGATGAGCTCAGCGTTGCGTTTGGTGTCCTCCAGCATTTGAGCGCGGATCTCGTCGGGTGTCTGCGTTGGCACGATCACGTTGATGGCGCGCATCTTGGCGATCATGTCGTCGGACTTGGCGATCTCGATCAGCGCGGCATTGAACTTGGCCAGGATGTCCTTGGGCGTGCCGGCGGGAGCCACCACGAGGTACCAGATGGGAACGTCGGCATCCCGATAGCCAAGTTCGGTGAGTGTTGGCACGTCAGGGAAATCCGGGTGGCGCGTCGGATAATTGATGTTGAGGAGGATCAGCTTGCCGGCCTTGACGTGGGGCAGCACGTTGATCTCGTTCATCATCTGCACCGTGTTGGGCAACAGGTCGTTGAGCGCGTCGGCGCTACCGCGGTAGGGGACGTGCAGAATATCGATGCCGGCGCGGTATTTGAGCATTTCGATGCGCAGCTGCGTTGCGGTCCCAAGGCCGGCGGAGCCGTAAGCGAGCTTGCCCGGATGCTCTTTGGCGTAGGCGATCATCTCGCGGAAATCCTTTACGCCCACGGCCGGGTGGATGACGAAGCCGGACACCAGGTCGCCCACGCGGCCCACGGGCTCGAAACCTTTGAGCGCATCGTAGGGAACCGCTCGCAAGCTCGGCAGGATCGTAAGGGTGGCATTGGGTGTGAGCAGGAAGGTATATCCATCGGCCGGCGCCTTGGCTGCCGCCTCGGTGCCGATCATGCCGCCTGCCCCTCCGCGGTTTTCGATTACGAACTGCTGACCCATGACCTGGCCGAGCTTGTCGGCCCAGGGCCGGCCGATGAGGTCGGTGGCTCCGCCTGGGGCGTAGGGCAGGATCAATTTGACGGGCTTCTCGGGCCAGCTCGTCGCCTGCGCGAGGGCATCTGGTGCCAAACCGAGGGCCAGCAACGCACCGGCGAAAGCAAGGCGCACGCGAGGGCGCATTGAGTTTCCTCCCCTTTTCCAGTTTGCCTCCAGTGTGCGAGGTGCAGGCCAGAGCGTCAAATCGCGCTGCTCGTGGCCCAACCGGGGCGCAGCGCAGGGTCGCGCGCGAGCCAGGGTCCATCGCGCGTCGGCGGGTGCTAGAGTTGGCCAAGGGAGGGAGACCATGGCGATCGACAAGCGCGTCACGTCTGCGGCCCAGGCGCTGGCGGATGTGGCCGACGGGGCGCGGGTGTTCATCACCGGCTTTGGCGGCGCCGGCTTCCCAAACGTGCTGATCCGAGCGCTGCGCGAAAGCGGGCGGAAGAACCTCACGCTCATCGTCAATTCAGCCACGCACCGATATTCCCTCACGCACGAGCTGATCGAGGCAGGCCTTGTGCACAAGGTCGTCTGCAGCGCAGCGCGCGGGCAGGGCAAGGAGCTCTCGCCCTTCGAACAGCTGTGGAAGGCTGGGAGGATCGAGCTCACCTGTCTGCCGCAGGGCACCTTCGCCGAATGCATTCGCGCCGGCGGCGCCGGGATCCCGGCGTTCTATACGCCCGTGGGTGTCGGCACCGAGCTTGCGCGGGGCAAGGAGGTGCGCCGCTTCGCGGATCGGGACTATGTGCTCGAACACGCCATCACGGGCGAGCTCGCGCTGGTGCGAGCTGATACGGCCGACCTTTACGGAAATCTGACCTTTCGTTACGCGCAGGTGAATTTCGCTGTGGCAATGGCGACCGCAGCGCGCCTGGTGGTCGCCGAAGTGCGCGCGGTAGAGACCGAGCCCATCCCGCATCAGCGCGTGCAGCTGCCGGGGGTCTATGTGGACCGCATCGTCACAGTGGGGGGTTGAGGACCATGCAGCCGCTCAATCGCCGCCAGATGGCCTGGCGCGCCGCCCAGGACATCGGCAGCGGCCTTGTGGTCAATCTCGGCATGGGCATGCCCGTGCATGTGGCCGACCACCTCAAGCCGGAGGCCGACATTTTCATTCAGGCCGAGAACGGCGTGATTGGCGCGGGGCCGCTCGCCACGCCGGAAGGCGCCGACGCCGACCTTGTGGATGCGAGCAGTCGGCGCATCACGCTGCGGCCGGGAGCGTCGATTGTCGATTCCAGCTGGTCCTTCGCCATGATTCGCGGCGGGCACATCGACATCACCATTCTCGGTGCCTTCGAGGTTGCCGCCAATGGCGATCTTGCCAACTGGGACATGCAGGTGCCCGACAAGGGTCCGCTGGTCGGGGGTGCCATGGATTTGGCAGCGTGCGCGCGCTCGGTGTGGGTCATCATGGAGCACACCACGCGCAAGGGC
>JAMXLN010000301.1 GCA_024281145.1 Hyphomicrobiaceae bacterium | reverse complement strand
AACCTCCACAGGAAGATCCAACACAGCAAATCTGCAAAAAGTATCTTAAGTTTGTGATCCTAATAGACCGTTTACAATACGCACTTAAGGTAGCTTCAGGCACCGCATCCCCTCAAAGAGCACGGCGCCGGAGACCTGCGTGTTTGCCCTTGGCAATAGGCGCATGATGGCGAGGGCTGTTACGCTCTTGCCGCAGCCCGATTCGCCAACGATGCCCAGTGTGCGGCCGCGCGCCAGGGCGAAGCTCACACCTGCGACGGCCTGCGTGACGAGGCCGCGGTCGCCTTCGAAGGCGACGCGCAGGTCTTCAACGGCAAGCAGCGGCGGTGCTGTCACTCGTAGCCCTCCGCGATCGAGCGGGTGATCAGCTCCTCAAGCCCGCTGCGGTCCGCGAGACCGGAGGGGTTCCGACGTGACGGCATCGAGCGCCGGAAGTGCACAAATCGCGCTTGCGCCACTTGGTGCAAGCGCGCGATCTCGCTCAGGGGATCAGCATGATCGTCCACGCGCAAATCATAGATCGGATAGTCTTCCGCGTCATGGACGAGCAGCGCCGCCGACTGCTTGCCGCGCTTGTCGCCGCCTACCGCCTCGCCCGCCTGCATCGCCGCGATCAAGCGCCGCGCAAACGGAACGTTGGGTGCCACCTCGTAAGCCCGGATGGTTTCGCCGAGCACAGCCGGACCGGCCAGCATATTGCCGGCAACACAGAACGTCGGGCGGATGGCATGGCCACACCAGTCAATGCAGTGCGCCCCCGTATGCGCCGCCAAGCGGCCCTGCCTGTCCATGACATGCACCTGGCGATGATCCCGGCCGGCATCCTGTGTGGTTAGCCGACCGACGGTCTCTTCCGCGCTCAGTCCCGCCTCGAGACAGACCAGCCCCTGCGGCCCATAGAGCGGATTGATGAGCGCTTGCGTGGCCACGGCGCCTACACCAGTCTTGATATGCGGCACCATGGCTCCCACGGCGAAAAACCGCGTGGCTACGATAATGCCCACGCGTCCCGTCGCCGCATCGCGCGCGATGATCGACCAAGTCACGGATCTTTCTCCGGCTGCCCAGCATCAGACAACCCCTTCGCAGCCGACTGGTCAATCAGTGCCCGTTGGCTTCGCACCGCGCTTTGACCCTTCGCGACGGCAAGCAAAGCCAGTAACACAGCCCATGGACACACAGGAAACGGAGACCCCATTTGCGCGGGCAGCTTTTTGCTCAACGGACAACACTCCCCGACGGTTACCGACAACGGTGGAGGCGATCAAATCCAATCCCTTCGGTAGCAGCGGGGGGCTGTGCCATCATTGCCTCCTCATGACCGCCTACTTCGCCCTCAAGTTCCTGCATGTGGTGGGCGCAGCAGTGCTGCTTGGCACTGGCGCCGGCATCGCCTTTTTTATGGTGATGGCCCACCGCACGAAGGATGCCGCGACCGTGGCGGGCGTGGCTCGCACCGTCGTCGTCGCCGACTTCCTGTTCACGGCCACCGCCGTCGTGGCGCAACCGGTCACGGGCGTGCTGTTGGCCTGGCATCTCGGCTACGCGCTCATCGAAAGATGGATCATCGTGTCGATCTCGCTCTACCTCGTGACGGGGGCATTCTGGCTGCCCGTGGTGTGGATGCAGATGCGCATGCGCGACCTCGCCCTCGCAAGCGCACGCACCGGCCAACCATTGCCCCCCGCCTACCATCGCCTCTTTCGCATGTGGTTCGCCTTCGGCTTTCCCGCCTTTGCATCAGTGCTGGCAATCTTCTGGTTGATGATCACCAAGCCGACCCTTACCTGACGGGATCGCCTCCGTTTGGCCGATGCGCCCGTGCCGGGCGCGGCAAGCCGACCCCCAATCCCAGACGCGCCGTCGAGCTGGGCTCTCCCACACCGGGGGCTCCACGCCCTCCAAGCGCGACAATCTCAGAGGTCGCGATCGCTCATGGCCACCCCACACGGCCTGCCCGTGCAGGCTTGAGGGCTCCCGTGCGGCGCGCGTGCTGGCTGTCGCCGCCCAAAGATCCGCGCTAAGATCCGGGTCGGAATCGGAGCGCGACCGCCTCTGCGGTCCACCCGCCCGGCGCGCGGTCCTGCACGGCTGGACCACTTTGCCCACGCCAAGGGCTCGAACTGGGATACCATGTTAGCGACCAAGCGCTCGGCGGTTTGCCTGCTCGTTGTTGGCCTTCTGCTGTGGGGTGGTGCGGCCACACGTCCTAGCGCGCAGGCGCCCGGCGGCGGCGCGACCAGTGCCGGTCCGGCCGACCCGCAGGAGATCCCCCGTCGGGTCGCCATTCGCTTTCTCACCGACAGTGACTACCCGCCGTTCAACTACTACGACGAAGACAACGTTCTCACCGGGTTCAATGTCGATATCGCACGGGCGATCTGCCTCGAGCTGGCAGCAGCCTGCGACATCCAGGTACGACCGTGGCCGGAGTTGCTCCCGGCATTGCAGCGCGGCGAAACGGACGCCGTCATCGCCTCACATGCCATCAGTGCCAATGCCTTGAAATTTGTCGACTTCACGGATCGGTACTATCACACACCCGCGCGGTTTGCGGGCAAGCGCAGCGCCGGCCGCCTCGATGCCACTCCGGAGGGCCTCGAGGGCAAAAAGATCGCTGTCGCCAAGGGAACCGCTCACGAGGCCTATTTGCGCGCGTTCTTCCGCGACAGCTCGATCCGCGCTTTCGATACCCCAGAGTTAGCACGCGACGCGCTCATCACCGGTGCCACCGATCTTTTGTTTGATGACGGCATCTCGCTCGCCTTTTGGCTCAACGGCACCGCGTCCAAGGCCTGCTGCGAGTTCAAGGGGGGGCCGTTTGGTGAGCCGAAGTACTTCGGCGATGGCGTGGCCATCGCCGTCAGCCGCGACGATCCACAGCTCAAGTCCCTAATCAACGCGGCGCTGCGGCGGCTGCGCGAGAGCGGTCGCTACGAGGAGCTGGTATTGCGCTATTTCCCACTGCGCGCATTCTGAGGGAATTCAATATGCTGCCCGGCAAGGACAAGCTTACCATCTGTTTTGCCCATCCCGCCTACCAGATGGCTGCCCGCTTCACTGCGCGCGGCACGGGCATTGCCCACTTCCAAGTCGGCAACCCCGAGGACTACGCGTCGCGCCTGCCCGGTGCGGATGTGGTGGTGTCATCGATGCTGTGGAAGAACGATTTGGTGCCACGAGCCAAGCGGTTGCGGTTCGTTCAGTCGATCAGCGCTGGCATAGATCAATACGACAAACAGGTATTCCGCGCGCACGGCATCCGGCTCGCCAGCGCCGCCGGCGTCAACGCCCACGCCGTCGCGGAACATGCGATCGCCTTGATCCTTGCCTTGCAGCGCCACCTCCACACCGGACGCGACAATCAGGCGGCAAAGCGGTGGCGGGGCATGATCTCCGACATCCCCGCGCGCGAGGACGAGCTCGGCGGCAAGCGCTTGCTGATCGTCGGCCTCGGACGCATCGGCAGGCGCCTGGCCAAGCTCGCCAAGGCCTTCGACGTCGAGGTGGTGGCAACCCGGCGCGACCCCGGCCGTGGGCGCGAAGGTGCCGATGCCGTGCACGGCCACGATCGCCTTCACGAGCTGCTGCCGACCGCTGATATCGTGGCGCTGACCTGTCCGCTAACGCCGGAGACCACCAATCTGATCGACGCCAAGGCGCTCGGCCGCATGAAGCCCACGGCGCACCTTATCAACGTTGCGCGTGGGCGCGTTGTTGACGAGGATGCCCTCTTGCGAGCCCTTGCCGAGAAGCGCATCGCTGCCGCGGGTCTGGATGTCACGCGCGAAGAGCCCCTGCCCGCCACCTCGCCGCTTTGGGCGATGCCGAACGTGTTGATCACGCCGCACACCGCCGGGGAAACCCAGCGCTACGAAGATGGCGTCATCGACCTGCTGTTGGAAAATCTAAACCGCCTCTGGCGCGGCGAGGCGACGCTCATCAACCAGGTGGTCTAGCGCATTCGACGAGGCCAGCGACACCGTCGCGGCGGCCTGCGGATCCGGGTTCACCCAAGACCCATCAACGGACGGCCTTCCTGCCAACGAGGACCCTGGGCTTCAAACGCGGCTTCGCGCCACCTTTGACACTTGTTCTTTGGTTTTTCGCGGTCTGCTTCCGGGTCTCGCGACCGCCACCCCGCCGCCAGGTGATGCGCCGACCCCCATCGGGCCGTCGCGAGCGGTCCGACTGGCTATGCGGCGACCTTTCGCCTGCCCTGCCGCGCCCAGGGTTCCGGCACCCCGGCCAAGGCGTTAGGTTCGCTCGGCGCGTGAGGCGATCGCCCAGGCGTCCAAGGAGCAAACCATGCGTGAGCGCCTGCACTTCCTGTTGCTCAACATCGGCCATTTCCTCGACCACCTCTTCACGCTGATCTTCGCTACGGTGGCGGCACTCGCGCTCTACCGCGAGTGGGGCCTTGGATATGCCGACTTGCTCAGATATGCCACGCCCGGGTTCTTCGCCTTCGGCCTCTTCGCGCTGCCCGCAGGTTGGCTCGCCGATAAGTGGAGCCGCGAGGGCATGATGGCGACGTTTTTCATCGGCATCGGTCTTGCCTCAATTGCGACCTCGTTCGCGCGCACGCCTTTGCAGATCGGGCTCGCTCTGTTCGTGATCGGCGTATTCGCCGCCATTTATCATCCTGTCGGCCTCGCCATCGTCGTCGAGAAATGGAAGAACACGGGCATGCGCATCGCCGTCAATGGCGTGTGGGGCAACCTCGGTGTCGCCAGTGCCGCCCTGATCACCGGTTACTTCATCGACCACGGCGGCTGGCGCATCGCCTTCCTCGCGCCGGGCGTAGCCTCGATCGTGGTCGGCGTTCTCTACACCGCCTTGACGTGGCGCGAGATCACCACACCCCGTGCGAATATCGCGATGAAAGCCACGGCGCGCGACACCCCGGCGCAGATGAAGGCATTGCTCCTGCGCGTGTCGACGATTGTGTTTCTCACCACGGCGGTCTCTAGCATCGTCTTCCAGTCTACCACCTTTGCCCTGCCGAAGGTCTTCGACGAACGCCTCTCCGGCATCAGCGTCTCGCCGACCGCGCTCGGGGGCCTGGCGTTCCTGGTGTTTGCGCTGGGCTCCATGGGCCAACTGGTCGTCGGTCATTGCCTCGACCGGTTGGGACCACGCACCGTCTTCATCGCCGCGGCCGCAGCCCAGGTGGTATTTTTCGCGATCATGCCCGGCCTCGTCGACTGGGCGGCGCTGGCGTGCGCCATGGCCTTCATGCTGGCCGCGTTCGGCCAGATCCCGATCAATGATTACATGATCGGCCGCCTGGCCGAGGGGGAGTGGCGGGCGCGCATCTACGGCGTGCGCTACGTCGTGAGCTTCACCGTATTGGCAGCTGCCCTGCCCCTCATCGCCTTCGTTTACGAGAACTGGGGTTTCGACGCGCTCTTCCGCATCTTGGCCGGGTCCGCCGCCATCATCCTGGGCGCGGTTTTGATGCTGCCGCAGCGCCTGCCCAGGGCAGAGCCAGTGCCGGCCTGACC
Organism: Hyphomicrobiaceae bacterium; assembly: GCA_024281145.1. Lineage (GTDB taxonomy): Bacteria > Pseudomonadota > Alphaproteobacteria > Rhizobiales > Hyphomicrobiaceae > AWTP1-13. The sequence continues at coordinate 5,130 of JAMXLN010000301.1, read as the reverse complement.
GAGTGGGGACGCTCAGTTGTCTTGCGAGATGCCCCTGGCTCAAACCCGGCCGGCGCGCTCGACTGACCGTTTCGCAAAGTCGGCGATGGCATCGGCGGCGTGCATGAGGTTGCCTTTGCGCGTGAAGCCCGAGCCGCGGCGCGGTGCGAGGTCGTGGTCTCCGTCATTTGCCCAACACATCTGGATCGCCGGCGACAGGCCGTAGCTCTCCACTTCCGCACGTGTGCCGTAGGGATCGCGCTCGCCTTGCGCGAAGAGCGTGGGACAGCGAAGAGCCACGAGGTGCGCCGTGCGCAGCTGCGCCGGCTTCTGCGGCGGATGAAAGGGATAGCCAAGGCACGCAAGACCGACGATGCGCTGCGCCCTATAGAGCTCATCGGCAACGAGGCTGGCGACGCGACCGCCCATCGACTTGCCACCGATGATGGGCGGCCCTCCCGCCGGCAACGCCCCGACGGCGGCGCGATATTCATCTCCCAGGCGCTCGGCCCTGGGGGGCGGCTTTCGTGCGCCCCGTCGTCGCGCCGCCATGTAAGCGAATTCGAACCGGTAGGTGGCAACGCCCCGCTCCGCCAACAGCTCCGCCATCGCCACTAGAAATGGCGTCTCCATGCCGGCACCGGCACCGTGCGCGCAAAGAAAGCGCACACCCGCCTCACCCGGGCCTGTGATCAAGAACTGGGTGATCGGCTTGCCTCACGTGCAGGAGAGACCCAGAAGCCTCGCGGACCCAGGCGCCCTGCCCCGGTCGCGGCACTCCCCACGATCACGCCTCAATCCTCGCCAAGCGGCGGTAGCGGTTCGTCGCTACCATCGTCGCCGGCATCAAGGGGCAGTTCATCGGGCATCAACGCGGCAAGGTCGGTGGGCTCGGGAACCGTAAAGTTGGGTGGCAGATTGCTGTCCAGCAGACCCGCGCCCTTCAGCTCCGCGAGCCCTGGAAGGTCCTTGATGGCATCAAGGCCGAAGTGATCAAGGAACTGCTCGGTGGTGCCATAGGTGATCGGCCTCCCCGGGGCGCGACGACGACCGCGTGGGCGGATCCAACCGATCTCCATCAACACGTCAAGCGTGCCGGCGGAGGCCGCAACGCCGCGGATCTCCTCGATTTCGGCCCGCGTAACGGGCTGATGGTAGGCGATGATGGCCAGCGTCTCCATGGCCGCTTTCGACAATCGGCGCTGCTCGACAGCGTTGCGCTCCAAGAGGTAGGAAAGATCCTCTGCCGTGCGAAATGCCCACTTTCCCGCCACCTTGACGAGATTGATGCCGCGGCTTGCGTAAAAGCCCTTGAGCTCCTCAAGCAAGGCGGCGACGTCATCATCTGCACCCAAGTGCCCGCGCAGTAACGGCTCCGCCAAAGGTTCAGAGGCCGCAAACAGCAGCGCCTCAAGGATGCGCAGCTGGTTGCGGCGATCTGCTGAGGGCAGCCGGCCAACGTTGGGCGGCAGCCCGCGCCAACCCTCGTGCGCCAGCACCTCGCTCGCATCCACTGCGGGCTCACCGTCGGCGGCCTCCTCCGGCTCGGTCCTGTGCGGGACCACGGTGAGCTTCGGCGGAACCATCTCTGTTCCCTTCTTTTTCTGCAGTCTCCAGCTCCGACGCTTGCCTCACCCGATACGCTGCCATGCTGCGCCATCCTCGCGCTTGCGCACATAGATGGGCGCAAAAGGCTCCGCCTGCGATATTTCCACCAAGCCTTCCCGCGCCATTTCCAGTGTGGCCCCGAACGAGCTTGCCACTGCCGTGCGCGCGATGTCAGGGCTTGACAAGTACTGCTCGAAATAGCGCGAGAGGGCCAGCCACTCTCCCGTCCATTCGCCGATCATCGCCTCGAGCCGCTGCCGAGCCTCCTTGATGGACCACACCGTGCGCTTGTGCACGACGTGCACGCGTTTGACCGTACGGCGCCGCTGATCGGCGTAGGCCCTAAGCAGATCGTAGATGGCGGCTGTATACTGCCGCACGCGGATGGTGCGCATGCCCTCGGGCATGCCGCGTGCGAAAATGTCGCGACCAAGCCGCTTTCGTGTCATCAGGCTCGCCGCAGCGTTGCGCATCGCCTCCAACCGCTTGAGCCGGAATGCCAGCCGCGCGGCCAGCTCTTCGCCGCTTGGCTGACCTTCAACCGCCGCCTCGCGCGGAAGCAGCAAGCGCGATTTGAGGTAGGCGAGCCAAGCCGCCATCACCAGGTAGTCGGCGGCAAGCTCGAGCCGCAGTTTGCGCGCCTCGGCGATGAACAGCAAATACTGATCGGCCAGCGCCAGCACGGAGATTTTGGCGAGGTCGACCTTCTGCGTGCGCGCCAAGGCCAGCAGCACATCGAGCGGACCCTCGAAACCGTCGAGGCTCACCACCAGGGCGTCCTCCGTGCCCACGGCCTCCTCGGCGGCCTCCCAAGCCTCAAACTCCGCGGGCGAGACCTGCGGCGTCACCGGGTCGGGTGGCGTCCCGGACGTGGATGCAGCAGTTTCGGACATGCGATTTCCGTGTCACACGGCGGTGGAAAACCTGTGCATCAGACTACACTGATTCAGGCCGCCAAGTGCAGCACCTCGGCGAGGCACGCCTCGGCCTCGGCAATCTCGAAGGGCTGCTGTTGCCCAAACACGGCGCGCGCCCGCTCGAAGCGCTGCAGCGCCCGCCCCGCAAGCTTGGGCGCAACGCTGGCGACGGCCTCGGTCTCCTCCAAGCCGCCGTTGCACGCCAACACCACATCGCTGCCGGCGGCGATCACGGCTGCAGCTTTCTCGGCAACGCTGCCGCTCAAGGCCTTCATAGCGAGGTCATCGCTCATGAGCAGACCATCAAAGCCAATACTGCCGCGGATGACGTCCTGCGTCACCCGCTTTGAGATGCTGGCCGGCGCGTCGGCATCGTAGGCGGTGAAAACGACATGCGCGCTCATGGCGGCGGGCAATGCGGCAAGCTTCCGGAACGGCACGAAGTCGACCGCCTCCAATGCCTCGCGAGCCGCACCGACGACGGGCAAGTCGAAATGGCTGTCGGCGGTGGCACGTCCATGCCCCGGAATGTGCTTCATGACGGGCAGCACGCCCCCCGCCATCAACCCCTCCGCCACCGCCGCTCCAAGCGATGCCACCTGTTCCGCGCCGCCGGCGTAGGCGCGGTCGCCGATCACGGCGTGGCTGCCGGGCTCCGGCACATCGAGCAGTGGCGCACAGTTGGTGTTGATGCCGACCGCACGCAGGTCGGCCGCCGTCAACCGCGCCGACGCGCGCGCCGCGTGGGCTGCCCGACCCGGATCGCTTGGGAAAGCTCTCAGGTAGGCAGCGGCGGCCGGCAGGGCTCGCCATTGCGGCGGCCGCAGCCGCTGCACGCGCCCTCCCTCCTGGTCGACAAGGACAAGGATGTCTTCGCCCACGGCAGCGCTCGCCGCCCCGGTCAGACGCCGCAGCTGATCGGGGTCCACGGCATTGCGCGCGAACAGGATCACGCCACAGGGGCGTGCCGCGCGCAGAACAGCAGCCTCGCGCGGGGTGAGCTCAGGGCCCTCGAGGCCGGCGATGAAGGCGGAGAGCATGCCAGCATTTCCCTTGCGGAGTTCAGGTTCGCAGCAAGGACAATAGCTGAGCGCCGCAGCAACACCAGCTGTGACGAGCCCGGCCGCCAGCTCGCGCCGCGTCACCCCAGGCCTGCGATGCGCCATTCACACCCGACGAAGCAAAGCGTTGCGGCTCAGTAGGCCGTCACCCAGCAACCGCTGTAGCCGGCAGCCTTGAGCTGAGTGCACAGGCTCGCAGCGGCTTCCCGCGATCCCGGCGGTCCCACCACCAGCCGATACCATACGCCCTTCTCGCCGAGGTTGGCCTCTTGCACGTCCGGCGTACGGCTGGATAGCACCTCGCCATACTTCTCCTGCATGTTGGCGAAGATCTTGAGGGCATCCATGCGGCTCTTTTGCGAGGACAGCACCGCGACGTAGCCGGCCCCAGACGCTGTGGACACGGCTGACGCCGCCGAGGCCTCTTTTGTCTTCGGCACCGGGTTCTTGGAGGCCGCCGCCTTCGCCACGGGAGCCTTCTTGACGGGAGCCACCGGCTCTGCCTCGGCGGGCGGCGGCATGTTGGCAGCAGACGCGATCCGCACCGGGGGCTGTTGCGCAGGTCTGGCCGGGACCGCAGCCGCTGGCGGGGGGACTTGCGCGCGGGCGGCCGACGGCAGCTGTTGGGCGCGCGGGGGACCAACGTTGTCGATGGTCACACCGGGGGGCAGGGCGATCACCGGCGGGCTTGGCGTCGCGGGCGGCGCCGTGGTCGTCACCACCTGCACGGGCGGCGGCCCGCCATTGGGTGCGATGGGAATGAGCCTGACCTTGCGCGGCGCGTTGGGATCGTCGCCCACGCGGTCATCTTGAGCCTCGGTCGAACTTGGCTGCCCGGGCGCCCCTTGCGGGCCGGTATCATCACCGAGGCGGTTCAGCAGCTTCTTGTCCGTATGCGGAAAGCCTCTACCGTCCGCAAACTCGGGCTTGGACTTGACCGGACCCTGCGTATCCTTGATGAGCGGAGCAGGTCCGGTCCGCGCGGGGAACAACGTCTTGTAGGCGTAGGCCATGCCACCGCCCAATCCAATCGCTCCCACCAATGCGACGACAATCATGAGCCCGCGACGGCCGCTACGGGGTTCCTCATCGTCCTCTGGCATATGTTCGTCGAACTCGGCCTCCGGTTCGCCGTAGCCGTGCGGAGCGGCGGCAAAGGGCGGTGGGTCGAACTGGCCGCCGTCGGCGCCGTATCCCTGCCCCGGCGCCGACATGTAGTTGCCGAGATCGTAGCCACGTGCATCGCCTTGCTGGCCCCACGGCGGTCCGGCAGATGGCTGCTGCTGGGCAGACGCGTGCGGGAAGCCAAAGGGTGGCGCATCGCCACCTTGTGGCGGATAGCCAAAGTTGGCGCCGGATTCACTCGGCGGTGGAAAGCGATTGAACGGCAGGGCGTGCGCACCTGACGGGTGCTGCGCTGCTTGCGCGGCAAAACCCCCGTCGCCTTCTGCGGCTCCCTGCGGGAAGTGGTAGCCCTGTGCCGAAGGCGCTCCGTAGCCCGGCTGTGGAGCGCGCTGGCCCGGTGCCTCACCATAAGGCGGTGGCCAATGCGGCGAGGGCTGCGT
>JAMXLN010000300.1 GCA_024281145.1 Hyphomicrobiaceae bacterium | reverse complement strand
ATCGAATCGCGGGAGTGTCTGCTGCCAAAACTTCCGGAATGAGCCCCCAGCGCTTGAGCTGGACGACGGCACCCCGCATCAGGGCGTGCGTCGACATTGTATCGGAACCGTAGGCGTGCCTATCGATTACGAGCACCTTTGCGCCGGAGCGTGCTAGGAGCAGGCCCGTGGCGGCGCCGGCACAGCGCGCGCCGACGATAATTGCGTCATAGCTGGGCTTGATGCCGTAAAGCTTGTCCATGGTGGTTGCCTCAAGCGGCCGCACGGGTGAGACCCAGGCTCAAATGGGCGGCGAGGTCCGCCGCATCGTCGCCCGCTCCGTCGATGAAGGACGATTTGCGCCGGCGCATGAACGGCAGGCCCATGACGTACATCCCCGGTGCGGAAATCACCCCGCCGTCGTGACGTATGCGCCCTTTGCGATCGAGCACGGGCACGTCGAGCCAGGAATAGTCGGCGCGATATCCTGTCGCCCAAATGAACGTGCCGATGCCGTCGTTCAGGTCCAGGCTGAGCTTGGTCTGCGGATCCACAACTGTGGGCTGGTAGCGTTGGGGTGCTGGAAATCGGTCGGCGAGGCCGCTCGAACTCACCCATTCGTCTATACTCGCCAAGAGCCGATTCATCTTCAGATCGGCCAGCGCACAAAAGTTCGCGAGCGATCCAGAGAAGTGCGCCTTTCCATCATTGAGGCCGACGAGACGTCCCATGAACTCGACGCCCGCCTTGCGTAGGCTGTTGAGATCGATGGTCTCGCGCTCCGCCGTTCCGACAAGTTGGGGAGAGGGTAGGTGCCGGGCCCTCTCGATGTCCTCTATGGCGTCGTAGCGAACATCCATGGCTCCGATGGCATCCATCCACCACTGAATGTCTCGTCCGCGGTACGTGCGGGGCATCCGCACGTGCTCACCGACGGACAGCACGACGCGGCGCCCTGACGCGCGGATCTCGCGGGCGAGCTGAATGCCGCTTGCCGACGCGCCGACGATCATCACACCCCCTTCTGGCAGAAGATCGGGATTGCGGTATTGCATGGGCGTGAGGCTCGCCACCTCGTGAGGCAGCCCGGCACTCAGCGATGGGGTTGCGGCGATGTTGCAAGCCCCACTTGCGATAACCAGCGCGCGGCAGCGCCACGCACCCTGATTGGTCGAGACCGCATAACCCGCATCAAGCGGCCATACCCGCGTCACCAGCGTTCCGGTCTCGACCGGGGCGTTCGATACCTCAGCATAGCGTTGCAGAAATCGGACGACCTCAGGCATGCTCATGAAACCATCGGGATCATCGCCTTGGTAGGCGTAGCCGGGCAGCCGGCTCTGCCAATTCGGCGTCAGCAGGCGAAGCGAGTCCCACCGCTCCGTTCGCCATGAGTTCGCCACCTCGCCGCGCTCGAGAACCACGTGGTCGATCGAGCGATCGGTCAGATGCCTGCTCATGGCTAGTCCGGATTGGCCGGCGCCGATAATGACGGTGGTCGCGAACTTCACGACACTCGCTCCTGTCCAAACGGCCGTCAATTGACGGTGACGAACACGCTCGTCGGGTTTGTGATGATGTCGAAGACGGCGGATCGCTTCTGCGATTGAGCGACCAGTGCCTTGATCTCGTCTTCGGTCGCATTGGCTTGGATGTCGAAATGAATGCGAATGGCGCCAAACCCATTGCGCACCTCGTCGTCCATCCCGAGGATGCCCTGAATATCCATGTCGGCCTCGAGTGTTGCCTTGACCGAATGGAGCTGAATGCCGCGTCGTTGCGCGACTGCCGCTACACCGGCCGTGAGGCAGCTCGCGAGACCGGAGAGGACGAGCTCAACAGGAGTTGGAGCATTGTCTTCGGACGCAAACACTTGCGGGTGATCCGCCTCGACGGTGAACGTCTTGTTGCGGGACTGCTCGGCCCCCAGCCCGAAGAAGTTGCCGATAACGGAGCGGCTGTGGGTGCCGTTCAGCCACGCGCAGCTCGCACGCCACTTGAACTGTGCAGCCTGTGGTGCCTGTTCCAAGGCCTGGCGCGCGCTGAGCAGCGCACTCACGTTGACCCCATTGTCCGCCTTCGCGACGGGCGAAATGGTCGTGGTCATGGTCATTGTCTGTGTTTCCTGTGCTGTGTCTTGGTTGATCGAGCCATGCGTGCGTCTTTGAGGGTCAAATCACACCATGGCATTTGGCTTCACCGCTCTCATCGAGCGACGGAATGCACTTGGCCTTCCTCGAAGTGATGAATGATGTCGTCACACTTGCGTCCTCCTTTCTTGCATTTGCATCGAGACAGTTACGTTGCACCGCTGGGACAGCCGTATCCCCGCCGGCGCAAAACGGCATGATGCGCCGGTCGATGGGTCGTTTGTTCCGCTAACAGATTGATAGGTGGCTGACGATCCGAAGTCGTTCAGCGTCCATATCTGCACGGGGCCCAAACTCGGTCTCGGAACGCACAAGCCCTATGTCGTCGAGCTGCGCGTCACTCATCGAGCGAAGGCGGATGATGGCTTGCCGCTCGATGCGCCAATGCAGGTAAGCTCCCCACAGCCGCATGAGCGTGGCAACCAGCCGCTGTCCCCCGAATTGTCCGGTCAGAGTTGGCGCCCATAGCGGGGCGCTCAGATTTTGGCTCATGATCATCTTGCGTCCTTTCACGCGTCAACGGGCGGTTTCGCTCGTTCGTCCGCGAGCAGATAGAGACGTGCCGGGCGCTTTGCGTCCACCGATCGGTTGATGCTGACCCTGCTCAACCGATTGTGATCTAGCGCGATCTCGGAGAGCCGGTGGCAGATCACGCGTGACCCGGCCAGCGGACCGCAGACGCCTGCGAGAGCGTGGCGCACTCAGCTTGGGCCGGGGCCTTGTCGAAGAGCGGGCACGACCGGATAATCCTGCGGCGCTGCCCCGCGGGGCCCCCCCACAACAGAGGGCGCAGCTGCAACCCGTGAGGCCCGCCGATCCCCCTAGTCCCGCTTTCGCCCCTCGCAGCGGTCGGCTGCTATCTGACATGCACTGTTCTGTCCGGGCCCGGCCGCTCCTCAAGATTTCCAGGGCGCGGGATTTTCACGTAAGCTGCGCGCCGCAGTGCAAGCGCGGCAGATCGCGCATCTGACGCAGATAAGGTGCATGTCGGGCGCTGTTGGAGGATCTTGAGCAACACTCATTTGGCCTCGGGTGAAAGATGAAGCTGTCGTACGGCTGGGTCGTCGTCGGAGCCGGGATGTTGTTGACCTGCGTCGGCATCGGCTCGATGCTCTCGCTCGCTGTCTTCCTGCAGCCGATAGCAACCGACACCGGCTGGTCACGCAGCGGCATATCAATGGCCGCGACGCTTGACTTCCTGTTTATGGGCGCCGCCTCCTTCTTCTGGGGCGCGCTGTCCGATCGGTTGGGCACGCGGGTCGTCGTGCTGTCGGGCAGCGTGCTACTAGGTACCGGCCTCATCGCCGCGAGCCGCGCCACCACTCTCCTCGAGTTCCAGCTGCTGTTCGGCGTGCTGATCGGCGTCGCCATCGGCAGCTACTATGCGCCGATGATGGCGGCCGCGACTGCCTGGCTCGAGCATCGCCGCAGCCTGGCGGCCGCACTCGTCTCGGCAGGCATGGGGATTGGATCCATGACCATATCCCCGCTCGCCGCATGGCTGCTGAACTCATTCGATTGGCGCTCCGCCATGCTGACCATCGGCGCCGCCACGTGGGCAGTGCTGATACCGGCGTCTGTGCTGGTCCGCCCGCCGCCAAGAGCCGCGCACGGTAGCGAGGCGGCTTCACCCCCAGCCGACACCGACTATCCGCTGACCGGCTCACAGGCGCTCCTCACGCCCCAGTTTGCGGCTCTCGCGCTCACCCATTTCGCGTGTTGCGCCGCGCATTCGGGACCCCTCTTCCACATGGTGTCCTACGTCGCATTCTGCGGGGTGCCGGCATTGCTCGCCGTCAGCGTGTTCAGTCTGGCAGGCCTCTCGGGTCTCGGCGGCCGCATCACGCTCGGACTGATCGCCGACCGCATCGGCGCCAAGCCGACCCTTGTTGCAGGGCTCCTCGTGCAGGCCCTGGCGATAAGTGCCTATCTGTTCGTCGGCGCGCTCGGCGAATTCTACGCGCTGTCGGTGATGTTTGGTCTGGCGTACGGCGGGGTCATGCCGCTCTACGCGGTGCTCGTGAGCGACAGCTTCGGCCCGCGTATCATGGGCACCACGTTCGGTGCGGTCTCCATGTTCGCAAACTTGGGGATGGCGCTTGGACCTTGGGCCGGCGGCTACGTGTTCGATACTTACGGTAGCTACGCCTGGCTCTACATTGGCTCGTTCAGCGCCGGGCTCGGCGCCGTCCTCGTCTCGCTCACCTTCCGCCCGCCGCGTTTCCCACCGCCACGGCGACAGGTCAGCCTGCAGCCCGCCTAAACTCAGTGTGATCCGACCTTCGAACGCCAGGAGCCTGCCATGAAGATCAAGCGCATCGAGCACATTGCCATTGCCGTGAAGAGCATCAAGGCCATGCGCGACATATTCGAGAACAAGCTCGGCATCGAGATGGAGTATGAGGAGCATTTGCCCGAGCACAGCACCAGCCTGGCGATGTTCCCGATCGGCCAGACCTACCTTGAGCTGCTGCAATCCGATAAGCCGGGCACCGGCACCAGCAAATGGATAGAGGAGCGCGGCGAAGGCCTGTTTCACATTTGCCTGGAGGTGGAAGACATCGACGGCGCGATGGCCGAACTGCGTGGCAAGGGTGTCGGTTTCCAAACGGAGAAGCCGATGATCGGTCACGGCAACTGCCGGATCGTATTCCTCGATCCCAAGTCGACCGGCAACCTCGTCATTGAGCTAGCCGAGATGCCCAAGGGTGGTGTCCACGGCGCCAAGCATCCGGCCGAGTGAAGGAAGCGGCGCGCGCTGGGGAGGGGCACGTGCAGACAAGCGACAGTCAAACCTACGACTACATCGTCGTCGGCGGGGGATCAGCAGGCGCAGTCGTCGCCAACAGGCTCTCCTCGGATGCGCGCAATCGCGTCCTGCTGCTCGAGGCCGGGCCCGCCAGCCATCCCTGGAGCCGCATTCCCATTGGCTACGCCAAGCTGATCAAGAATCCCGCGGCCAATTGGCTCTACACCGCCGAGCCCGATGCAAATACCAATGGCCGCCGATTGTCTGCGCCGCGCGGCCGCTTGCTCGGCGGTTCCAGCGCAATCAACGGCAACGCGTTCGTGCGCGGTCAGGCGCAGGACTTCGACACTTGGGCGCAGATGGGCAACCGGGGCTGGAGCTACAAGGACGTCCTGCCGTACTTCAAGCGCATGGAATCCTATCGGGGCGGCGGCGATGACGCCTACCGCGGCCGGGAAGGCCCGCTCCGCGTCACCAATCCCGAACCGCGCGATCCACTCTATGTTGCGCTGATCAAGGCGGCCGGTGAGGTCGGGATCCCGCACAACCCCGACTACAACGGAGCTCGACAGGATGGGATCGCCATGAGCCAGGCGACAATCGCGAACGGTCGCCGCATGAGCACGGCGCGCTGCTATCTCGACCCAATCCGCGGGCGCCCAAACCTGCACATCGAGACGGGCGCGCTGACCGAGGGCCTTGTGCTTGACGGCAAGCGTTGCATCGGCGTCCGCTACAGCCTCGGTGGCACCGCGCGCGAGGCCCGCGCCGCGGGCGAGGTCGTGGTGAGCGCGGGTTCGTTCAACTCCCCTCAACTGTTGGAACTGTCCGGGATCGGGCAGCCTGAGCGCCTGCGCAGCCTCGGAGTGGAGGTTTGCCATGCACTGCCGGGCGTCGGCGAGAACCTGCGTGACCACTACGCACCGAGGACACGATGGTTAATCGGCAAGAAGGGCATCACCTTCAACGACCGGGGCCGCGGGCTAGCGCTCGTGCATCAGGCGCTGCGCTACTTTTTAACTGGCAAAGGCATGCTCGGCATGGTGGCGGCGCCGCTGCGCGCCTTCGTGCGCTCCCGTGACGGCCTCGAGGCGCCGGACCTGCTGCTGGGCTGGGTACCGATGCTGACCGAGCCAGGGCCCAAGGGGCCGAAATTGTCCCGCCAGTCTGGCATGACTTGCTACGCGCATCCGATGCGGCCGGAAAGCAAGGGTCACGTTCACATCACCTCGGCAGATCCGCGGCAACAGCCGGCGATCACCTTCAACTTTCTGACGGCGCCGATCGATGCCGAGCTCACCGTGCGCGCCGTGGGCATCGCCCGCGCCATCATGTACGCGCCCGCCATGGCCGACTTGGCTCTGACGGAGATCGGGCCCGGCCCGGCTCTGGCAACCAACGACGAAATCCTGGACTGGGTCAGGCAAGTGGCGGAGACAACCTACCACCCCGTGGGGACCTGCAAGATGGGGTCGGACGCGATGGCCGTCGTCGACCACCAATTGCGCGTCCGCGGCATTGACGGACTGCGCGTGGCCGACGCCTCGATCATGCCGACGCTCACCTCCGGCAACACCAACGCGCCTTCGATCATGATCGGCGAGAAGGCGGCCGACATGGTGCTGAAGCACGCCACCGCATGAGCATCCACGGCTTTGGTGCCAACCGGCGAAGCCAAGCTTAATCGATTGCTGCCAAGACAATGGAGAACGAGATGAACGATGGCGCCCGCGAAACGCTGCTCAAAACCGCGCTCGTCGTATTCGGCGTGATCTTCTTGCTTGTGTATCCTCTCGGTTTGGTGTGGCCGTCGGGATGGGTGTGGCACGCAGGCGAAGGCAAGTACTACTTACAGATGATTTGCGGAATATATGCCGTGCTGGGTGCATTCCTAATAAATGCGGCTCGCGATCCTTCCGAGCATCGCAGCCTCATCTGGTTCGCCATCTGGTCGAGCGTCGTGCATGCCCTTATCATGGCAAGCCAGTCGATCTACGACGTGCACGAGATGGGTC
>JAMXLN010000299.1 GCA_024281145.1 Hyphomicrobiaceae bacterium | reverse complement strand
CGATGTCGCCGGCCTTGAGGTTGGGGTTGGGGGCTAGAAACACCGAGCCGTCGATCTGCGGGGCATCCCATGGCGAGCGCCCCACCGCGCCACCCTCGCGCACCTCATCAATGATCACGTCGATCGTGCGGCCAATTTTGGCGGCCAGCAGCGCGCGGCTCACCTCCTGCTGCGCGGCCATGAACCGGTGCCAGCGATCCTCCTTCACATCCTCGGGCACGGGCGCGGGGAGCGCATTGGCTGAGGCTCCTTCCACCGGCTCATATTTAAAGCAGCCAACGCGCATGAGCTTGGCCTCGGCTAACCAGTCGAGCAGCAGCTCGAAGTCGGCCTCCGTCTCGCCGGGGAAGCCGACGATGAAGGTGGATCGGATCGCCAGGTCTGGACACAGCTCGCGCCAGCGCTGCAGGCGCTCGAGCGTCCTCTCCTGATGCGCCGGTCGGCGCATGGCCTTGAGGACCTTGGGCGAGGCGTGCTGGAAGGGGATGTCGAGGTAGGGCAGGATCTTGCGCTCGGCCATCAGCGGCAGGACCCCGTCAACGTGCGGGTAGGGATAGACGTAGTGGAGCCGCACCCATGCGCCAAGCGATGCCAAGGACTGGCACAGATCCAGAAACCTCGCCTTCAGTGGTTTCCCCTTCCAGGTGCTTTCGGCATAGCCGATGTCGAGCCCATAGGCGGAGGTGTCTTGGCTGATCACCAAGAGCTCCTTAACGCCCGCCTTGGTGAGCCGCTCGGCCTCGGCCAGCACGTGCGCGGCGGGGCGGCTCGCGAGCCGGCCGCGCAGCTGCGGGATGATGCAGAAAGAACAGCGGTTGTTGCAGCCTTCAGAGATCTTCAGATAGGCATAATGGCGCGGCGTCAGGTGCAGGCCCTCGGGCGGCACCAAGTCTAAAAAGGGATCGTGCAGGGGCGGTGCCGCCCTATGCACTGCGGCCACGACGGCTTCGTACTGGTGCGGGCCCGTCACCGCCAGCACACCCGGATGTGCATCGAGAATGCGCTCCTTCTCGGTGCCGAGACAGCCGGTGACAACAACGCGCCCGTTTTCGGCCATCGCCTCGCCGATCGCCTCAAGGCTCTCCGCTTTGGCGGAATTGAGAAACCCGCAGGTGTTGACGATCACCACGTCGGCGCCGGCGTAATCGGGCGACAGCTCGTAGCCTTCAGCCCGCAACCTCGTGATAATGCGCTCCGAATCAACCAGCGCCTTCGGGCAGCCGAGCGACACGAGCCCCACGCGTGGCGCCGATCTGGGGGCGGATTTGGACGCTGACCCGGGAAGGGACCGCTTTGCAGTCCTGGGCACAGACTTAGGCGCGCGCCGCAGCGCGCTGGCGGCTGTCGAGGTTCTGCGGGCTCCCTTGCCGACGGTCTTGTGCATGCGCGCGCTTCTAACCTGGGGGCGCGGCACACGCAAATGGCTGTCCATCAACGCCCGTGCGCCACGCGCCCGCCGGGAGGCCCCCCTCGGCCGGTCCCTCTCGGGCAGGAGCGCACTGGCTGATCACGCGGTAATCCTTGGCCTAATCACTGGCCAATCGCTGGCTTAATCACTGGCTTAATCACTCGTTTAATCACTGGGGGCCCATCGCCTTGGGCCAATCACTTGATGACTTCGTCCTTGTAGGCGCCCCACAGCTTTGCCTGCTCGATATAGCCGCGAAAGCCGCCCACCGAAACCCGGCACCATTTGCCGTCACAGGTGATGATGTTGGCAAGCACCCCCGCTTCGACCTGGGCCACGGCGCTAGCTTTCGCGCTGTCATCGTCACGCAACACGGCCAGCGGCTGCTGGCCCTGTCCTGCCTTCACCTCCCATGGCAAAATGACCGCGGTGCGTCGACCGCTCAGCATCGAGCCCAGGACCCACCCGGTGGTACCCTCCGCGTCGCGCACCTGCCGCCAGCTTTCAAACTCCTTGAGGACTTCCACCGGTAGACCCGCGCGCCGAAAGACCCAGGCGGTCGGGTAGTCGGTGCCGGGGCCTTGGCGCAGGTTGACCCTGTCGGATTTTAGGCTGACGAAGCGCGGGACCGGCAGCCCGGAAGCGCCGTTTGCCGGTGCGGGCGTTCCTTGTGCGCACAGGCCGGTTGGCCCAACCAGAGCTTGGGCGAAGACCAAGAGCAGCGCGGCCGTCGGGGGGCGCGGCAGACGGCGCACCGAGGCTTTGGGGAACGAGCCCCGCATGCAGTGCCACAACCACGATTTGCGGATCGAGATTAAGCCCTGTCGGCGCCGCAATTGGCGCGGCAATGACGGGCGGGAACGCATCGGCGTAGAGAGCATGGTTTTGTCATCGAGGTGGGCATCTGTTAGACAGGTCTTAGATTTCATTGCCAGGCGCCGCCCGCGCAAGACGGGGTGACGGGTGGCTGGCCGATCCGCCTGCCCGTCCAGAGCCTGAATCGCCATGCCGGCATCGAAGAAACCGATCGTCATCGTCACGCGCAAGCTCCCCGAGGCAGTCGAGACGCGCATGTGCGAGCTCTTCGATGCACGGCTCAATGTCGGCGACATTCCCATGAGCCATGCCGAGCTCGGCCAGGCGGTCAAGGCTGCGGACGTGTTGGTGCCGACCGTGACGGATAGGATCGATCGTTCGCTTTTGTCCCAGGCCGGCCCGCAACTGAAGTTGATCGCCAATTTCGGCACGGGCGTGGACAACATCGATCTCGACACGGCGCGCGTGCGTGGCATCATTGTCACCAACACACCAGGCGTCCTCACCGAGGACACGGCCGACATGACCATGGCCCTGATCCTGGCGGTACCAAGACGGCTTGCAGAGGGCACGGCCCAGCTCAAGGACCCGCATAGGCATTGGCCGGGCTGGTCGCCCACGTGGATGCTCGGCCACCGCATCTGGGGCAAGCGGCTCGGTATCATCGGCATGGGCCGCATTGGCCAGGCGGTGGCACGGCGCGCTAAAGCCTTTGGTCTGCAGATCCACTACCACAACCGGCGCCGGGTTTCTGAGGAAACCGAGCATGAACTGGAGGCGACCTACTGGGAGAGCCTCGACCAAATGCTGGCACGGATGGACATCATATCCGTCAACTGCCCGCACACGCCGGCTACCTACCACCTGCTCTCGGCGCGCCGGCTGAAGCTGCTCAAGCCCAGCTCCTATATCGTCAACACGGCGCGCGGCGAAGTGATCGATGAAAACGAGCTCGCGCGCATGGTGGAGGCGGGCCAGATTGCTGGAGCCGGCCTTGACGTGTTCGAGAACGAACCCGCCATCAACCCGAAACTGCTGGCGAGCGACCGCGTGGTGGCGCTGCCCCACATGGGCTCGGCGACGATCGAGGGCCGCATCGACATGGGCGAAAAGGTCATCATCAACATCAAGACGTTCCTTGACGGTCACAACCCGCCCGATCGCGTGCATCCCGCCATGTTCTAGGCAAGTTCTAGGCGAGCTTGTGGGGTGCGCGGGCATAAGACCGGTCGGGTGAGGCGGGGATCAGTCTGGCTCAATCAGTCTGGCTCAATCAGTCTGGCTAAGTCTGGGCTTTTTTGTCGGTATGACTTTGGGCACGCGTCCGGGCGCGATTCTGTTCGGTCCACGCCCAAGTGATAAACGCGATGCGGGTCGCCGCCCGCCCGCTTCCGCATCAGCGCGCTGCCCGCAGCGCGCGCCTTCTCACAAGGCCTTTTGGGCCCGACCCACTTCGTTGCGGTGGGGGCGCTCAGGTCAGGTCGCTCAGGTCAGGTCGCTCAGGCCACGTGGCTCAGGCCGGCCTGAGCCGCGGTCGGCGCTTCGCCCACCAGCGTGGTGCGACGCATGTCGCGCGGCTCATGGACTGGGAAGGGGCGTGCGCGATGCATGGTCTGGCGGTTATCCCACATGACGAGATCGCCCACACGCCATTTGTGGATGTAGACGAACTCGCGCTGCGTGGCAGCCTCGGTGAGGTCGCGCAGGAAGGCACGCGCCTCCGGCACCGGCCAGCCGCTGATGTTGCCCGCATGCGAGGAGAGGTAGAGCGACTTGCGCCCCGTCACCGGGTGCGTGCGCACCAGGCGCTGGCGCACCGGTGCCATGCGCGTGCGCTCCTCCTCAGTGAAATCGGCAAAGCCCAAGAGTTGGCGCGAGTACATCTGCGAATGCTCGCAGATGAGATCTTCGCACTCCGCTTTGGTCTCCTCCTCGAGCGCATCATAGGCTGCACGCATGTCGGCGAATTCGGTGTTGCCGCCCTTGGATGTGACACTGCGGGCGTGCAGGAGCGAATATTTCGCCGGCACCACCTTAAACGAGCTGTCGGAGTGCCAGAGCCGGTTGCCGATGGAGAAGAGCCGTCGACGGTCGTCCCGCGCGAACGGCTTGTTGTCCTTGTCGAGGTTGGATACGTCGGCGAAGGTCGTGGGGAGGCGATACTCGTGGGCCGCGCGCAACCCAGTACCGATGGCTTCCTCAAGGTTGCCCAGGCTGCGCGAGAATGCGAGTTGCTGTGCATCGTCGATGAACTGGGCTTGGAATACCAGAACGGCGTACGTGTTCATACCTTCGTGGATGCCTGCGATTTCTTCGGCTGTGAGGGGCTTGCCGATGTCGATGCCGGAAACCTCGGCTGCAAAGCAGGGGCCAACCTGGCGAAAGCTGAGGGGCATGATTGGGCGCTCCGTAGGAGGTTCCGTGCTGCCATAGTAGGGCTGCAGGCTCGTCCCGTCGACAGCGGCGGGCGCGAGGCTGCTAGGCCGAAAGCATGGGCTCGCCCGCAGGTGATGGCGCCCGCCTCAGCCCCGGAATGACTGGGTGCGCCTTGCCGGCTTGCCCTTCCTCGCCCTCGGCTTCGCACTCCAAACGTGCGGCGTCAGCGCGACGCCTCTCGCGCGATCGGAATCACGTTGTGCAAGGGATCACGGGAACGGGCGAGGAATTTTTTGATGTTGCGGGCCGCCTGGCGGATACGGTGTTCGTTCTCCACCAGCGCGATGCGCACAAATCCCTCGCCGTACTCGCCAAAGCCGAGCCCCGGGGCGACGGCGATGTCGGCCTCCTCCACCAAAAGCTTCGCGAACTCCACGGACCCCACGTCGCGATAGGGCTCCGGGATCGGCGCCCAGGCGAACATGGAGGCCGGCGGCGGCGTCACCTGCCAGCCCGCTCGTGCGAAACTTTCCACCAGGCAGTCGCGACGGCTCTTGTAGGTGGCGCGGATCTCCTCAACGCACGCCTGCGGGCCGTTGAGCGCAGCGGTGGCGGCGACCTGCACGGGTGTGAATGCGCCGTAATCGAGGTAGGATTTCACACGCGCCAGCGCTCCGATCAGGCGCTCGTTGCCGACGGCAAAGCCCATGCGCCAGCCGGGCATGGCGTAGGTCTTCGACAGCGAGGTGAACTCCACGGTGATGTCAAAAGCGCCCGGCACCTGCAGCACGGAGGGTGGCGGCGGGCCTTGGAAATAGATTTCAGCGTAAGCGAGATCCGAGAGGATGATGAGGTCGAGCTTCTTTGCGAGCTGCACTACCTCGGTATAGAAGTCGAGCCCGACCGTCATCGCCGTTGGGTTGGAGGGATAGCTCAGCACCACGGCCAGCGGCTTGGGGATCGAATGCTTCACTGCCCGCTCGATGCCGCGCAGGAAGGCGGTCTCTGCATCGGCGCCCGCGAACTGCGCGGACCCTGCGCCTGCCACGGGCCCAACGACGGGGATGTGGCGGATGGCGGCACCGGAGATGATGAAGCCGAACTCGTGAATGGGATAGGTCGGGCTCGGCACCAGGATCACATCGCCTGGCGCCGTGATCGCCTGCGCCATGTTGGCGAAGCCCTCTTTAGAGCCGAGCGTTGCCACCACCTGCGTCTCGGGGTTGAGCTTTACGCCGAAGCGGCGGGCATAGTAGGCGGCCTGGGCCTTGCGAAGTCCTGGGATCCCCTTGGAGGCCGAGTAGCGGTTGGTGCGAGGTTTGGCCACCGTATCAACCAATTTGTCGACGATGTGCTGGGGCGTGGGCATGTCCGGGTTGCCCATCCCAAGATCGATGATGTCGGCGCCGCGGGCCCGCGCGGCAGCCTTGAGGCGGTTGACCTCGGCAAAGACGTAGGGTGGCAGGCGCTTGACGCGATGGAATTCTTCGATCACGTGACTAACCGTGGTGGGCTATTGATTCGAGGGGCAGCGTTGAGCGCAAGCCGGCGCAAAGCTTGGTCACTTGCTGTTCTCGATCTCTTTGGCGGCCTCGTTTTGGTGGGTTTGGCCCCTGTTGATCATCTCGTTGACCTTGCCCTGCTGCTCGTCCTTGCCGAGCACCTTTTCCGGCAGCTTGGTGATGTCCGGCAGCTGGTTCAGCGGCAAGCTCTCCGAGCAGCCGCTGAGGAAAGTGGCGGTAACGGCAGCGAGCGCTATAACCGATATCCAACGGCGGATGCTCACGTTCCCGGTACCCTTGCTTACGCTGGCCACCTCATTACCACCGACACGGGCCGAAGTCTCGCCTCCGAAGGCGGTGGAAAACTAGCCGATTCTGCGGCTATAGACACCGGGTTTGGCACCGGCCGATGCAGGCGCTAAATAAGGCGCAACGATGGCCGAGCAACCTCTCGCGAGGGTCCGATGCAGAAGAAAGCTCCCGATGTGACAAAGCCGATGCCGGCCGAGTTCGACTTTGCTCAGTACCGCATCATCAATCCTGAGGAATTCAGCCGCAACATGCTGAAACTGATGGAGGAAGGCGGTCGTGTCCTAAGCGGCCTGTTGGAACGTTCGAACGGCAACGGGCCCTACAGCTTTTCCAGCGAGATCACCGAGGCCACCAAGCTCTTTAGCGAGGTCGCGCAGCACTGGCTGGCCGATCCGGCCAAGGTTAGCGCTACGCAAGGCGCGCTCATGCGCGACTACCTGCAGCTTGCCGGTGCCACGGCGCAGCGCATGGCCGGCACTGGTGCCCCGCCGGTGGTCACGCCCGAGCCCGGCGACAACCGCTTCAATGATCCGGAGTGGAGCCGCAACCCCTATTTCGATTTCTGGAAGCAGGCCTACCTCATCACCACGCGCTGGCTGGAGCAAGTGTTGGATGAGACGGAAGGGCTCGACGAGCGCACGCGCCAACGCGCCGAGTTTTACGTCAAGCAGCTGGCGAGCGCGCTTTCGCCATCGAATTTCCCGATGACCAATCCCGTGGTGCTGCGCGAGACGCTGTCCTCCAACGGCCGCAACCTGCTCGACGGCATGGCCAACTTCATGCGCGACCTCGACAAGTCGGGCGACGTCTTGAGCATCAGCCAGACGGATGTGGAAGCGTTCGAGGTGGGGCGCAACATTGCCACCACTCCCGGCAAGGTGATCTTTCAGAACGATTTGGTGCAGCTCATCCAGTATGCGCCGACCACGGACAGCGTACATGCAACGCCGCTGCTCATCGTGCCGCCCTGGATCAACAAGTTCTACATTCTCGATCTCGGCCCGCAAAAATCGTTCATCCGTTACATGGTCGGAAAGGGCTTCACGGTGTTCGTGCTCTCCTGGATCAATCCGGACGAGCGCCTCAAGGATAAGACCTTCGAGGAATACATGACCGAGGGCCTGCTCGCCGCGACCGACGCGGTGAAGCGCGAGGCAGGTGTGGAGAAGGTCAACGTGATCGGCTACTGCGTTGGTGGCACGCTCTTGGGCACCGCGCTGGCCTATCTGGCGGCGCGCGGCGAGGAACCCTTCGCATCCGCCACCTTCTTCGCGGCCCAGGTCGACTTCACCAAAGCCGGCGACCTTATGCTGTTCATCGACGACACCCAGCTCAAGGCGCTGGAGGAGATGATGGCCGAGCGCGGCTTCCTCGACGGTTCGCGCATGGCCACTGTGTTCAACCTGCTGCGGCCGAAAGACCTGATCTGGCCTTACATCGTCAACAACTACATGCTGGGCAAGAAGCCGTTCCCGTTCGATTTGCTGTTCTGGAACCAGGACTCGACGCGCATGACGCCCGCCAATCACAAATTCTATCTGCGCGAGTTCTATCACGAGAACAGGCTCGCCCGCGGGCAGATGTCGGTCGGCGGGGTCAAGCTCGACCTTTCCAAGGTGAAGCTGCCGATCTACGAGCTGTGCGCCAAGGAGGACCACATCGCCCCGGCCAAGTCGGTGTTCATCGGCTCGAGGCTGTTCGGTGGCCCCGTGACCTTCGTGCTGGCGGGCTCGGGCCACATCGCCGGCGTGATCAATCCGCCGGGCGAGAAGGTGAAATATCAGTATTGGACCAACGACAAAAAGGCCGCGACCCTGGAAGCGTGGTTTGAGAACGCGAAGGAGCACCCGGGCTCCTGGTGGCCGCACTATGTCGACTGGCTTGCCAAGCAATCGGGCGACAAAGTTGCGGCGCGTACGCCCGGAGCCAAGCTCGGCACCATCGAGGACGCGCCGGGCGGCTACGTCAAGGTGAAGAGCTGATCACCCTTTGTTTGGGCGTAGCGCGGGGATTATGCGATCGCGCTCACGACGCTGCGCAACGCTCGTGAGCGTCCGCGCCAGCGTTGCACCATCCTTACGGATCGGGCCGCACCTGAGTGACGCAGGTGCCAGGACAGGCGCCAGGACAGGGCCAGACAGGGCCAGACAGGCACGAGGCAAGAGCCCACGCGGGGTGCAAAGCACGGGGCAGCTGGCAGGACTGCAAGGTGCCCCGACGGCTCGTCGTCGGCATTGTACGCCGACTTCTTTACCAACGATTACAACCTCGAGAAGCCTGCCAATCCGCCAGCCTATGAACCGACGCACTGCACCGGAGGCAACAAGTTGATCAAGACGTGCGAGCGGCAGCTGCACCGTAGCCAGTGATGGCACGTCCTGCATAAACTGCTATTCAGTCAGCGTAGTTGGGCGAGGCCGCCTCGCGCAGATGGGTCTAGCGTCGCGCCTTACCTGCCGGAGCTGCCGATGTTCACTCTCAGCGACCTTGAAAGGGCCACAGCGCTCGTGCGCACGGTCGTGCCGCCGACAGCGTTCTACGCTTGGCCACTGCTGGCCCACCGGACCGGGGCCCAGGTTTGGATAAAGCATGAGAACCACACACCCGTCGGCGCCTTCAAAGTCCGCGGTGGGATCGTTTACCTCGAGGCCCTGAAACGCAAGGGCGGCCAGCTCAACGGCGTGGTGACGGCGACGCGCGGCAACCACGGACAGTCGATTGCGCTCGCGGCGGCGAGCGCGGGCCTGCCCTGCGCCATCTTCGTGCCGCACGGCAACTCGCGCGAGAAGAACGCGGCCATGCGCGCCTTCGGCGCGGAGCTCATCGTTGCTGGGGCGGACTTTGACGAGAGCCGGGAACACGCAGAGCGATACTCCAGGGAGCGAGGCTATCACTTCGTGCCCTCGTTTCATGCCGACCTCATCAGGGGCGTGGCCACCTACGCGCTCGAGATGTTCACGGCACAGCCCGAACTCGATACCGTCTACGTGCCGATCGGCATGGGGTCGGGGATCTGCGGCCTGATCACGGTGCGCGATCTGCTGGGCCTCGACACGGAGATCGTCGGCGTCGTCGCCGAGCTCGCACCTGCGGTGGCTCTGTCCTTCGACGCAGGCCATCCAATTCCCACCAATTCGGCCAACACCTTCGCCGACGGCATGGCCTGCCGCGTGCCCCACGAGGAGGCGCTTGCAATTATCCGGCGGGGTGCGGCGCGCATCGTGCGCGTGCGCGAAGATGAGATCGCGGCGGCCGTGCGCGTCCTTTGGGAAGACACCCATAACGTCGCCGAGGGCGCCGGGGCGGCGGCGCTGGCCGCACTGCTTAAGGATCGCGAGCGCCTGCAACAAAAGCGCGTCGGCCTGGTGCTGAGCGGTGGCAACATCGACCGCGAGATGCTGGCCGAGGTGTTGGCGGGGCGCACGCCCGCTGCGGTGTAGTCGACCGCACTTGCCAGGGCGGCGAAAGCCTCGTCAGATACCGGGGTTTTGCGACACCTGGTCATCTCGGAGCGTCCCCATGAGCAGCGCTGCCAGCCCACTCCAGCCCGGCGCCTTCAACATTACGCAGCACGAGCGCATCGTATTCGGGGTGCCGGCGGGGGAGGCGGTGGTGGCGGAGGCCGAGCGGATCGGTGCGGCCCGCGTGTTCGTCACCTCCACGCGCTCCTTGGCGCAGAAGGAACATGGCCCGTTGCAGCGCCTGGAGAAGGCGCTCGGTGCGCGCCACGTGGGCACTCACGCCACGATCCGCTCGCACAGCCCGCGCGAGGATGTGGTGGCCGGCGCCAACGCGGCACGCGAAGCCAGGGCCGACCTGCTGGTGGCGGTCGGTGGGGGTTCGGTGATCGACGCCACCAAGGGCATGCTGCTTTGCCTGTGGATGGGGCTCGACAGCCCCGCGGCCATGGAGCCCTACTGCCTGGGGTTTGAACGCACCAGATCTTCGGCGCTCGCGCTCCCGGCCGATCCGATCCGCATGATCGCCGTGTCGACGACCCTGTCAGCCTCCGAGTTCACGGAGAACGCCGGTATCACGCAATCGGCCACCCATACCAAGCAGTCCTTCCGCCACCGCCTGTTCGCACCGCGGGTGGTGGTGCTCGATCCCGCCTCCACACTCGATACGCCGGACTGGCTGTTGTACTGCACCGGCATTCGCTCGGTGGACCACGCGTGTGAGAACTACTGCAACGCCAAGGCGAGCCTGGCGACCGAAGCCCTCTCCCTGCAGGGGCTCAAGCTGCTGTCGCGTGCTTTGCCGGCCATCAAGCGCCATCCGCGCGAGCTCGGGCCGCGCCTTGAGGCTCAGATCGGCATGTGGCAGGCGATTGCACCCTCGGCATCCGGGGTGCCGACCGGCGCCAGCCACGGGATCGGTTACGCCCTGGGCGCCACTTTCGGCGTCCCGCATGGGCACACTTCCTGCGTGATGCTGCACGCCGTGCTCAAATGGAACGCCGCCGTCAATGGCGAGCGGCAGAAGGCCCTGTCGGAAGCGATGGGAGCGCCAGGGCGTCCGGCCAGCGAGCTCGTGCGGGAGCTGGTGGCGGGCCTCGACCAGCCGACGACGCTACGTGGGGTCGGCATCAAGCGCGAGAACCTCGATGAGATTGCTCGGCGCGCGCTGAGCTATCACCCGGTGCAGGTCAATCCGCGCCCGATCAAGTCGACCGAGGATGTCAAAGAGATCCTGGAACTGGCGTGGTGAGGCGCAAGCACGGTGGCGAGGCACGACCCATGAGCATCGACACGCTAAAGGCAGAGATTGCCGACGGCTACGGCACGCCCGCCGTCGTCATCGACCTTGATAGGGTTGAGCGCAACATCGCTCGCGTCCAGCAATTGTGCGACGCGGCTGGCGTAGCCAACCGCCCACACATCAAGACGCACAAGAGCCCGGTCCTCGCCAAGCTGCAGACGGCGGCAGGGGCCAAGGGCATCACCTGTCAGAAGCTCGGCGAGGCTGAGGTCATGGTCGCCGAGGGCCTGGACGACATCCTGATCAGCTATAACCTGCTGGGGACGGAAAAGGTGGGACGGCTGGGCCGACTGCTGCAGCGCGCGAGCATGACCGTGGCCGCCGACAACCCCACCGTCATCGGCGGCTTGCCACAGGCTGCCGACATTGCCGGACGGCAGCTCGGGGTCGTCATCGAGTGCGATACGGGCCGCAAGCGGGCGGGCGTGGAGACCCCAGGTGAAGCGGTGGCGTTGGCGCGCGCCATCAAGGAGAGGCCAAGCCTGCGCTTTGAGGGTTTTCTGTTCTATCCCACCGAGCACTCTTGGCCGCAGACGCAGCGCTTTTATGACGAGGCCCTCGAGGGCGTGCGTGCCCTGGGGCTCGAGCCCCGCATCGTCTCGACCGGCGGCACGCCCAATCTCCCCAACGTTGGTAACCTCAAAGGAGCGACCGAGCACCGGGCCGGCACTTATATTTTCAACGACCGCATGATGCTCGACTGCGGGGCGGCAACGCTCGCGGACTGTGCGCTCAGCGTTTATGCCACGGTGGTCAGTCGCGCAGCGCCCGAGCGGGGCATTCTCGATTCCGGCTCCAAGACGCTGACCGCCGACACGGGTGCACTCAACGACGGCTTCGGTCTGATCCTCGAATATCCGCAGGCGAAGATCCACGCCTTCGCCGAGGAGCACGGTTTTCTTGATCTGTCGCGCAGCAACGCGCGGCCAGGCGTCGGTGAGGTGGTGCGTGTCATCCCCAACCATGTCTGTGTTGTGGTCAACATGGTGGACCGCATGATCGCGGTGCGCAGCGACAAGATCGTGGACGTGTTGCCGGTGGCGGCGCGCGGCCGGCTGGTGTGACGCATGACGCGGAAGGAGATGAAGGGGCGCATGAGCACGAAGTCCAACATCACCGTGATCGGCGCGGGCATCGGCGGCCTCGCGCTCGCGGGTCTGCTGGGGAGGTGGGGCGCCCGGGCGACTGGTCTCCAGCGCATTGGGGCTGCAATCCAGATGAGCCCCAATGCCACTCGGGTATTGCGGGCGCTGGCCTCGAACCGCAATTGCGCCGAGAGGCCTTTGCGCCGCAGGCGTGGGTGGCGCGCGTCGGGAATAGCGGGGATTACCCCGTTGGAAGACGCTGCCGTGCTCTGCCGCTGCCTCACTGAGATCGACGACGTGGCGGCGGCCTTCCAGAGTTACGAGGCAACGCGGCTCGGCGCACGGCACGCGTCCAGCTCACCTTGCGCCAGAACACTTGGGGTAAGCAGGCCGAGGACGCGAGCTGGGCTTATGGTTACGATGCCTGGTACACGCCGCTGGTACGCTCGCAATTGCGAGCTGCGGGCTAACGGGCCCGCGGCGCGGCTCAGAGGTTTTGTGGTTTCATGAGCGCGCGAAAGCTCACGTTGCGGCCAGAGACCATGAACACTCCCTCGCCCCGGTAGTGAAAGGTCTTTGGGTACTTGGGCGCGGTCGCGACGTGCGCCTTTACGACCTCGAACACAAAGAAGCTATACCTTGCCAGGAATTCGACGAGCCGGCACTCGAAATTGGCGAAGCACTCCTTGATCAATGGCGCGTCGAGGTGCTGGGCCGGCACCGGGGTCAGGGCAAACTTTGCGAACTTGTCGACGCTGGCACCCGAGCAATTGCCGATACCGATCGCCTCGCTGATGAGGTCGTAGGTCGGGATGTTGATCGCGCATTGCTTGCTGGCCTTGATCAGGCCGAAGCTGTGGTTCTGGTCCCAAATGTAGCACCCGATGCGGGAGGGCTCGAATTCCATGACCGTGTGCCAGCCCATGGTCATGATGTTGGTTTTGCCCTTCCACGCCGAGCTCACCAGCACAATCGGGCCGGGCTCGAGGAAGCGACGGATTTGGGAGACGGGCAGATCCTTCTTGGAGGAGGTTTTCATGGCGCATGACGCGAGCGTTGTTTTGACCCTATCTTGCCGCGCGCTCCTTGCAAGCGTTCACCCTGGCCACCCTTCCTCGGACGACCGAGATCGACCATCCCCATGAGCCCCTGGGACAACCCCATGAGCCCAGCGCGAGACACCCTATGGCCTGGCGGCGGCCCCCGCGTCCAGTGGACCCTGCGCCGCTCCCGCGGATCGATGTAGTCTAGACGCTGTTGGCGATGGCGGCTCGGCTGCTCTTGGCCGTAGCGGATGGCGTCGATCCCCGGTCGATCTCGGCGCCGCCTCGGCCGTGGTGGCCGAGAAGCGCTTGGCGTCAGAGGTGTGAAAACGCGCATGGACCTCTCCGACCTCATCGAGCGCAACGCCCAGTTTGCGCCCCTCAAACCGGCGGTCCAGTTTGGCGCACAGTCGCTCACTTACGGCGAGCTCACGGAGCGCATTGGCAAAGCTGCGCGCGCCTTCAAGTCACAGCTCTCGCTTCGGACCGGCGACCGGGTGGCGATCCTCGCCGCCAATCATCCCGACACCCTTGCTCTGCTTTATGCCTGCGCGCGGCTGGGTGCCATGCTGGTGCCGCTCAACTGGCGGCTCGCCGTGCCGGAGTTGGCCTTTATCGTGCGAGACGCATCGGTGAAGGTGCTGGTCCTCGAGCAGGCGTTTGATCCTGCCGTCGAGCCGCTCCGGACGGCGCTGCCCGACGTGCGCATCGTCGGTCTCGACTATGCGCCAGCGCAGGGTGTTTCGCTAACGGGGCTCCTTGCGGGAGACGACGGCGATGGCCGCAATCCCCTTGTGGAGATCTCCACTCCCCTCCTCATCGTCTACACCTCGGGGACCACTGGCTATCCGAAGGGGGCGGTGCTCAGGCAGGAGGCGTTGGTGTGGAACGCCCTGATGAGCCAGCACATGCACGACATGACGGCCCAGGACCACGTGCTCACGGTGCTGCCGATGTTCCACGTCGGTGGTCTCAATATTCAGACCACGCCAGCGCTGCAGCTGGGCGCCACCGTGACGTTGCACGACCGATTCGCGCCCGCAACGACGCTCGCGGCGATCGAGCGCGATCGGCCGACCTTGACGGTGCTCGTGCCCGCCACGATCCAGGCCCTGCTCGAGCACCCGCGCTGGCCGACGACGCGGCTTGACAGCCTGCGCGCGGTTACCACCGGCTCCACGCAGGTGCCGCAGCGGCTCGTCGACGCGTTCGCGAGCCGGGGCGTACCGGTGCTGCAGGTTTATGGCTCGACCGAGACCGCTCCAATTGCCGTCTACACGCGGCTCTCCGGGGACTGGCGCCGTCCGGGCTCAACCGGGCTTCCGGGGCTGGTTTGCGAGGCCAAGATCGTCGACGATGGGGGACAGGAAGTGGCGCACGGCACGACCGGTGAGGTTGTCGTGCGCGGACGCAACCTCTTGTGCGAGTACTGGGGCAACGCGCAAGCGACGGCGCAGGCCCTGCGCGATGGCTGGTATTTGAGCGGCGATCTTGGCACACGCGATGTCGATGGGCATTTCTTCATCCACGACCGCAAGAAAAATCTGATCATCTCGGGCGGCGAGAACGTCTATCCAGCCGAGGTGGAGCGTGTTCTCGCAAGCCATCCCGCCCTCATTGATGCTGCAGTGGTCGGCCGGCCCGACGCACGATGGCAGGAGGTGCCGGTTGCCTACGTCATTCGCCGTGCGGACGCGACGGTTACGTCCGCCGAGCTCGAGGCGTTCTGTCGCGAGCAGCTCGCGCGCTACAAGGTGCCGCGCGACATCGTGTTCGTCGCGAACCTACCTCGCAACGCCATGGGGAAAGTGCAACACTTCCGTCTGAAGCAGCTCGAGGATGCGGGCGCTATTTCCGAGGAAATAGGCACACCTGACGGGATCGCGCAGCCACGTGCGCCGCTGCGGCCTTGGCGTTGGCCGTTTGGCGGCACGCGCTGAGGCAAAGTGGGCGAGTTCCCAAGCCCGGCGCCAACCGCGGCGCCTATTGGCTTGGACGTCAGCTCCCGCGTAGAGTGCCGGCAAAATCGTGCAAACCGGGAGGAGACCTGATGCCAAATCTGTTGCGACTGCATGCGCGTGGAGGTGCGGCGAGCCTGTTTGCTCTTGCCAACCTGACCGCAGCCCTATGCGCTGTCCCCGCCCTCGGCCAGGAGCCTATCAAGATCGGCTTCTCCATGGCGCTCACCGGACCGCTGGCGCCCAACGGCAAGCAGGCGCTGCTTGGCATGAAGATTTGGGAGGAAGAGACCAACGCCAAAGGTGGGCTGTTGGGGCGTCCCGTCAAGCTCATCTACTACGACGACCAGAGCCAGCCCTCGACGGTGCCCGGCATCTACACCAAGCTGATAGACGTCGATAAAGCCGACCTCGTGGTCGGCGGCTATGCGACCAACATGGTGGCGCCGGCGATGCCCGTCATCATTCAGAAAAAGAAGACCTTCATCAGCCTGTTCGCGCTCGACGTCAACTCTGAGTTCAATTACCCGAACTACTTCGCGGTGCTGCCGACGGGTCCAAAGACCAAACCCTCTTTCACCGAGGGCTTCTTCCAGATTGCCTTGCAGCAAAGCCCGAAACCGCAAACCCTAGCGCTGACGGCCGAGGACGCCGAGTTCTCGCGCAACGCCTGCGAAGGCGCACGCGAGAACGCCAAGCAGTTTGGCGTCAAGATCGTCTACGATAAGAGCTTCCCGCCGGGTACCACGGACTTGTCACCCATCGTGCGTGCGATGCAGGCCGCCAATCCGGAACTGGTGATCGTATGCTCCTATCCGCTGAGCTCGGTTGGCATGGTGCTTGCGATCAACGAGGCCAATTTCAAGCCGAAGATGATCGGGGGCGCGATGGTGGGTCTGCAGGCCACCGTCTTCAAGAGCAAGCTTGGCCCCAAGCTCAACGGCATCGTCAATTACGAAACCTGGGTGCCGTCGGAAAAAATGATGGCGCCGGCGGCCGAGTTCTTTAAGACCTATCAGGCCCGTGCCGGGGCAGAAGGTGTCGACCCGCTTGGCTACTATCTGGGTGGCTGGGGCTACGCCTACATCAGCGTCCTGGGGGAGGCCGTCGCCGGGGCCAAGAGCATCGAGGACGCCAAGATTGCCGACTACCTCCGCAAGGCCACGTTCAAGACCATCATGGGTGAATGGAGCTATGGTCCAGGCGGCGAGTGGACGAAGTCGGGCATGATGCAGGTGCAGTATCACGACATCAAGGAAGGCGCGGGGCTGGAGACCTGGAGGGGCATGAGTTACCAGACGGTGCTCACGCCGCCCGAGTTCAAGACCGGCGAAGTGATCTATCCCTACGAGAAGGCGAAGTAAGCCGGTCGGGGTTCCCGGTCGCGCACATGAGGTGCGACCGGGCTCCTCGGGGTCCGCGCTGATCGGCACAGCTTGGGGCTAGGCGGGGTGTGCTGCCTCGCTGGCGCGACGGCCCCAGAGCTCGGCCGAAGCGATGTCGGCGCCCTCGCACAGCGAGCAAAGCTTCTTCCAAGCGACGCTTGCCACCACCCATTCGCGGCCGGCAAAGGTGCCAAAGCCGCAGTCGGTGGAGGCAATCACGCGCTCGCGCGCGCCCGCCGCGGCCACCGCCTCCTTGATGCGCCGCGCCACCACCTGAGGGTGCTCGACGAAATTGGTGGTCGTGTCGATGACGCCAGGGATCAGCAACCAGTCCTTGGGCAAAGGATGGGCGCGCAATGTCTCGTATTCGTGCTGGTGGCGCGGGTTGGCCATCTCGATGGTGAGCGCGCCGACGTTGGCCGTATAGAGCACCGGCAAAATGGGGGCGAGCGCGATGTCGTGGATGTGCGGGCCTTCCCAATTGCCCCAACAGCAATGCAGCCGCACGCGGTCCCGCGGGATGCCCTCCAAGGCCGCATTGATGGCGGCCATGTGCAGCTCGCAGGTCTTGACGAATTCTGCATCGCCTTGATCCTGGAACGTCATAGTGCGTTCCATGGCGAGGTCTGGCGCATCGATCTGCAAGATGAGGCCGGCTTCGTGGATGGCCCGATACTCAGCCTTGAGCTCGCGCGCAAGGGCCATCAGGTAGGCTTCATGACTTGCGTAGTAGGCGTTCATCATGGTGGTGGCGACGATGCCGGGCGATGGCGCCGTCATGAACATTTCCGCAAAGTGAGGCTTGGCCGCACCAGCATGGCGCTTGAGGCGGGCGATCTCCTCGGCGATGTCTTTGGTCGAGAGGTAACGCACCTCGGCGATGGCTTGCGGTGCGTTGGAAATCTTGGCGCGCTTGGGGAAGCGTCGCAGGAACTGCTCGATGAGCTCGGGCACGTCCTGGAAATCCTTGCCAACCTTGCGCTTGGATTCCCCGCCAAAGCCCGACATGCGCGTTGGCATATAGGTCTGGAAGCCGACCCGCTGTTGCTCACCATCATTGCCGACGTCGATGCCCGCCGACAGTTGTGCCTCGACCACGCTGTGGACGGCGCGATCCATTTCTGCGGCCATGGTCGCCCCAGGGATGACGTCACCGGCCTCGCGGCGGATCAGAAGATCGGTCAAGGTCGGATTGCGCGGGAGGCTGCCGACGTGCGTTGTCAGGATACGATCGCGACTTTCGAGCATGGGGGTACCCCAATGTCACTTAGCGTGGGTCACTTGCCACACGCGGGCGGCAGGTCCACGACGTCGTGGCGAGTGTACAAGCGCGACGGCGATTGGCGATAGCGCTTCCGGTTGCGGCGAACCGTGCGGGCGCGCACCGATCGATCTAGTCTTCGAAAGGCCCCCGCCCCCGGTTCCCCGCCCCCGCACCTTCCTCCCTGCCTCGCACGACGCCCACGGGCGCTGCAGCATTTCCGCAGTTGCACCTTAAGGCACCTTAGCGGGCCCACGCGAAGCGAGCCCGGGGCAACCGTTGTGGCAAGAGGTCAGGCGCCCGTGCGCATGGTGCGGGTGCCCACAATGCAGTCATGCAGTCGGCAAGCCGCTCATGCCCCCG
>JAMXLN010000298.1 GCA_024281145.1 Hyphomicrobiaceae bacterium | reverse complement strand
CTCATCGACCAGCTCAAGAAGATCCATGTCGACGGCGAGCTCGACGTCGTGGACACAAGCATCTGGCACGCCAAGGTGACGCGCGGTGAGTACTCGGTCGGCCTCAATCTCACGGGTGTCGGTGTCGACGATCCCGACGTCAACCTTTACGAGAACTACAGCTGCGAGTCGGAGCGTAACCTGACAAAGTACTGCAACAAGGAGGTCGATGCGCTGATCGACAAGCAGTCGCAGGAATTGGACAGAGAAAAGCGCAAGAAGATTGTCTGGGAGATCGAGCGCCGGCTGGCCGAGGACCTGGCGCGCCCGATCATTCTTTACGATCGCTCTGCCACTTGCTGGCAACCATACGTGAAGGGTTTCGTACTGCACCACAACAGCATCTACAACAACTGGCGCTACGAGGACGTGTGGCTCGACAAGTAGCGCAGGTGGAGGCAGTTCGGCGATAGGGAGGGTCGAGCGTGGGCGCCTACCTCGTCCGTCGGTTGTTCCTGATGGCCGTGACGCTGGTCGGGATGTCGATCTTGATCTTCGTCATGCTGCGGCTCGTGCCGGGCAACATCACCGATATCATTTTCGACTCGGCAGGGTTCGTTAACCCAGTTCAAAAAAAGAAGATCGAGCGACAGCTCGGGCTCGACCAGCCCATTATCACGCAGTACGTGCGCTGGATCGGGGGCTTGGCGCGCGGGGACCTTGGCTATGCCTACGTCTCGGAGAAGCCCGCCATCGATGAGATTCTGCCCCGCATTCCCGTCACTGCCAAACTGGCGGGTCTTGCCCTCGCCTTCTCTGTTCTGTTCGGGGTGCCGCTGGGGGTGATGAGCGCTGTG
Organism: Hyphomicrobiaceae bacterium; assembly: GCA_024281145.1. GTDB lineage: Bacteria > Pseudomonadota > Alphaproteobacteria > Rhizobiales > Hyphomicrobiaceae > AWTP1-13. The sequence continues at coordinate 7,021 of JAMXLN010000298.1, read as the reverse complement.
CGCCAGAACACCACGCTCGATTATGTCCTGCGAGTCGTCAGCTTGAGCGGCCTATCGCTGCCCTCGTTTTGGCTCGGGCTGCTGATCTTGATGGCGTTTGTGCAATTCCTGGGCTGGATCCCGATCTACAAGGCCACGCCAGAGAGCCCCTTGCGTGAGCTGGCGCTACTGTCGATCCCGGCCGCTGCGGTGGGCTTTCGCAGTTCGGCGCTGGTGATGCGGTTGACGCGCTCGTCCATGTTGGAAGTGCTGCGTCAGGACTACATCCGCACCGCGCGTGCGAAGGGCGCATCGGAAACCGCCGTCAACTACGAGCATGCCCTGCGCAACGCGGTGCTGCCGGTAGTCACGATCATCGGCATCGAGGCTGCGTTCCTGATCGGTGGATTGATTGTCACCGAGACGGTGTTCAACATCCCCGGCGTGGCGCGCTTCCTGGTGGAGGCCATTCGCTGGCGCGATTACCCGATCGTGCAGAACCTGGTGATGTTCATCGCGATCATCGTCGTGTTCGTGAACTTCTTGGTCGATCTGTTGTACGTGGTGCTCGACCCGCGCATCAAGTTTGAATCGTGAGGGACAAGTGGCAGTCATTGATCACGATGCGGAGCTGGCGCGGGCGGGCGCCAACGTCCGTGGCTGGATGGGCGGTATCTTCTTCTTCGTGCGCCGCTACCCGTTGGGTGCCATCGGCGCGGTGCTCATGGCCATCTTCCTAGCGACGGCGGTGTTCGCCGATCAGATCTCAGCCTTCGATCCCTTCACCACCAACGCGCGCATATCGCTGGCACCGCCCGGCGGGGAGCACGTGCTGGGGGCCGACTTCATGGGACGTGACGTGTTCGCCCGCATCGTCTACGGGGCGCGGATCTCGCTTGCGGTCGGTGTCGGCGCGACGGCAATGGGCTGCATCATTGGCGTCATGATCGGATTGATGTCGGGTTTCTTTGGCGGCTGGTTCGATCTCATCGTGCAGCGCCTCATGGATATCATGCAGTCCTTGCCGCTGTTGGTGATGGCACTCGTCATGGCGGCCTCGCTTGGACCATCGCTCACCAATACCATCATCGCCATTGCCATACCGCTGGTGCCCAACGTGGCGCGCATCATCCGCTCCAATACGCTTTCGCTTAGGGAGATGCCGTTTGTGGAGGCGGCCCGAGCCATCGGCATGAGCGAGACGCGTATCGCCATCGTGCACGTGCTGCCCAACACCCTGGCGCCGCTCATCGTGCTCGCGACCGCTCAACTGGGCTCGGCCATCCTGGTGGAGTCCGCGCTTGCCTTCCTAGGACTGGGGGTGCCGGAGCCGCACCCATCCTGGGGTCGAATGCTCTCCGAATCCGCTGCCGAGTACGTGCGTACCGCGCCCTGGCTGGTGATCTTTCCCGGCGTTGCCATCAGCGCCGTGGTGTTCGGCACCAACCTGTTTGGCGATGCCATCCGCGATATCCTCGATCCGCGGCAGCGCCTCTGATGTCCCTCCAGGCTGCCACTCCGTCCGACAGTGCCGAGCAGGCGACCGAGACCAACCGCGTGCTGGAGGTCGAGGATCTCCAGACCTATTTCTATACGCGCAGCGGTTTGGTGAAGGCCGTCGACGGCGTGTCGTTCTCGCTGGCACGTGGTGCGACGCTCGCTATTGTCGGTGAGTCCGGTTGCGGCAAGAGCGTCACTGCGCTTTCGCTCATGCGGCTCGTCGCCGATCCGCCCGGTCGCATCGTCGGCGGTCAGGTGCGGTTGGAGGGAGTGGACCTGCTGCGGCTCGATGAGGCCGCCATGCGCGACATCCGCGGCAATCAGATCTCGATGGTGTTCCAGGAACCCATGACGTCGCTCAACCCCGTCATGACCATCGGCCGACAGATTAGCGAGGCGCTGATCCTCCATCAGCGCATGTCGCACAAGGCGGCGCTGAGGCGAGCCATCGAGATGTTGCAGCTGGTGGGCATTCCCGAGCCCCAACAGCGCGCCAAGGAGTACCCTCATCAGCTCTCCGGCGGCATGCGCCAGCGCGCCATGATCGCCATGGCGCTCGCCTGCAATCCCAGGGTCTTGATCGCCGACGAGCCCACGTCGGCACTCGACGTCACCATCCAGGCGCAGATCCTTGACCTGATCGCCAAGCTGCAGCGTGAGCTCGGTACCGCAGTTATTCTGATCACCCACGACTTGGGAGTAGTGGCCGAGACAGCCGAGCGGGTGATCGTGATGTATGCGGGCCGCAAGGTGGAGGAGGCGGCCGTCGGTGAGCTGTTCGCGCGGCCGCTCCACCCCTACACGCGCGGGCTGATGAACTCGATCCCGAGGCTTGCTCTCATGCGCCGGGAGGCAGGCCAGCAACGCCTGCAGGAGATCCCGGGTATCGTGCCTGCGCTCAGCAATCTGCCGCAGGCGTGCACGTTCGCGCCGCGGTGCGCCTTCGCCGACGACAAGTGCCGAGGCCAGTTTCCGCCCTATCAGGAAAAGCGGCCAGATCACTGGGCCGCTTGCTGGCATTCAGACCGGATCGCGGAGAAGGTCAATGGTTGAAACGGCGACACCCGCGCTAGCAACGCCCAAGCGGGAGACGCCAGCCCGCGAGATGCCGATCGAGGCGCCGGCGCTCGGCGCGCCGGTTCTCGAGGTCAGAGGTCTGAGCAAACACTTCCCTGTGCGCAAGGGGATCCTGCGCCGCACGGTAGGTCACGTCTACGCGGTGGATGGCGTGAGCTTCACGATCGGTGCTGGTGAGACGTTGGGTCTCGTGGGCGAATCTGGCTGTGGCAAGACCACGGTGGGACGCACCGTCATGCGCTTGATCGAGCCGACGGCTGGCACCATTCACCTTGATGGCCATGACGTCACACGGCTAGGCAAGGGCGAATTCCGGCCTTACCGGCGGCAGCTGCAGATCATTTTCCAGGATCCGTTTTCCTCGCTCAATCCACGCAAGCGCGCCGGCGACATCGTGGGCGAACCTCTCAAGATTCACGAAGCTCTGTCGCGGGGCGAGCGGCGCGAGCGGGTAGCGGCACTGTTTGAGCGCGTCGGATTGCGGCGCGCGCAGATGGACAACTTCCCGCATCAGTTTTCGGGGGGGCAGCGTCAGCGGATCGGTGTCGCGCGCGCACTCGCGCTCAATCCAAAGCTCATCATCGGCGATGAACCGGTGTCGGCGCTCGACGTGTCGATCCAGGCACAGGTCATCAACCTGCTGATGGATTTGCAGCGCGACATGAGGCTCTCCTACCTCTTCATTTCCCACAACCTGGCGGTGGTGGAGCACATCTCGCATCGCATCGCCGTCATGTATCTGGGCCGCATCGTAGAGTACACGGACAAAATCACACTATTCACGCGCCCGCTCCACCCCTACACGGAAGCCTTGCTGGCGGCCGTGCCGGTGCCAGACCCGGCCATCAAGCGCATCAAGCGGGTGGTGCAGGGTGACGTGCCAAGCCCTTTGAAGCCGCCACCCGGTTGTCGCTTCCACACGCGATGCCCCTACGCTGAAGCGCGGTGCAAGGTCGAGGTGCCGGCGCTGCGCGAGGTTGAGCAGGGCCACCACGTCGCCTGCCACCTGCGCTGAAGCGCAGCAGGACACCCCTCGCGAACCGCGTCGAAGGCTCCTGCGGCGCCTCGGGTACGGGGCGAACCCGCTCGGTCGCCGCCTCAGTACGTCTTGGCCTTTGCGGCAGGGCCCTTGCCGCGCACCTCATTGACGACTTGCTGCGCGGCGACCGCCAACAGTCGCACGTCGTTGAGCAGGACACAGAGCTGAAATCCTGCCTCATAGCGTCTGAGCGCGGTGACCGGGCCGTCGGTGTGAACGCCGGCGATCAAGCCGTGCTTGCGCGTTGTTTTGACGATCGTGTCGATGGCCGCGAGCACCTCCTTGTCCGTGGGGTCGAGCGTCGGCGGCTTGCCGAGGCTGAGCGAGAGGTCGGACGGTCCGACATAAACGCCGCTGATGCCCTTGACGGCCAGGATCTCGTCGAGGTTGTTCACGCCCGCCCGCGTTTCGATCATGGCGAGGAGCAGGACTTCTTCGTTGGCCTTCTGCCAATAATCGGCGCCATATTGGGAAGCGCGAAACGGCCCAAAGCTGCGCTCGCCCATGGGGGGATAGCGACCCGCGCGAACCAGCGCCTCGGCTTCGGCCTTGGTGTTGATCATGGGGCAGATGATGCCCATGGCGCCGGCATCGAGCACGCGCATGATGTGGCCAGGATCATTCCAGGGCACGCGCACCAGCGGCGTTGCTTGGCTGCTGCTCTGGATGGCTTGCAGCACCGGCACGACATCGTTGATGTCGCTGGAGCCGTGTTGCATGTCGATGGTGACGCTATCCCAACCTTGCGCGGCGTAGATTTCGGCAGCAAAGGGGTTGGGGATTGCCACCCAACCGCCGACACAGTTCACGCCATCGGCAATTTTCTGCTTCAACGCGTTGGCTTTCATCTCTCTCTCCTCGTTTTGTGCGATGGTGCCCTGCGTGCTGGGATTCGCGGGCGTGGCACGCACCAACTTGGCGCGGTGGGCTTGGCGCGGTGGGCCCTAGCTTTGTGTGCCGGGCCCGAGCTCAACGAGCGCCATTGCGGTGCGCCTTGCCTTTTGCGCTTGCCCCTCGTGCTTCAATGAGGTCAATGGATTTCATCTTGCCTGGCGAGGGCCTCTTTCAGCTTGGCCACATTGAACCCTGGCGCCCGAGCCATCTCCAGGATGACCGCCTCCTTGCGCGCCAGCAGATCACAAGCTGCTGGCAGCTTGGCTGCGAGAGCTTCTGGGATCGTCACGGCACCGTGCCGATCAGCATGGACGATGTCGCCCGAGCGCACCAGCATGCCGGCCACGCGCACCTCCTTGGCGTAGTCGGCAAGATGCACGTGTGCGTGGCTCGGCATGATGGAGCCGGCCAGCGCCTGGAACCCCGGCGACCACTGGTCAATGTCGCGAATGCACCCGTCCGTCACGACGCCGATGAGCCCCAGCCCTTTGTGCACGGCGCTCATCACTTCTCCCCAAAAGGCGCCAAACCCCACGTCCGCGCCATCGAGGTCCTGAATCACCATGATACCGGGTTGAGGGCTGGCGGAGATGTACTCGTAATAGGCAATGCGCTGGGCGCGTTGGGCCTTGGCATCGAGCTCATGGGCGTGGGTGGTGCGGATGGCTGCGGTTTTGGCGTAACCAACGATCGGCGGCAGCTGGGGGAAGGGGCACACCAGCGGCCTCGTCGTGAAACCTGTCAGACGGCGCGCCGGATCGACGATCTCCAGCGCATTGCAGATGGTGGGCGTGTCATAGCTTTTGAGCTTCTCGAGCAGGGCAGCATCGATCACGGGAACTCTCCTCACAATTGTGCGTGGGTGGGTTGGGATGCATCCAGAGGGCGCTCACCCTGCCGCGGTGTGCTGGATACGGCGCTCGTCGACGCCCACTTCGCGGGCGGCGGCGACGATGGCGGCCCAGGTCTCATCGGGCAGGGGAATACCGTCGGCGAGGCGCTGCTGGCGCGCGCGGTGCTCGGGCTCACCCGGGGTGAGGACCTCGTCGCCGGCCATGACTGGTTTGGCGCTTTTAAAGTAGGCCACGTAGCGGGCGACGTCTGCAGGAAAGACCCCTTCGGGGTCGATCGCGGCGGGGTTGACGTAGAAGGAGAGCATACCATTGCCACCGAACGCCTCGCGCCCCTCGCCGGTGGCTTTCATGCCGGTGAGGGAGCCGCCCAGAAGCTCGCACATGAGGGCGAGCCCCGAGCCCTTGTGGTCGCCGAAGGCGCGGATGGCGCCCTTGCCGTTGCCGGCCCTGCGCAACCCCGTGGGCCCGTAGTCGCCATAGAGCACGTGCGGGTCGGCGCTCATGGAGCCATCGAGGTTGATGAGCGCGTTCTCGGGAAGCTTTTTGCCGCCCTGGCTTGCCACGAGGACCTTGCCTTCGGCCACCACCGAGGTGGCGAAGTCGAGCACGATCGGCGGCTCGCCGGGTCGTGGGACGCCAACGCAGAAGGGAGCGGTCGACAGGCGCCGCTCGACGCCGCCGAAGGGCGCTACCAACACGCTGCCGGAGGCATTGACGAAGTGCACTGAGACGAGGCCCGCCTCGGCCGCCAACTCGGCCCAATCGCCGACGCGGCCGATGTGACCGGCATTCTTAAGCGCCACCATGGACAGGCCCATGGCCCGGGCTTTCTCGATGCCGATGGCCACCGCCTGCGGCGCAACGGTCTGGCCGAAACCCTTGAGCCCGTCGACCACAGCCAGCACCGGCGTGTCGATCACGATCTTGACCTTGCGGTCGGCGTGCACCACGCCCTCGCGCTGCCACGATAAGTAGCGCGGCACGCGCGCGACGCCGTGGCTGTCGTGGCCCGTAAGGTTGGCGGAGACTAAGTATTTGCCGATGCGCTCGGCCTCTGCCGCTGAGCATCCGGCCTTGACAAAGACATCGCGCACGAGCTCGGCGAGTGGCCCGGCTTTGATCGTCACCATTTATGGGTGCATCCTCTGCCTTTGGCCCTCTTTCTCGCGAGGAGCCTTGCCGCACCTTAGAGCAGCCGAGCGCGCAAGTCATGGGTCACAGCCTTGCCGATCTGGCAAGGGAGATCATCGCGTTAGGTCGCCCCTTCGTTGATGCTGACTGGGCATCCCGCAAGCCTGGTACAAGAACCTGGCCTACCGTTCCTGCAGGGTCGTCGACCCACGTGGCGTGCTCGCCGATTTCGGCCTCGAGCTGCCGAAGGACGTCGAGGTACGCGTCCATGACTCGACCGCCGATCAGCGCTACATCATGCTGGCGATGCGGCCCAAGGCCACGCGCGGCTGGACCGAGGCCGAGCTCGCCCGCCTCGTCAGGCGCGACTGCATGATCGGCACCGCCATTGTGGCAGCGCCATCAAAGCCCGCATCGCGGCGGCGCACGGCGCGCTAGACACAAGGCCACAGTCGCATCAGCGTCGGGACCGGGACGCCCTCAGCTGCCCAAGTGCGTTCGGGGATCCCGACAACGTTGCCCAAGCGCCGGAGATGGCCCGACGGCC
>JAMXLN010000297.1 GCA_024281145.1 Hyphomicrobiaceae bacterium | reverse complement strand
CCAAAGCAACGCTTGGAGGAGCTGGGCTACAAACTCGCGATCTTTCCGACGACCGGCTTGCTCGCGGCGACAAAGGCATTGCAGCGCGTCTATGGCGTGCTCAAGGACGCGGGCTCAAGCGACAAGCTCGGCAGCGAGCTACTCGGCTTTAAAGAGCTGTGCTCGTTGGTCGGTTTTGAGCACGTGTGGGAGTTCGAGAAGCGCTGGCCGACCTGATGGGGTGCGCCCCTGCGCCCGCAGATCAAGCCGCGCGATCGCTGACGCCGTGAACGCCTTCGCTTTTGGCGCAATGCGCGCAGCAGTAAATGTTGCCCTTCGCCTCCACGCCGTGGCCGATAATGCGACAGTTGCAATGCGCACATTTGGGCGCAAGGGCCTCGATGGCGCACTCGAAGCTGTCGAAGGTCATGGTCCGGCTGCCCTGCGAAATGCGCATGGCCTTGTCGTAGTCGTTGCCGCAAACGTCACAGCGTGCCATGGGACTCTCCTGGGAGGGCGGGTTGGCCTTGCCAATTCAATCCCCGGCTGTGGCCAAAGTTCCAGCCGCCGTCAGCGCGGTCGCAACAGGCGGGACAGGAATGCGCGCGCCTGATCGGCCAGCGCCTTCAGCAAAAGCGACAGGCCGCCGAGCTGGGCCTGCGGCAGTGCCGCGCCGGGGTCGCAGAGCTGCGCGTCAAGGTTTTGCGCCAATGCCTCGCCGATGCGGCGCACGAGGTCCCGCACCAGGCCGGCGCGCCCGAACTGCGCCAAGGGGCCGGTGAGGGCATAGCCGATGATGACCTCGACCCGCGTGGTCTCGCCGCCGGCCTCGTCGGTCACGGCGCTGAGCCGGTAGTCGACGCTGCCCGATGCCCTCGAGCCGCTGCGCGGGTCACCGCCGCTGCCCGCGACCACCTGGCGAAAGTCGCTGGGAAATCGGCGCAACGTGCCCTCACCGGCAAAGCTCGCCCGGATTGGCCCGAGGCTGGCTTCGAGCCGTCCCGATACCTTGTCGCCGCTCGGCGGCCCGTCGAGCGCGAGCCCCGGCATGCAACGCGCCAACGCTGGCACGTCCGACATCAACCGCCACACGGCATCGCGCGGGTGAGGCAAGACGAAGCTCTGGCGGATGCGGCTCTCGGCGCCAACGTCCTCCAGCACGTCCACGGTGACTTCGATCGGCCCTCTCGCGCGCCCGGGGGCGGCACGACGTGGCGCAGGGGCGACGTCGGCTCGACCCACGGGGCTTGCGCGCGGCGGGGCAGGCGTCGGCGAGGCGACGGGCCCCGGTGCCGGCCCCAGCCATGACCTGACGCGATCGCCTCCTGCCTGCGCGCGGGGCTTGCCGTGATTGCGATCCAATCCTTGCGGCGGTGCGCTCTGCAGCGAAGGGCCCCCTGCCATCACGCGCTCGATGGCGTCGACGATGCCCACGTAGCCCGTGCAGCGGCACAAGTTTCCGCTCATTTCGGTGCGGATCTCGCTGCGGTTGAGGCCGCTTTTGCGGCGCACGAGGTCGCGCGCGGCTATCAGCATGCCGGGCGTGCAATAGCCGCATTGCAGCGCGTGCGCCTCGGCAAAGGCCCGGCGGAGATCGGCCATCAGGGCGTCGGCGTCAAACCCCTCGATGGTGCGGATGTGAGCGCCGTCGCATGTGACCGCGTAGGTGATGCACGAGCGCGCGATCTCCCCGTCGATTTCCACCGTGCAGGCACCGCAGATGCCGTGCTCGCAGCCGATGTGGGTGCCCGTGAGCAGCAGATGCTCGCGCAAGAACTCAGCGAGCTGCGTGCGCGGCGTCACCTCGGCTGTCACCGGCGTGTCGTTGACGGTGAGGGCGATGCGCGTCATGGGGCGAAAGCCAGCTCGGAGGCACGCCGCAGTGCGGCAGCGTGAAGCTGGCGCTCGTAGGCATCACCGGCATAACGCATGGACTGCAGCATGTGCTCGGCTTCAGCGACGGTGAAGGGCTTGGCTGCCACGCCAGCGCGCAACGCCAGGACGAGGGGCCGTCCGTTTGTTGCGCCCGCTACCGCGCGATAGATTGCGCTCTCCGGGTCGTAGGCCACAACTCCAATGGCCTCGGCAAACTCGCCCGCTTTGCGGCAAATCTTGTGAAAGCCGAAGCGCGCCCGGGGCGAAAACCTCGGGATGCGCACCGCGGTCAGCAGCTCGTCCTTTGCCAGCGCGGTCTCCATGGTACCGCGCACAAAGGTGTCCAACTCCAGGGTGCGGGTACCGGTGGCACCCGTGATGTAGACTTGGGTGCCGAGCGCCGACAAGCACGACAACCAGTCCGCTGCGGGATCGGCGTGCGCCAGGCTGCCGCCAATGGTACCGCGCGTGCGCACCGCGCGATAGGCAATGCCGCGGGCAACACGGGCCAGGAAGCCACCGGTTGGGTCCGGAACGCGGCCGTCCTCGATGGCGGCATGCGTCACCGTCGCACCGATCGTGGCCCCGTCAGCATCCTCTCCGACCGCGGCCAGCTCAGGAATGCGCGCAATGTCGATGAGCAGCGCCGGTTGCGCCAAACGCAGGTTGAGGATCGGGCCGAGGGTTTGACCGCCGGCCAGCACCTTGGCGCCCGGCTCCGCGGCCAGCATCTGCGCAGCCTCGCCCACCGAGGCCGGTCGCGCATAGGCGAACGCAACGGGCTTCATGTGGCGGCCTTGGGCTCCCCCTGCCGGGTCCCCCGGGGATTGCGGCTCCGGGCCCGGATCGGTCAATTCATGCCGGGTCGATCATTACCAGTTTTGTCGCGCCCGACCAACGCGCCCGTGCGAGGTCCACCTTTAAGCGCCAGGCAAACCGTGCCCGTCCGGACCCGGAGGGCTTTCGACCGCGGCGGGGGCCTGCGGCGGCGGGCGGGTGCGTGCGATCGCCTCAACGATGCGCCTGGGCGTGATCGGCGAGACCAAGAGCTCTGCGCCGAGCCCTTGCAAGGCATCGTTGACCGCGTTCGTGATGGCAGCCGGCGGCGCAATGGCACCCCCCTCGCCCAGCCCCTTCTGGCCGAAGCGCGTGTAGGGCGAGGGCGTCTCCATGTGCTCGATGCGCACCTCCGGTACCTCGGTCGGCCCCGGCAGGAGGTAGTCCGACAGCGTCGCGGCGAGCGGCTGGCCTTGCGCGTCAAAGCGCATCTCCTCATAGAGTGCGGTGCCCACGCCCTGCGCCATGCCGCCGATGATTTGGCCGTCGGCGATCATGGGGTTGACCAGCACACCGGCGTCCTCCACCACGACGTAGTCCATGATTTCAAGCTCGCCCGTCTCAGGATCAATGGCAACGACGGCGGCGTGTGCGGCGTAGCTGAAGGTGCCGGTGTCGCGCTTGGCCTTGTAGCCGGCAGTGACCTCGAGCCCGCCGGGGTCGACATCGCCTGGCAGATCCTGTGGGCGGCGGTACCAGGTGCGCGCCACGTCGGCGACGGCGATGCGTCCTGCCGGCCCCACCACCTCGCCGGCGACAAGTCGCACCTCCTCGGGCTTGGCCTGCAACAGCTTGGCGGCAATGGCGAGCACGCGACGGGCGAGTTCGTCGCATGCGGCGGCCACGGCCCCGCCGGCCATGATCATGCAACGCGAACCCCAGGTTCCCGTGGAGTAGGGTGTCGTCGCCGTATCGCCGTGCACGAGGCGGATGCGCTCGTGCGGCACACCGAGGATCGAGTGCGCCACCTGCGATAGCGTGGTTTCGAGGCCCTGGCCGTGGCTGTGGGCGCCGATGCGCAGCTCCAATCCGCCATCCGGGGTAAAGCGCGCGAGGGCCGCCTCGTGCCCCGGCACGAACGGGATGCCCCAGGCCGCGTACACGCTGGTACCGTGCCCGGCCTGTTCGGAGTACATTGCAAAACCGATCCCGACCCGCCGGCCGTCCGGCTCACCGCGTCGTTGGCGCTCGCGCACCCCTGCAAATCCAATCGCTTCGATCGCCCTGCGCAGGGCCTCAGGGTAGTCGCCGGAGTCGAAGTGGCGCTTGGCGATGTTGTCGAACGGCATCTGCTCGGGCCGCACCAGGCTCTTGAAGCGAACGTGGTTGGGTTCGCTCCCGAGCTTGCGCGCCAAGGCGTCGAGCGTGACTTCCAGCGCGAAGCACACGCCCGTGCGGGCGACCCCGCGGTAGGGCAGGATGGGCGGCTTATTGGTGGCCACCGAGTAGGCGCGGCAGCGATAGTGGGGGAAATCGTAAACGCCCGGTAAGATGGAGGCGATCTGTCCGGCCTCCAGGCAGGCGGAGAAGGGATAGGCCGAATAGGCACCCGAATCGACGGTCGCCTCGCAGTCGAGCGCCAGCAGCCGACCCTCCGCATCCGCATAGGCGCTCAGAATGTAATGGTGCTCGCGGCAGTTGGCGTTCGCGGTGAGGTTCTCACGTCGATCCTCGATCCACCGCAGCGGCGCGCCGACCTTGCGCGTGGCCCAGGCGAGCGCGATCTCCTCCGGGAGCAGGATGCCCTTGTAGCCGAACCCGCCGCCGACATCGGGGGCCACCACGCGGATCTGCCCTTCGTCAAGCCCCAGACATTCGGCGAGGCCTGAGCGCACGATGTGGGGCTGCTGCGTCGACGTGTGCACGATGAGCTGCCCGAGGCGCGAGTGCCATTGGGCAACCACCCCACGGCCCTCGATCGGGCTCATAACTTGACGCGAGGTGCGCAATTCTTTGGTCACCGACACCGCCGCCTTGGCTTTCACGGCCTCGAAGTCCACGTCGATGGCGCTGGTGAGATAAAGGTTGTCGCCCCAATGCTCATGCACCATCGGGGCGCCAGGCTTGCGCGCTTGCAGCATGTCGGCGACGACGGGAAGCGGATCAAGATCGAGCGCGATTTCTCCGACAACGTCCTCCGCCTCGGCTCGGGTTGGTGCAATGCACAGCGCAACGAGCTCGCCGACGTAGCGCACCTTATCCGCCGCCAGCACTGGTTGCAGCGATGACTTGAACCCCGGCAGCGACGTGTCCGCGCGAATGGCCGATACCCCCGTGAGGTCTTGGGCGATGAATACGCGACCGCGGTGCGCCGGCGGGATCCGGACACCCTTGATGCGCGCATGGGCCAGCGGGCTGCGCACGAACGCCACCTCCTGCATACCCGCCAGGCGTATGTCGCCGACAAACTGGCCGCGACCGCGCATGTAGCGCTCGTCTTCCTTGCGCAACAGCCGCGCGCCAATGCCTTGGTCCGTCACTGGTGAACCCCACTTGCCCTTGCTCTGCGCCGGTAGGCCTAGCACAGCCGCCAAGGCGACCGTGAGAGGGGTTGGTGCCCATCGATTGCGCCGCTCGTGACCAAATAGGCCCCGATCGCGTAGGCTAGGCTCGGGAGAACGCGAACATGATTGAGCAGACGTTGGACATCGCAACCAAGGACGGCGCCATGGAGACCTTCAGCGTGAGGCCCGATCGCGCCGGCCATCCGCCCGTGCTGTTCTTGATGGACGCCCCCGGAGTTCGCGAGGAGCTGCGCGATATGGCGCGCCGGCTCGCCACCGTCGGCTACGCGGTGCTGCTGCCCAACCTTTATTACCGCGCTGGCCGAGACACGCAGTTCGGGCCGGAGGTATTGGTGCACGGCAGTCCGGAGCATCAGCGCATGCGCGCGGTGCGCACGAAGATGACGATCCCGCCCGTCATGGACGATATCGCCGCCATGATCGGCTACCTCGACGGCGCGGAGGGCGTCCGGCGGGGGCCGATCGGGGTCCACGGCTACTGCATGAGCGGGCCCTATGCCCTTGCCGCCGCCGCGCGCTATCCCGATCGCATTGCCGCAGCAGCGTCCTTCTACGGCACCTGGCTTGTAAGCGACGCGGAGGAAAGCCCGCACTTGACGCTCGGCAAGGGTCAGGCCGAGCTCTACATTGCCTGCGCCGAAATCGACGAGTTGGCGCCGTTGACGATGGTCGAGGAGCTGCGCGGCCTCTTTAAGAAAGCCGGCACGCCCGGCGAGCTCGAGCTCTATCCCGGCGTGCACCATGGGTTCGCCTTCCCACAGCGCAAGGTCTACGCCAAGCCGGCTGCCGAACGCCATTGGGAACGGCTCATCGCACTTTACCGCCGCAGGCTTGGCTGAGGCCGTGCCCGGTCGCGCAGCGGAGTGGCCGTCTCATCGAGGTGGCGCCCACCGGCGCGGGTCTCGGTCGCAAGGGAATGGCGCCCGTCCACGGACTTGCTAAGCTCGCCGGGCATCGCCCGCCCGGCGATCTGCACATCAGGAAGGGCGAGGGGTGGAGCGCAGGCGATGAACTTCGACTTCAGCGACGACTTGAAAGAGCTGCGCGAGCAAGCCCGCAAGTTCTTGCGTGAGCGCTGCTCGGGCGCCGTCGTACGCCGCGTGCTGGAAGGGCCTGAGGCCTATGACAAAGGGCTCTGGAGCGAGATCGCTGCCATGGGTTGGACCGGCGCTGCGATCCCGGAAGCGTACGGCGGCGTAGGGCTCGGTCATCTTGGATTGTGCGTGCTCGCCGAGGAGCTTGGCTCGGCATTGGCGCCCGTGCCGTTCTCCTCCTCGGTCTATCTCGCCACCGAAGCCATCCTCGCGGGCGGCAGCGAGGCGCAGAAACGGGCCTGGCTGCCAAAGCTCGCCTCCGGCGCCGCCATCGGCACGCTGGCGCTCGCCGAAGGCGCCGGCAAGGCCGATCCCCGCAGGCTGCGCACCGCCTTCCGCAATGGCGTGCTCAGCGGTGAGAAACTGCCCGTGCCCGACGGCGACGTGGCCGACCTCGCCATCGTTGTCGCCCAAGGCGAGCGCGGCCCCGTGCTCGCGCTCGTCGATCTGAAGGCCACTGGCATCAGCCGTGGTGCCGTCGAGACGATCGACCCCACCCGGTCGCACGCGCGCATCGCCTTCAACGACACGCCGGCCGAGACACTGGGTGCCGCCGGCGAAGGCGAAGCGCTGCTGAGGCGCGTCCAGGACCGCGCCGCTGTTCTCTTTGCGTTCGAGCAGGTGGGCGGCGCGCAAAAATCGCTCCAGATGGCCCGCGACTATGCCCTCGAGCGTTATGCTTTCGGCCGGCCGATCGGTTCGTTTCAGGCCATCAAGCACAAGTTGGCCGACGTTTATGTCGCGACCGAACTGGCCCGTTCCAATGCCTATTATGGGGCCTGGGCATTGGCGTGCAATGCTCCCGAGCTGCCCCTCGCCGCCGCGACCGCCCGAATATCGGCCAGCGACGCCTTCTTCCTCGCCGCCAAGGAGAACATCCAAGTGCATGGCGGCATGGGCTATACCTGGGAGTTCGACTGCCACCTCTACTACCGCCGCGCCAAGCTGCTCTCGCTGGCGCTCGGCAGCACTCGATTGTGGAAGGATCGCCTGATCACCCAACTCGAGACGGCCAACGCCCCATTGTGAGGAGGCCAACGTGGATTTCGACGACACCGCCGAGGAAGCCGAGTTCCGCGCCGGCGCCCGCGCCTTCCTGGAACAGCATGCCAGACGTCGCGAGCCCGGCTCCGGATTGGTCTACCGCGCCGGCAACGAGAGCCCCGAGTTCCGCCAGCGCGCCAAGGCGTGGCAGGCCAAGAAGGCCGATGCCGGCTACGCCGGCATCACCTGGCCCAAGGAGTGGGGCGGGCGCGGCGGCACGGCGATTCAGCAAGTCATCTATGACCAGGAAGAGGGCAAATACGCGGTCCCGCGAGGCCTCTTCGACATCGGCCTTGGCATGTGCATCCCGACGCTGTGCACTTGGGGCACGCAGGCACACCGCGACCGTTACGCGCGCAAGGCGCTTCGCGGCGAGGAGGTCTGGTGCCAGCTCTTCTCCGAGCCCGCGGCCGGCTCCGATCTTGCCGGCCTGCGCACGCGCGCCGACCGCGATGGCGACAATTGGGTCGTCAATGGGCAAAAGATCTGGACCTCGGGCGCCCACTACTGCGACTTCGGCGTGCTGGTGGCGCGCAGCAACTTCGCGGCACCAAAACACAAGGGCCTCACCTATTTCTTCCTCGATATGAAGTCGCCCGGCATCGAGATTAGGCCCATCAAACAGATCTCCGGACAGTCCCACTTTAACGAGGTGTTCTTCTCCGACGTGCGCATCCCCGATAGCCACCGCCTGGGCAAGCCCGGTGAAGGCTGGAAGGTGTCACTCACCACGCTGATGAATGAGCGCTACACCATCGGTGGTCGCGCGAGCGTCGGTATAGAGGACATCTTTGAGCTCGCACGCAATATCGAGCTCGATGACGGCCCTGCGCTCAAGAATGCGGCCGTGCGCGATAAACTCGCCGACTGGTTCGTGTCGAGCCAAGGCCTCAAGTACTCGCACTTCCGCACCATGACCGCGCTGTCGCGCGGCGAAACGCCGGGGCCTGAGTCCTCGATCGGCAAGCTCGTCAACGGCTCCAAGCTGCAGAACCTCGCCGCCTTCGCGCTGGACCTCATGGAACAGGGCGGGGTTCTCACCAATCCGGAGCTGGTGCCGCTTGCGGGGGTGTTCCAACAGACCTTGATGACGTCGCCGTCCTCGCGCATCGCCGGCGGCTCCGACGAGATAATGCGCAACATCATCGCCGAACGGGTGCTCGGCCTGCCGGCCGATGTGCGCGTGGACAAGGATTTGCCCTTTAGTGCGCTCCCTACCGGCAACGTAAAGGAGCGCTCATGACGAGGATCGATCTTTCCGCCTTGCGCCGACACGTCGGCACGCGCATCAGCGATGACGACGTGGCCGCCGAGGCTCCACTCAAGGCCATCGTCGCCGCCTTCGATCGTGAGGAAAAGGCTCCGGGCGAGGGCGAGGCGATCCCCGAGGGCTGGCACATCGGCTATTTCCTTTCGACCACGCCCACGGCTTTGCTGGCCCCGGACGGCTCGGCCTCAGGCTCCGGCCTGCTGCCGAAACTGCCGCTGCCGCGCCGCATGTATGCTGGCACGCGCATTGCCTTCCACGCGCCGCTGCGGGTCGGCGACCGCCTGCGCCGGGAAAGCGAACTCACCGATTTGCAAGTCCGCGAGGGCAGTACCGGCACGTTGATCCTTGCCACGCAAAGCCGGCGTATCTCCACGCCGCGCGGTCTTGCCCTCACGGAGGAGTACGACATCGTGTTTCGCGAGGCCGTGAAGCCGGGCGCCAAGAGCGGCATTCCCAAGCGCGAAGAGGCTCCGGCAGGTCTGCCTTGGAGGCGCACGATCACACCGCATTCCGTCAATCTCTTTCGCTTCTCCGCCCTCACCGGCAACCCGCATCGGATCCACTACGATCGCCCCTACACCATGGAGGTGGAGGGTTATCCGGGCCTCGTCGTGCACGGTCCGTTCACACAGACCTGCCTCATCAACTTCATTCGTGACCACAGCCCAGGGCGCCCTATTCGCACGTTCGCCATGCGCGCCAGGGCACCGCTGTTCGACACCGCTCCCTTCGACTTGGTGGGGCGCCCGACCGAGGCGGGAGCGGGCTGCGAAGCGTGGGCCGTCACCCCGAGCGGCACCATCGCCATGCACGCCACTGCCGCGCTCGGCTGAAGCCTGAACGCCCTAGGCCTGCTCCACGATCCGCTGCTCGATCAACGCTGCGATATCCGAGGCCGTAAAGTCGTGCTCGCACAGCACCTCCCGTGTGTGCTGGCCGAGCCGCGGCGTGACGCCGCGCGGCGCGCCCTCAGCCGACGGCACGACGCCCGCCAGGTTGGGGATCGGAACCGGCTTCGGCGCGCCATCCACGGAAAGCCAGCTGATGAGCCCGGTCGCATCGACCTGGGGGGAGCGCAGAAACTCCGCGAAAGTGTTGAGCCTCTCGTGCATGATGTCGGCCTCGTGCAGGCGTTGTGCCCAGTAGGCCGTTGGTTTTTCGGCGATCGCCGACCGGACGATGCCCATCAGGGCCGCCTCATGGCTCATGCGCGCGTCCGCATCGGCAAAGCGCGGGTCGGCGGCAAGCTCCGGCATGTCCAGCACGATGCGGCAGAACCTCACCCAGCTGTCGTTGCGGATGACAAGGAACTGCAGCCAACCGTCGGCCGTCTCGAACACGCCGCTCGGCATGGCGCGCCTTATCTGCTCGCCTTCGCTCAAAACCATGATCATGCGGATCACCTGCATGGCGCTCGCCGCCTGCAGCAGGCTCACCTCGATGCGACGGCCGTGGTTCGCATCGCGGCGGGCATAGAGCGCGGCGGACAGGGCCTGGAAGGCGTAAAGCCCCGTCGACATGTCGATGACAACGAACGGCACGCGGTGCGGGATGCCGTCCTCACCTTTGTTGTCGATCATCAAGCCGGTGAAAGCCTGCAGAACCGGATCCATGGCGGGGCGACCAGCGAGCGGGCCGTTCTGTCCAAAGCCCGAGACCGAGAGATAGAGGATGCGCGGCTCGCGCTGGGAAACCCGATCGTAGTCAAAGCCCAACCGATCGAGCACGCCGGGGCGGAAACCTTCCAGCAGCACATCCGCCCCGCCAATGAGACGCCAAAGCACCTCTTTGCCCGCATCCGATTTGAGATCGACGGCGATCGACCGCTTGCCGAGGTTTGTCGGGATCGAATAGGCCGTATGCGCACCGTAGCGTCGCCCGAGCGTGCGTGCCCAGTCGCCCTCGCCAGTCGGTTCGATCTTGATGACGTTCGCCCCATGCTGGGCCAGCAGCATCCCGCAATAGGGACCCGCCACCCCTTGGGTCAGGTCGATGACCTTGAGCCCGGCGAAGGGTGCCTCATAGCTCATGTGTGCTTCCCGGTCGAGGTGCGGCCTCATCCCCGCTCGTTGCTGAACACGATGGTGCCGCTCGCTGCGAACATGCCGCCGACGCCGTGAGCGATGGAGATCTTGGCGCCCTTGACCTGCGCTGCCGCCACACCCCGCATCTGGCGTACACTCTCTTGCAGCGCGTACATGCCGTACATGCCCGAGTGCATGTAGCTGAGGCCCCCACCGTTGGTGTTGAGCGGAAGCTTACCCCCCGGTGCCGTGTTGCGCCCGACGATGAAGGCCGCGGCTTGGCCCGGCTCGCAGAAGCCCAGATCTTCAAGGCCGTAGAGGGGCAGATGTGCGAAGGCATCGTAGATCATCAGATGATCCACGTCCTTGTGGGTGATGCCAGCCTCCGCAAAGGCCTTCTTGCCCGAGACGCGGAAGGCGCGCGAGGAGGTGAAGTTCTCCATTTGGCTGATCATCGGGCTCTCGACGCTCTCGCCGGTACCGAGGATATAGACAGGCTTTTGCGGCAGGTCCTGCGCTCGATCGGCGCTCGTGAGAATGAGCGCACCGCCCCCATCCGTGACGAGGCAGCACATCAGGATGCGAAAGGGATAGGCAATCATGCGCGAATTGAGGACGTCGGTAACCGTGATCGGCTCCTTAAACGTCGCGCGCGGGTTCTTGGCTGCCCACTCGCGCTGCACCACCGAAACCATGGCGATCTGTTCCTCGGTAATGCGGTACGTTTTCATGTACCGCAGCACAGGGATCGTGAACATCGTCGGCGGGCCCATGACGCCGAACGGCGCCTCGAACTGGCCCGCAAGGCTCGCCGGATAGGCCGGCCGCGGGGATGCCCCCACGCGCGACTTACCGCTCTCGCCGTGCGTGATGAGCACGGTCCTGCACAGTCCATCATTGATGGCCGCCGCGGCGTGGCGCACATGGATCATGAACGAGCAGCCACCGACCGCTGTGCCGTCGACCCAAGTCGGCGTGATGCCGAGATAGTGCGCCACCGTCGTCGGGGTCTCGCCGGCAGTGGCGATGCCGTCGATGTCGGAGGGAGATAGGCCCGCGTCCCGCAGGGCATTGAGGGCGGCATCGGCGTGCAGCTGGATCTGCGACAGTCCGGGAATGACGCCGAGGTTGGTGCTCTCGGCAGCGCCAACAACGGCAACCGATTTGGGCTTCATGGCTACCTCCTCACTTCCCCGCAGTGGGCCTAAAGAGGGGTAATGTGATTTGGTCCGTCTGCTTCTCAAAGGTGACCTCGAGAGGCATGTCGAGCACCAGGGCCTCCGGCGTCTGCGGGCAGCCAACGATGTTGGTCATCATCCGCGGCCCCTCGGTGAGCTCCACTACGGCGATCGCGTAAGGGGGCGTGAACCCTGGAACCGGGCGATGGTGGATGACATAGCTGTGAAGTTTCGCCTTGCCGGCTGACTTGATGATCGACACCCGGCGCGAGGCGCATTTGGGGCAGAACGGGCGGGGCGGAAAATAGGTGTGGCGGCAGTCATCGCAGCGCTGCAGTCGCAGTTCGCCGGCTTGCGCGCCTTCCCAAAAATGCTTGGTCTCCGGCGTTGGCACCGGCAGCGGTCTTCCTCCTTCGGCCACAGCGTCCTCCTCATCCTCTCCACACCGCATCTTGCGCGCGATCGCGCGCGGAAACAAACCGAATGCTCCCTAGGCTATGCGCAGGGCATCTCGAAGGCATGCAATGGCGAGGAGGCACGTTGGCTTTCCCGAATTCGGCCGGTCAGGACGGTTTGGCGGTTCATCGCGGCCCAGCCCCTGCCCCCTTCTTGTTCGCTGGTGCGCGCGGAACCAGGCAAGGGAACGAGGGCAAAGGCGGCGCACCCAGGCAGACAAATTTGGCCGGAGATCCCCTGCGCCAAAGCCAAGGCGGTGAGGGGCGGAGGTCAGGTCAACGGGTAGCCTTTGCAGGTGGACTTGACCGAACCGCTTTGGCTGTCAGGCCCCTTGCATAGCCTCTGCCAGTCAACTGGCGTGGATCCGAGTCTTGGCTACAGCTGCCTTGGCTACCGAACTGCCGCCAGTGCTCAACACACGTATTGGATACAACAGGCTTGGAAACAACGGCCCCGGCTATCTTCGATGGAACCCTCTTGGGTGACGCCCTCTCCCTCCAAGCGCCGACGCGCTCTGGACGGAGCACTGGCGGCAGTTTGGTAGAGCCCCCTTTGGATAGCCAGCCGTTCCGGATGCAGCCGTCGTGGGGACCTTGGTGGAGCCGAGGGGAATCGAACCCCTGACCTCTGCAGTGCGATTGCAGCGCTCTCCCATCTGAGCTACGGCCCCTCATGGGCGCTGGCATTTAGGTTGCGGGGCAAGGCCTTGTCAAGGAACGCGAGGCGCGAGTACCCCGCGCTGCGGTGGCGCTGGCGATCGAGCACGCACCACGTCATGGCGGTGTGTGCAAGGTTGGCTCGGCATGCGGCCATCGACGCTGATTGGGCGGCCGCTCGCCTCTTGTCGGTGGGCGCTGGGAGCATTACACACGAGGTTCGCTCACCGTCCGCAGAGTGCATCGATGCTCGAGCTGCTCGGCTTCATCAGTTCCTTGATCACGCTCTATATTTACATCATCATCGCCGGTGCGGTGATGAGCTGGCTCATGGCCTTCAACGTCGTCAACGCCTACAATCCGCTCGTGCGCTCCATCTGGCAGGCGCTCAACGCTCTCACCGAGCCACTGCTGCGCCCGATTCGGCGTTGGATGCCCGACCTCGGCGGTATCGATGTGTCTCCCGTCGTTTTGATCCTGGCCTGCGCCTTCGTGCAGTCGGTGGTAATCCCCAACTTTGCCAAGCTCTTCGTGTGACGCCATCGCCGGCTCAACCCTGGCGTGTCGACCCGGAGGGGTTACGGGTGCTCGTGCGCGCGAGCCCCAAATCGTCGCGCGAGGGCGTTGCAGGCGTGGTGGAGACCGCGCAGGGACCGGCGCTGGCGGTGCGTATCCATGCCGCGGCACAAAGGGGCAAAGCCAACCGCGCCGTGGAATTGGCCTTGGCCGCCTGGCTCGGCGTACCAAGGAGCAGCGTGACGGTGAAGGCTGGGGACAAATCGCGTCTCAAGACGGTGCTGGTCGCGGGCGAACCCACCCTGCTCACGGCGCTTCTCAAACTGCGCGCCGCCAGCGCCGGGCTGCGGGGCGCACCATCGCAATGAGGCCCTGCGCTCCGCCATGCCCCGTGCGCTGATCATCGACGGCAAGTCGATCGCCCATAGGCTGCGCCTAGAGGTGGCGGCCGGCGTCGCCCATTTGCAGCGGGCGCGCGGGGTTGTCCCGGGCCTGGCCGTGGTGCTGGTGGGCGAGGATCCGGCGAGCCAAGTCTACGTGCGCACCAAGATGAAGGCCACCCGCGATGCTGGCATGATCTCCCTTGAGCACAAGCTGCCGGCCGGCACGCCCGAGGCCAGCTTGCTCACCCTGCTCGCCGAGCTCAACGGGCGCGCAGACGTTCACGGCATTCTCGTGCAGCTGCCGCTGCCGTCCCACATCGATACGCGTCGCGTGATCGAAGCCGTTGATCCGGCCAAGGACGTGGACGGCTTCCATCCCATCAATATTGGCCGCCTCGCCTCAGGGGCTTGCACACTGGCACCTTGCACGCCCGCGGGTTGTGTCATCCTGGCCAAGTCCGTGCGCAGCGACCTCACGGGCCTGGAGGCGGTTGTGATCGGCCGGTCCAACATCGTCGGCAAGCCGGTCGCGCAGCTGCTCCTCAACGAGAATTGCACGGTGACGGTCGCGCATTCGCGCACGCGTGACCTGCCGAGCATCGTTCGCCGTGCTGACCTCGTGGTGGCGGCGGTCGGCCGGGCCGAGATGGTGCGCGGGGATTGGATCAAGCCCGGCGCCACCGTCATCGACGTTGGCATCCAGCGCGTGCCGGCCGCCGATGGCAGAAGCCGCCTCGTCGGCGACGTGGCCTTCGACGAGGCGGTTGACGTGGCCGGTGCCCTCACCCCAGTACCTGGCGGCGTCGGCCCCATGACGGTGGCCTGCCTGCTCAAGAACACGCTACGGGCTGCCTGGGCGAGCTCCCAGGTCTAAGCCGCACTGCAAACGCGCCATCAAGGCTTCGAGGCCCGAGCCTCGTCAATTGCAATCGTTTGCAATCGTTGAGCCGACAGCATTGAGCGCAGCTCAGCCTAGGACAGCTGAGCGTTGCGGGGCGGGCGTTTCGCGCCCCTGTGGACAAGCGCGCTCGGCAGCTAGCGGCCGCGGCTGTGTTAGTCCTCGTAACCCTCGATGATTAGAAAGTCGGCCGTGCTGGCCTCGTCGCGGATCTTGGCCGCGGCCTGGTATTCTGGTGAGTCGTGGCAGGCCTTAGCCGTGGCGTAGCTGTCGAACTCAATGACCACGTGCCGGCGTCCCGCCAGTTGGCCCTCCTCGCGACACTCGCCGTTGCGGACGAGAAAGCGCGCACCATACTTCTTCAGGGGCGCGGCGTTGGCGGCAATGTAGTCCTTGTAGCGTTCCGGATTGGTGATCTGGACGTGAGCGATCCAGTAGCCCTTCTTGGCCATGTTGCGTACTCTCCGGCGTGCGAACCAATGGTGCGCAGCAGCTTAGCAGCCTCCTCGGCTCAGGTGCGAGCCCGGTGCCGGGGTCGCAGCTCGCGCTGTGAGTTGCTCCTTGGCCGCATGGTTTGCATGCAAGAAACTCGGCCAGGGAAGGCGGCTTGGTGGTGCGACCTCTCGTCCGGGGATTGGCGCGGAGGGAGATCGTGTGCCATCCTGCGGGCCTGCAACGGGTCAGGAGGAAGTCAATTATGCGCTACGAGGCGCCCAACTCGCTCGACCAGGCGGT
Source organism: Hyphomicrobiaceae bacterium (assembly GCA_024281145.1). Lineage (GTDB taxonomy): Bacteria > Pseudomonadota > Alphaproteobacteria > Rhizobiales > Hyphomicrobiaceae > AWTP1-13. The sequence continues at coordinate 947 of JAMXLN010000297.1, read as the reverse complement.
CGCGCTGCTCGCCCATGAACCGGGCGAGGCGCGCGTGCTGGCCGGCGGCACGGATTTGCTGGTGCAGATGCGCACCGACCTGATCGACCCCATCCTGGTGGTCGACATCAAGGGCATCGGCGAGCTGCGTCAGATCACGGAGGAGGCCGGCGGCTTTCGCGTCGGCGCAGCCGTGACCGGTGCCGAGCTCAAAGAGCATCCAAAGCTCAAGTCGGTGTGGCCGGGGATCGTGGAGGCGGCCAATCTGATCGGCTCCACGCAGATCCAGGGCCGTGCCACCATGGGCGGCAATCTTTGCAACGGCTCGCCCGCCGCCGATAGCGTTCCTGCGCTCATCGCCGCCGGTGCCAAGGCCAGCATCGTGGGTCCCAAGGGTCGTCGCGAGCTTCCCGTTGAGGATGTGATGATCGCGCCGCGCAAGCTGAGCCTTGCGAAGGGCGAGATCATCGCCTCGTTCCTGCTGCCACCTCGGCCCGCGCATACGAGCGACGCATATCTGCGCTTCATCCCACGCACGGAAATGGACATCGCCGTCGTGGGCTGCGGCGTGTGTCTCACGCTCGATAGCAAGGGCAAGTGCACGGCCGCGCGCGTCTCGCTGGGCGCGGTCGCCGAGCGGCCGCTGCTGGTGGGCCCGGCCGCGCAGGCGCTCGTTGGCACCAGCGTCGATGAGCCGGCTCTGCAGAAGCTCGCTGCTGCCGCGAGCGCCGCCTGCCGGCCCATCGACGACAAACGGGGCACCAAGGAATATCGCATCAAGGTCGCGGGCGTGCTTGCCCGCCGCACTGCAGTCATTGCGCTTGAACGGGCGAGGAAGGTCTGATGGCCAAACACCATGTAACTGCCACCGTCAACGGCGATACCGTCGAGTTCCTGTGCGACGCGCAGGAAACCTTGCTCGACTGCCTGCGTGACCAGCTCGGATTGACCGGGACCAAGGAAGGCTG
>JAMXLN010000296.1 GCA_024281145.1 Hyphomicrobiaceae bacterium | reverse complement strand
CGCCCGAACATGCCGGGCGTCAGGGTGTCGTCGGGATTGGGGAACTCGGCGCGGCCGCGGATGGTGCCGGACGCGCGGTCAATGGCATTGTCGACGAAGTCCAACTTGCCCGCGCGGGTGAATTTGGTCTCGTCGATGAGTTTGAGGCGGACGGGCGCATCAATGCCGCGATTGGCAGCGCTCGTTGCATTGCCTGCAAGGCGCATGTAGCGCAGGTAGGATGCCTCATCGACCGTGAACTCGAAACGGATGGGATCGATGGTCGTGATCGTGCCGAGCAGGGTCGTGGTCCCCGTCGTTCCGCCCGTGACGAGGTTGCCCGGAGATACGCGTCGATCGCCGATGCGGCCCGACATCGGCGCCTTGAGCTCGGTGAACTCGAGGTCGAGCAAAGCCTGCCGCACAGCCGCTTCTTGCGCAGCCACATTGGCCTCCGCCACGCGCTTGGCTTGGGTGCGCTGGTCGAACGTCTGCTGGGTGATGGTGCTGCCACGCACGAGATCCTCGCCGCGCTTGAGGTCGGCTTCGGCATAGGCGAGGTTGGCGCGGGCCTGAGCCAGCGTGGCCTGGGCCTGCGCCAGGGTGGCCTCGAACGGGCGCCGATCGATGGTGAAGAGCAGATCGCCCGCTTTGACAAGCTGGCCGTCCCGGAAGTGGACGGCGTCGAGGTAGCCCGAGACGCGTGCCCGGACCTCGATGGCGTCCACGGCGACGAACCGGCCCACGTATTCATCCCATTCGGTGACCATCTGCCGCGACGGCTTGGACACGGTCACCTGGGGAGGGGCGGGTGCACCCTGCGCGTGTGGTTGGCGCTGCTCACAGCCGGCAAGGCCGCAGGCGAGCAACAGCACAAACAGTGCGGGCAGGCGCAGCTTCCTGCGCGGTCTGGGTGATGGCATGAGTGTCCCGGTGTGCAGAGGCTTGATCGCAGCGATATGGGCGTAGCGGCTACGCTTCGGCAAGGCGCTCGCGAGGACGTGATGGCCCATTCCTGACAACGTCTTGGGCATTGATTGGGCGCGCCCTTGCATAAACCGCAGGGGGCTCTGGTGCAAATGCCCGCTGCCTAGGCACGGCCTCTTGGCAAACCATTGCATCCCGGCGTGAAGAAAGGCAAAGACGGGCGCAGAAGCGTTGACAGCACAGACACTGGACGGGCAGATGGGCAATTTCGCTTTGAAGCGGGTGGTGATGGTGGCCTTAGCCCTGGCCGGCGGGGCGCTCCCCGCGGCCGTTCCGGCCACCGCGCAACGCCGGGAAGTGCCAGCGACGCGCGAGACGGCGCAATTGTCCTTCGCCCCCATCGTCAAGAGGGCGGCGCCAGCCGTCGTCAACGTGTATGTACGCGCGCGTGTGCCCACCTTCGTGTCTCCGTTCGCCGACGATCCCTTATTTCGGCGCTTTTTCGGCGAGCGCTTTGGCATGCCACAAGAGCGCATCCAGAACTCGCTAGGGTCGGGCGTGATCGTCGCCCCCGAAGGCGTGGTGGTCACCAACACGCACGTCGTCAAGATCGGAGGGGCGGCGGAAATCCGCATCGCGCTGGCCGACCGTCGCGAGTTCGATGCCAAGGTCGTCCAGCTCGATGACAAGTCGGACATCGCTGTGCTGCGCATCGAGGGTGGGGAGGGCCGCTTCCCCTACCTTGAATTCGAGAACTCCGATGCCATCGAAGTGGGCGACATGGTGTTGGCCATCGGCAACCCGTTCGGCGTTGGCCAGACCGTAACAAGCGGCATCATCTCCGCACTCGGTCGCACGGAGGTTGGCAACTCGGATGCACAAGTCTTCATCCAGACCGATGCTGCGATCAACCCGGGCAACTCCGGCGGAGCGCTGGTTGACATGGCCGCCCGCGTGGTCGGCATCAACACGGCCATCTTCTCCCGTTCCGGCGGCTCGCACGGTGTTGGTTTTGCGGTTCCCTCCAACATGGTCAGACTGGTGGTGGACAGCGCTATTGCCGGCCACAAGCTGGAGCGGCCGTGGCTCGGTGCCAAACTCGACACGATGACGCGCGAGATGGCCGAAGCCATGGGGCTTGCGCGCGTGGCCGGCGCCATCGTCAACCGGGTCAGCGACACCGGCCCCGCAGCCGAGGCCGGGCTGCAGGCGGGCGATGTCATCGTCGCCGTCGACGGCTACGAGGTGGCGGATGCGCGTGCCATTCTCTACCGGCTGACCACGCGCGGCGTGGGCAACCGCTGCCGTCTGGATATCGTGCGCAAGGGTCGGCAGCTTTCGCTTGAGGTCGCCCTGCGCGCAGCCCCACAGGCTGGCAAGGACGACGTGCGCACCTTGTCGGGCGCACATCCCTTCGACGGCGCCCGCGTCAGCAATATCTTGCCCGCCATCGCCGAGGAGCTGGGCCTTGAGGAGGGGGAGGGTGTGGTGATCCTGCAGGTGCGCCCCGATTCGAAGGCAGCCCGTATCGGCTTCCAGCCAGGCGACGTCATCCAGCAGGTGGGCCGAAACAAAATCGAGACGGTGGGCGAACTGGAAGCAGCACTGAGGGAGCGCCAGCAGGTGTGGCTGGTGCAATTCAAGCGCGGCAACCAGAGCGTGCGATTGCAGCTTGCAGGTTAATGTTCCCGCCTCCGGGAGCCACGAGTGCACCATGACCAACCTCTTTCAAGCCGCGGGCCTTGACAGAGAGGCACCGCGTCCGCTTGCCGACCGGCTGCGGCCGACGAAGCTCGCCCACATCGTGGGCCAAGATCACCTGGTTGGCCCCGCAGGCACGCTCACGCGCGCCCTGAAGGGCGGCAGGTTGCAAAGCATGATACTCTGGGGTCCTCCAGGCTCCGGCAAGACCACCGCAGCCCGGCTGCTCGCCGACCAAACGAGCCTCGTCTTTGAGCAGCTGTCGGCGATTTTCTCGGGCGTCCAGGACCTGCGCAAAGCCTTCGATCGCGCCAAGAGCCGCCGCGAGACCGGCACGGGAACGCTGCTCTTCATCGACGAGATCCACCGGTTCAACCGCTCGCAGCAAGACAGCTTCCTTCCCCACATGGAGGACGGCACCATCACGCTGGTTGGCGCCACCACCGAAAACCCCTCCTTCGAACTCAACGGCGCCTTGCTCTCTCGTGCGCTGGTCGTGGTCTTCCATCGCCTTGATGAGGCGGCGCTGGAGGAGCTGCTCGCGCGCGCGGAACGCGTGGAGGGGCGGCCACTGCCGCTCGATCGAGAAGGGCGCACCGCACTCAAGACCATGGCCGATGGTGACGGGCGCACCCTGCTCAACATGGCAGAAGAGCTCTTTGCGTCGCTGGCGTCGGGCGCCGCGCCGCTCGACCGTGCCGCGCTTGCCGCGCTGGTCCAGCGCCGCGCTCCCCTTTACGACAAGTCGCGCGACGGTCACTACAACCTCATCAGCGCGCTGCACAAAGCCGTGCGCGGTTCGGACCCCGATGCGGCGCTCTATTGGCTGGCGCGCATTCTCGACGGCGGCGAAGACCGCCTTTATATCGCGCGCCGCCTGGTGCGGATGGCCATCGAGGACATCGGTCTTGCCGATCCGCAGGCGCTCATGCAGGCGCTGGCGGCCAAGGACGCCTTCGATTTTCTCGGCAGTCCGGAAGGCGAGCTCGGGCTCGCGCAGGCGGTGATCTATCTCGCAACGGCACCCAAGTCCAATGCCGCCTACCTTGCTTTTGGCGCCGCCATGCGCTCAGCCCAGGAACAGGGCAGTTTGCCGCCGCCCAAACACATCCTCAACGCGCCGACGCGCCTCATGCAGCAGGAGGGCTACGGCGCCCGCTACGAGTACGACCACGGCACCCCCGAAGCCTTCTCCGGTCAGACCTATTTCCCGGACGGTATGGCCCGGCCCCAGTTTTATGTTCCGCCCGGGCGCGGTTTCGAGGCCGAAATTAAGCAGCGGCTGGAGCATTGGGCAAGGCTGCGCTCGAAGCGAGGCGGCCCTTGATGAGCGGCCCTTGATGGGAGCTGCGCGCACCCTAATCCATTAGCGATCCGCCAGCACCGCCACGCCTGCCTCAAAGCGGGCGCTTGCGATCTACCAGTCGATGTCAAACTTGCCGAAAGGCGTGCGGACGCTCATCCGGTCCTTATTGATGTAAAGGCTGCCCGATTCACCCTCATAGCTCAACGCGCTGCGCTCGCCGTCAAGGTGGATGTGCGGCTTGCCGGCCTCCGCATTGGCCGCAGGAGCGTCTGGTGCAGCAGCCGGCGGCGCAGGAGGTGGCGCCTCGACGGCGCGGGATGGCGCCGGGGCAGGAACCGGATTGGGCCTTGTCGGGTCTGTCGGAGAGGTCGCTGCGATGCTTGCGATTTCGACCGGGGTGCGCGCCGAGGCCTGCAGAGCAAGCCCATCGACGAGGGCCCACCCGCCCAAGGTCCCGGCCGCCACGGCGGCGAGGCCGCTCAAGGCCAGTCCGATGTTCAACCGCTGCATGGGATGATCTCCGTTAGGGGTGCCTCGGTCGGGGGGATGCGTGTCCCCGTTCCTATAGCCCAGCCGCCCATGAGCCACTGTTTCGTTGGGAACAAGCCCCCAGAGCGCCGTGAGCTGATCAGCGGTCACGATGGCCCGGGGAGGAGCGCGCTGGTGCGGCCACTGGCACGATAGGCGACAAGCCCGACCCACTCGCGCAGCGCCGTATCGAACCGCTTGAGCCCATCGGCGGGAGCCTCGAAGGGACGCAGCGCATCCCAGAGGCTGGCGGTGCGATAGTCGACGGGCCAAGGTTCAACGGGGAAGCCAGCCTTGCGGAAGGCGCCGATCGCCCGGGGCATGTGCCAGGCCGACGTCACCAAAAACCAGCGCTCCCCCACCCTGGGCTGGACCAGCGCCTTCACCAACACGGCGTTCTCCCAGGTATCGCGTGCCTTCCTCTCAAAGGACAGCCGCTCGCCCTCTGCGAGGCCCAAATCGGCGAAGATCGCCCGCGCCGCGTCCGCGCCAACCTTGGGCGCGGTGAGAAGTTCGACGGCGCCACCGGTAAACGCAACTTTTGCCTTAGGATAGCGCCGTGCCAAGGCTACCGCCTCGGTGAAGCGCTCCCCGGCCTCGTTGAGGGCGTGCCCAGCGCGCTCCGCCCAGATGCGAGCCTCCTCCCCGCCGCCGAGCACGATAATGCCGTCGACCCCACCTGCCAGATCGGCACGCGAAAAGCGCTGTTCCAGTGGCAGCATCAGCCAATTGCTGACCGGCACCCAGCCGCCAAACAGCAGCAAGCCGGCGCTGGCAACGACCAGCCGGCGACCCATCCTGGCGCGCCCGGTCAGCAACAGAGCGGCGCCCGTGAGCAGCAGGAGGAGCAAGAGCCCGGAGGGCTGGGCGAAGAACCAAACGGTCTTTGCAAGGTAAAAGAACACGCTCGACCTCCCTCAGGGATCGACGCCATGAGGCGCGACCACCAACAGATTGCGGCGGGCCGCCATCGGCCCGAGCCCCGCGCCTCCACCCGCGGTGCCCCTGGCGGGGAGGACGGGGATCGGCCAGACGCGCGTGGCCACTGGGCGCAAGTCTCGGGGCACGGGCACGGCCCTTGGTCGTTGACAGTTGTTGGGGTCCGGGCGTGGGCCTCACGGCGGGCCCCATCACCCCGGCTCGGGTCCCCCAATACTTGCCCCGCCGGCGCGCGCATCCCCCGCACCGCGTTGGGCCAATCGCGACAGGCGCGGCCCCATAAAGGCTTTGACCCCCGCGTCAAGCTTCTTGAGTTCGGGGTCGTTCTTCTCGAAGTCGAACAGCGGGGCCAG
>JAMXLN010000295.1 GCA_024281145.1 Hyphomicrobiaceae bacterium | reverse complement strand
GTATTCGGTTTTTGTCCATCGACTCGCGCATTTGCTTGGTGCTTCCTTCAGACCTCGCCTCGCGGCGACAGCCCTTGCACATTGCTAGCCCTTCACCTCCATCAGGTTGGGCAGAGGACTTTCACCTCCAGGCGGCTGAGCATGCCCAGCACACAACGAACCCGCTCGCGCGGGAGAGAGAGGCACGACCTTAGCGGCGTGCCTTGAGGGCGGGTAACCACGTTGATTGAGCGGAGCTGACGAAGCGGGCGCTCCGTCTTGAGGATCGAGGGGTCGAAGCACTCCAACCTCAAGACAGGAGCCCCAATGAGCGAGAAGCCCATCAGCCCGCTGCGCCAACGCATGCTCGACGACATGAACGTGCGCAGGTTCACGCCTGAGACGCAACGCGAGTACATCCGCGCCGTCAAGAGGCTCGCGGCCTACCTCGGCCGATCTCCCGACACCGCAACGCCGGAAGAGCTGCGCACGTTTCAACTGCATCTGACCGAGAGGGGCGTGCGACCGCCGACCGTCAACACAACCGTGACGGCGCTGCGGTTTTTCTTCAAGGTAACGCTCGATCGGCCGGAGACGACGCGGCGCCTGGTGTTCGTTTACGAGCCGCGCAAGCTGCCGCGCGTACTGTCGCCCGAGGAGGTGCTGCGCCTGCTGGAGGCCGCCGTCAGTCCCAAGCACAAGGCGGCGCTCAGCGTCGCTTACGGGGCCGGTCTGCGGGCCATGGAAGTTGTGGCGCTCAAGACCAGTGACATCGATTCCAAGCGCATGATGCTGCGGGTGGAGCAGGGCAAAGGCCGCAAAGATCGCTTTGCCATGCTGTCGCCCCGGCTGTTGGAGCTGTTGCGCGACTGGTGGCGCATCGCGCGCCCGCCGGTGTGGATGTTTCCTGGCCGCGACCCCATCAAGCCGATGACGACGCGCCAGTTCAATCGCGCCTGCCACATGGCAGCCGAACTGGCCGGATTGCCCAAATGGATCGCGCCGCACACGCTGCGGCACAGCTTCGCCACCCATCTGCTTGAGCAGAATATCGATATCCGGGTGATCCAGGTGCTGCTCGGCCATGCCAAGCTCGATACCACGGCGCGCTACACCCAAGTCGCCACCAACATCATCCGCGAGGTCATGAGCCCGCTCGACCGGCTCACACCGCTGGTGCCGAAGAGGACGGATGCGCCGCCGGCATAACGCCGGTCCACATGGTCCGGCCAGCTCTGGAGGTCGCGGATATCTTCCGCGACCACGGGCCCGCTTGGCGTGACGCCAACCGCGGTCACGTCAGCCTCGGCCAGCTCAAGGTGATGAGTGCGATCGAGCGCTGCCGCACGGCGGCGCTCGGCGGGCACGTCTTGCGCTGCGAGAATGACGCCTGTGCCTACACGGCCATCGCCTACAACAGCTGCCGCAACCGGCACTGCCCGAAGTGCCAGGGTGTGGCGGCGCGCGAGTGGATGGAGGCGCGGGCGGCGGAGCTTTTGCCAGTACCGTACTTCCACGTCGTGTTCACACTGCCATCGGCGATCGGCGATATCGCGTATCAGAACAAGGCGGTGATCTACGACCTGCTGTTCACGGCCTCGGCAGAGACGATGCTCACCATCGCGGCGGACAAGAAGCATCTCGGAGGGCGCATCGGCATCACCTCGGTGTTGCACACCTGGGGATCGGCGATGACGCATCATCCGCACGTGCACATGATCGTACCGGGTGGCGGCATCGCGCTCGACGGATCACGATGGATCGCCAAGCGGCCCGACTTCTTTCTGCCCGTGCGCGTGCTGGCGAAGCTGTTCCGCAGGCTGATGATCGAGGGGCTCATGGCGGCACACGCCGCCGGCCGGTTGACGTTCCACGGCGCGCACGCCGCGCTCGTCAATACCAAGGCGTTCGCCGCCCATCTGGCGCCGCTCGAGAGGACGCGCTGGTTCGTCTACGCCAAGCGCCCGTTCGCCGGGCCGAAGGTGGTGCTCGCCTATCTGTCGCGCTACACCCATCGCGTGGCGATCTCGAACCGGCGTCTGATCGCGGCCGATGCCAAGGCGGTGACGTTCAAGGTCAAGGACTACCGGATCGACGGACCCGGCCGCTACAAGACGATGACCCTCGACGCCCACGAGTTCATCCGCCGGTTCCTGATCCACGTGCTGCCCAAGGGCTTCCACCGCATCCGCCACTACGGTCTGCTGGCGAGCGGGGTCAAGGTCGACAACCTCGCGCTCGCCCGCAAGCTGCTCGACACAGCTCCACCGGCGCCCAACCCGCAGGACATCGCTTCTGAGCCGGCCACGCCCGTTGAGCTGTGCCCGTGCTGCGGCTCCGCCATGCGCATCATCGAGGTGTTCAAGGCGGGCGAGCTCCCGCGACACAAGCCGACCGCAAGGCCCGCTGCCATCAGGATCGACACCTCATGAGCCTGGCCAACCTCATCCACCGCTGCAGTGCCGATCTGTCTCGCTGGTCCACGACCGGCCGCGGCAACCCTCGTCCGAGCACGCATCCCGCAAGGCCTAGATCGCCCTCCGACCCCTGCCGCCGAGTGACCCGAGCGTCCTTGCCGTCACCGCACGACCCAGCGATCGCTCCGCCCGCTACCTCATCAGCGGCCATACCCTCAACGGCCGTGTCGAAATCCCCATAGGCGTGCGCGCCGCACCCTTGCATCCCACTTCCCGCGGGTTCCTTCCCTGGAGGCTTTCGGACGACGGCCCCGCCGCTCGTGCATAGACCCGTAATGGGGCCGTCATCCGAAACCCTTCACAGCAGCGGACGCACGCACATGCACAAAAGCCCCCGGAACGTTGACCCTGTGGGTTTCGGCCCCCCTGCCAATTTGATTGCTTGACCCGAGTCTTTCACTGTGAGCCGCCCCCGGCGTTGGTAGCCTATCGTTCGATCACCTCGTCGGCGATGGCGACGAGCTTTGTCGGCACATCGATGCCCAGCAGCGTTGCGGTTCGTCGGTTGATAACAAACTCGAATCTACTCGTTTGCACGACCGGTAGATCAGCGGGCTTGGCGCCCTTAAGGATGTTGCCGGTATAGAGGCCGACCTGCCGATAAACGTCCGAATAATTAATGCCGCAGCTCATCAGCCCGCCAGCGGCGACGGTTTCGCGATCGCTATAACAAGCTGGGATACGCTCGCGCGCCGCCACAGCAGCAAACTGCGCGCGGCGACTGCTAAAGAACGTGTCCGGCGCTACAAACAGAGCATCGTGACCCTCGCGCCCCATGGTGTCGAAAGCGGCATCGATCTCCGCAGCAGTGCTCGCGCGAAGAACATCGATTTGCAGGCCCAGGCTACGGGCGCCTTCCTCCAATCTGGGCAACAGGGCCTCGGTCGCCACAGCATTCGCTGGATTGGTAAGGACGCCGATACGAACAGCCTCGGGCAGTAACTCATGCAGAAACGCCAATCTTTTGGCAACAGCCTCTCCA
>JAMXLN010000294.1 GCA_024281145.1 Hyphomicrobiaceae bacterium | reverse complement strand
TTCGCGCCGCGCGCGGCAAGGCCTTCGTGGATCTGCAAAACGACGTGACCGACGAGGATGTGGCGCTTGCGGGCCACGAGGGCTTTCGCGCGGTCGAGCACTTGAAGCGCTACACCACGCTCGGAATGGCCACCGACCAAGGCAAGACCTCGAACATCACGGGCCTGGCGCTGATGGCGGAGTTTACTGCGATGCCCATCGCGCGGACCGGCAGCACCACCTTCCGGCCGCCTTACACGCCGGTGGCCATCGGCGCGCTCGCAGGTAGGCACCGCGGCAAGGAGTTCAGGCCGACCCGCCTGCCGCCGTCGCACAACTGGGCGCGCGAGCGGGGCGCTCATTTCGTGGAGGCCGGCCCCTGGTTGCGCGCGCAATTCTATCCGCAGCCCGGTGAGACGGATTGGTTGAGCAGCGTCACACGCGAAGTGTGCACGGTTCGATCGAGGGTCGGCCTATGCGATGTGTCGACGCTCGGCAAGATTGACTTGCAGGGCGCCGACGCAGCCGAATTTCTCGACCGCATCTATACCGCGAGCTGGAAGGCGCTCCCGATCGGCAAGGCGCGCTATGGCCTGATGCTGCGCGAAGACGGCATGGTGCTGGACGACGGCACCATCGCGCGGCTCACCGCCGAGCGCTATGTCGTCACGACAACGACGGCGAACGCAGCCAAGGTCTTGCAGCACATGGAGCTCTGCGCCCAATGGCTGTGGCCGGAACTCGACGTGCAGCTCTCCTCGGTGAGCGATGCCTGGGCGCAGTTCGCGCTTGCCGGCCCGCACGCGCGCCATGTGCTGAACAAGGTCGTGGACGGTCAGCACGACGTCTCCAATGCGGCGTTTCCCTACCTGGCGGCCGGGCAGTTGACCGTGATGGGTGGCCTGCCCGCGCGCCTCTTCCGCATCTCCTTTTCGGGCGAGCTGGCCTACGAGCTCGCCGTGCCCGCCGGCTACGGCGAGACCCTGTGGCGGCACATGATGGCGAGCGGTGATGAGTTCGGTATTGAGCCCTATGGCACCGAGGCGCTCGGCATCATGCGCATCGAGAAGGGGCACGTTGCCGGCAACGAGATCAATGGCCACACGACCGCCAGGGACTTGGGGCTTGGGAGAATGCTGTCCGGAGCCAAGGACTTTGTGGGCCGCGTCATGGCGCAGCGCCCGGGCCTCATGGCGACGGACAGGCCTCGCCTGGTCGGCCTCAAGCCCGTGAACCGTCGGGATTACCTCAGGGCCGGCGCCCATTTTGTCCGAGCGGGTGCCAAGCCGATGGGCGGCGCGGATGAGGGCTACATGACCTCGGTCGCGTTCTCTCCCACGCTGGAGCACTGGGTCGGCCTCGGGCTTCTCGTCCATGGGCCCGAGCGCCATGGAGAGCGGGTGCAGGCATACGATCCCGTGCGTGGCGGCGACGTGGCCGTCGAGGTTTGCCATCCCGTGTTCTATGACCCCACCGGAGAGCGCTTGCGTGGCTAACATCGACCCTCCATACCTCTCCGCGTTGGCTGGCGCGGTGGCTGCCGGCCACTACGGCCGGCCGAGCGTGTGCCCGGGCGTGGTCGCACGTGAGATCCGCCAGCCGGGGCTCGCCACGGTAACGGCGCGCAAGGGTCGCCGGGGTGACCTCATGGCCGCGGTGCGATCGGGCTTTGACGTCGACCTTCCGGCGACGCCGAGGCGCGTGGTGGGGGAAAAAATCGCCTTTGTCTGGGTGGGTCCAGACCAATGGCTTGCCTCCCGGCGACCGGCGCCCGAAGAGGGCATGGAGGCACTTCTTGCACCCCTTGCCGATTTAGCCGCGCTGGTCGACCAGAGCCACGGCCGCACGCTCCTTGCCCTGACCGGGTCGCGCGTGCGCGATGCCTTGGCGAAGGGGGTGTCGGTCGATCTTCACCCCCGCGCGTTCAGGCCGGGGGATGTGGCCTCCACCCTCGTTGATCACATCCCCGTGCTGCTGTGGCAGCTCGACGACCGGCCGAGCTACGAATTTGCGATCGCCCGCAGTTTGGCGCAAAGTTTCTGGCAGTGGCTGACGGCTGCGGCCGGAGAGTACGGCCTGCAATTCGCGGACGGCTGAGGCTTGGGCTGAGGTCATGGGGTCCCCGAGGTCATGGGGTCCCCGAGGTCGTGGCCCCCGAAGCTATGTTCCAAGATCTGGGCCAAGGACCAAGGGGCCAATGGGAACCCCAAATCCACCGACCCGGTCATTGGAGCCTAAGCCAATTGAGCCAAGTCATGGGCAAGGGTCATGGGCAAGACGGCAAACGCGAAGCACGCGCTCACCCCGGCGGCCGCCATCGATCGCCTGGAGGCGATCTACGCCGGGTCCTGTGCGGCCCTGGCCCGAGCGCTCGACCGCTATTTGGCAACCCGCAAGGCGCCCACGTCCAAGGATCGCGCGGGCTTTCGCTATCCACTTCTGCGCGTTGAGTGTCGTCACGTCGGGCCGGCGGGGCGCACGCGCCGCGCCTTCGCCAAGTTCCAGCGCCCGGGCGTCTATGCGACCACCGTGACGCACCCGCGCCATTTCCGCAAATACCTGCTGGAACAGCTCGAGCCTCTGGTGGTCGAGTACGACGCGGAGATCACCGTGGACGTCAGCGCTCAGGAAATCCCCTACCCCTATGTGCTGGAGCGTGTCGAGGACATCGGTAGAACCGGGGTGACCGCCAGCGAGCTGGCCCGACATTTCCCAACCCCGCTGCTCTCGCTCGTCGGCGACGAGGTGGCGGACGGTCAGTTGGAAGTGCCGGAGGGGGAGTCGCGCCCGCTCGCGCTTTTTGATGCGGTGCGCGTTGATTACTCGCTGCGGCGCCTTGTGCATTACACGGGCAGCGATTGGCATAACGTGCAGCAATGGATTTTGCTCACCAACTATCACCGCTACGTCGATCAGTTCGTGCGCTGGGGGCTTGCGCGTCTCGAACAGGGCGGACCTTATGAGTCGCTGGTGCTGCCAGGCGGGGCTGAGGTGCGCCGCGGCTGCGCCTCAACGGTGGCCAACGAGATGATTGCCGCCAGTCCCTGGCACCGGTTCCAGATGCCGGCCTATCACCTCACGGCGCGCGAGAAGGAGGGCGTGACCCTGGTCAATATCGGGGTTGGCCCGTCCAACGCTAAGAACATTACCGACCATCTCGCCGTGCTGCGTCCCAACTGCTGGCTGATGGTCGGCCACTGCGGCGGCCTGCGCCAGTCACAGCAGATCGGGGACTACGTCCTGGCGCACGCCTACCTGCGCCAGGACGGCATCCTCGATTCGCTGGTGCCACCCGATGTGCCGATCCCGGCGCTCGCCGAGGTGCAGATCGCGCTGCAGGACGCGGCGGCCCTCGTCACCGGTGAAAAGGCCGAGACCTTAAAGCAGCGCCTGCGCACCGGCACGGTTGTTACGAACGACGACCGCAATTGGGAACTGCGCTACACCCAGGAGCGACGACGCATCAATCTCTCCCGTGCCATCGCTGTCGACATGGAGAGCGGAACGGTGGCCGCCAATGGTTATCGGTTGCGCGTGCCCTACGGCACGCTGCTGTGCGTTTCCGACAAGCCACTGCACGGCGAGATCAAGCTGCCGGGCGCTGCCAATGCCTTCTACGAGAGGGCGGTGACCGAGCATCTCCAGATCGGGTTGGCGACGCTCGATCTGTTGCGCGAGCGCCGCGACACCTTGCATTCACGCAAGCTGCGCTCGTTTGATGAGCCTCCTTTCCGATGAGGGTTGGCCGTTGGCCCACGACAATTGACGGGCTCGACCCATGGTCGGCATCCCCCGGCTTTCGCATCCGACCGATCAACGCCCGCGGACGGGAGATAGGTGGCGGGGTCCGCCCACAAACTATTGCTCGCAGACAGCCGATGACAGGATCCGCCAAGCTCGCTAAGTTTCGCAATCGCAGTCCTACTCGCCCATCTCATGACCGTGCATCCTCCCTTGCCCGCCCGCCGCATCGGCCGCCTTCAGCGCGGTGCGCACCGCATCCATTACGAGGTAACAGGCGCCGGCCCGGCGATCGTGTTTGCGCACGGGCTCGGCGGCAACCACCTGTCGTGGTGGCAGCAGGTCGCCCATTTCGCCCCCCGTTACGCTTGCATCACCTTCGCGCACCGCGGATTTGCTCCCTCCTCCGCCATTGCCGGCGGCCCTGATCCGGGCGACTACGCCGGCGACCTCGCGGCGTTGATCGAGCATCTGGGTCTCGCCGACGTGCGCATCCTCGCCCAATCCATGGGGGGCTGGACGGCGGTTGAGTACGCTCTGCGGCGGAGCGGCAAGCTGAAGGCGCTCGTCCTTGCCTCCACCACTGGGACCATCGATCCCGCCCGCATGCGCGAGCCGGAGCGGTTGCGGCTCCAGGAATGGACGGCGGCCACCGCCCGCGCGGCGGCAGATTGTGCCGGGCGGGGCATCCACGTGGCGGCCGGGGCGCGCATGGCCGCGGAGCAGCCGGCGCTGCATCTGCTCTACCGCCACATCGACGACATGAATGCGAGCCTCGACAAGCTGGCACTGCGCGAGCGGCTCATGACGGGTCGAACGCGCGCGCCGGAAGAGCTAGCCGCGGTCGACTGCCCGGTACTCTTCATCGTTGGCGATGAGGATCTCCTGATCCCACCCTTCGCCGCCGACGCCATCGCCGCCGTCGTGCCGCAGGCGCGCGTGCTGCACATCGCCGATGCGGGGCATTCGGTGTACTTCGAGCGCGCGCAAGTCTTCAACCGGCAGGTGGCCGAATTTCTCGAACGCGCTGGCTGATCGCACGCGACTAGCGCCACTTCGACCAGCCGCCGACGCTCTGCAGTGCCTCCCAATTGGCCTGGGCCAGAAAGAACGCCACGAACAGCAGGAAGATGCCGGTCGGCAGCGCATAGAGCGCGACCGCCGCTGCAACTGCGAGGCCGAGGCATCCGACGATGCGCACCGACCAGGTGGTGCCCAGCAGCGCCGCGAGCCACGCGTCCAGCGTAAGGCCCCCGTCGAGCGGGTAAGCTGGGAGCAGGTTGAAGCACATGAGAAAGAAATTGGCTGACGCCAGCACGGCCAGTGGCAGAGCCAGCATGGGGCTGCCGGCGAATGCGGCCTCGCCGGCGAGCCAACCCAGCCCATGCCAGAGCCCGAAATTGACGGCCGGTCCCGCCAAGTAGATCACGGAGCGCGCCAGCACCGAGCGCGGCAGGGACCGCTCGAAGTGAGCGATCCCGCCGAGCCCCGTCAGGTCGATGTGGGAGACGTGCGCCTTGAACAGGCGCCCGGCGAACGCATGGCCCAGCTCGTGCAGCAGGATCGAGAGCAGGAGGCCCACGACGATGACGAAGCCGGCCGACATTGCCTGGGTGCTGCCGGCCGTGAAGTAGGGATACGTGAAGATGAACAGCACCAGCACGAACATCATGTCGAGGTAGATCGGGATGCCCGCGATGCGGCCCAGCTCCATGCGGGTGAACATTGCGACTTTTTTCCTCTTTAGTTGCTGCGGTCGCTTCAGGTGGTGAGCCGGGCTCCGGGCCTCAACGCTATTTATCCTCTGGCGCGGGAAACAGAGGGACTGTCGGCTGTTGAGCTGCGGTTACGCCATCTCGCCGCGTCGGTTGCGTTGTCCCAGGGTTCGCAGCCGTAGTGCATTGAGCCGGATGAAGCCAGCCGCGTCCTGTTGGTCGTAGGCACCCTTATCGTCCTCGAAGGTGACGAGATTGCCAGAATAGAGCGACTTATCGCTCTCACGGCCCGTAACGATGACATTGCCTTTGTAGAGTTTGAGGCGCACCAGGCCCTCCACGTGCTCCTGGCTCTTGTCGATCAATGCCTGCAGCATCTGCCGCTCAGGTGCGAACCAAAATCCGTTGTAGATGAGCTCCGCGTAGCGCGGCATCAGCTCGTCCTTGAGGTGGGCGGCCCCGCGGTCGAGCGTGATCGATTCAATCGCCCGATGGGCGGCGAGCAGGATGGTGCCACCGGGCGTTTCATAGATGCCGCGCGACTTCATGCCGACGAAGCGGTTCTCGACGAGATCGACGCGGCCGATGCCGTGCTTGCCGCCCAATCGGTTGAGCTCGGTCAGGAGCGCCGCCGGCGTCAGCGCCTTGCCGTTGACCGCGATGGGATCGCCCGCTTTGAACTCGATCTCGACATATTCGGGCTTGTCGGGCGCCTTCTCGGGCGCGACGGTGCGGCTATAGACGAACTCCTCGGGCTCGCTCCAGGGATCCTCGAGCACTTTGCCCTCGGCCGAGATGTGCAGCAGGTTGGCGTCGGTCGAGAACGGCGCCTCGCCGCGCTTGTCGCGCGGGATCGGGATCTGGTGCCGGTCGGCGTAATCGACGAGGCGGGTGCGCGAGGTCAACTCCCATTCGCGCCACGGCGCGATGACCT
>JAMXLN010000293.1 GCA_024281145.1 Hyphomicrobiaceae bacterium | reverse complement strand
TGGCGGATGCAGTCGCGGGTTTCCGCTACCATGAAGGCGCCGCCGCCCGTTGCCAATACCTGCGGGCCCGTGCGCAGCAGGCGGGCGATGACCTTGCGCTCGCCCTCGCGGAAGTAGGGCTCGCCGTGATCCTTGAAGATGTCGGTGATGGGTTTGCCCGCCGCACGCTCAATCTCTTCATCAGCGTCAAGGAAGGCCAGATCGAGGCGGACGGCCAGACGACGCCCCACCGCCGATTTGCCGCTGCCCGGCATGCCCACGAGCACGATCGAGCGCGCGCCAAGGTGCGCGCGGATCGATCGGATAGCGTCCGCCTGTGTCCCTTCGCTTTTGCCTCGTGCGCCGAATCGGATCATCTGTGGCGCGTGTCTCCCCTTTCCGAGCCGCCGCCAACGGCGCAAGCGTCGGTTGCCAGTTTTCTTGCCGCGGCAAGGTCTTGCGCAATCGGGGTGAGGCATTTCGGCATGAGCGCCCGATCCCATAGCGTGCGACATAATGGCGTCACCTTGCGTTTGGACCATACAGGCCAGGGAGCAACTTCGCTATATGCCAAGCCTCTTCCGATTTCTCGTGGTAGCGGGGATCGTGGGCGCGGTTGTCTTTGGTGCACTCTACGCCATGCAGGCATTTTTCGAGCCCGTACCGAAGGAGACGGCCACGCCCGTGCCGGGGGTCAAGGTGCGTCGCTGACCGATGCATGCGCCCCGGCTGGCGGTGGCAAGCCCATGCGCGTCCCCGGACACATCGCCGCGCTGAGCGGGGCCCTGCTGGGTCTTGTGGCCGGTTTGGGCTCCCTGCCCGCGGTCGCTCAAGACAGCTGGAACCCCTTCAAGGCCAATGCCGGCCCGCGCCCGCGCGCCAGCGATGCAGCCGCCCCGCAAGGTGCCCCTGGGCCTCTAACGGCCGAGCCATCGGTCCTCATGCGGGGATCGGCATCGACGCCCATGGCTCAGCCGACGGCGCCGTGGGTGGCGCCGCGCGGTGGCTCCGTTGAGCGAAGTGAGCTGGCGCCGATCATGGCCACGGATGGCACGGGCCTGCCGCTCGAGCTGTGGCGCGGGCTCGATCTCAAGGCGGTCGAAGAGCTATTGACGGGCCTCGACCTGCCGCCGCGGTCGCCGGCCGTGCACCAATTGTGGCGGCGCGTCCTGCTCGCTGCGGCCACGCCGCCGGCAGGTTCACCGACCGTGGAGCACTTCGTGGCATTGCGGCTCGAAGCGCTCTATCGCTCCGGGCTGCTGTCCGACATGGAGGTTGTGCTGAGCCAGACCGGGTTGTCCGGTCCCGTCGTCGAGATGCTGCGCGCGCGGCGCAACATCGGGCTCGGCCGGCGCGAGATTGGCTGCCGCGGGGTCGCGGCGTTGGCTGCTCCGAGTTCCGGGCTGCCAGGCCGGCTCAAGGGCGAGATGCAGCTGCTGTCGGGCTACTGCGCTGCCGCAGGCGGGGACGCGCGGGCGGCGGCGCTCGCCGCTGATCTGGCGCGCGAGGAAGGCGTTGAGGCGGAGTTGCCACTGGCGGTGCTGGCGGGGTTTGCCGAAGGGACCAAGCCCAAGCTCACGTTGCCGGCGCGCGTGTTGCTGCTCGACTACCGGTTCTTGGAGCTGTTGGGACCTGTCGATGTCGCGCAAGTCTTTGACCGAGCCGAGCCAGCTCTCATAGCGGCGCTGGCCGCCGACAGCGAGCTCAGCCCGCGCGTGCGGATTGCCGCAGCCGAGGCGGCGCTGGGCCTCAATGCCCTGCCGCCAGAGCGGATGGCAGAGGTTTACCGGCGCGCATCCCTCACCAGCGCTGGCGGTGTCGATCCCGCTGCGACCACGACCGAGCCCGCGCTTCGGCACGCGCTCTATTTCCAAGCCCTTGCAGCGGCGCGCGCGGGAACGCAGAAGGGGCGCTTCCTGCGCGCCCTCCTTGCGGATGCGCGCCAGCGGGGAACCCAGCTGCAGATGGCACGCGTGCTGGCGCCCTTGATTGGCGATCTGGTGATCACCCCCGATGCCCTTTGGTTTGCCGAGACGGCGCTCGAAACCGAGCTCATCGCCGGCCGGTTCGAGCTGGCGCGCCGCTGGGCCGAAGCCGCCAATCTCAGGCACTGGTTGGCGTTGATCGACGTGGCCGATCCCGAGCGCCGGGGCGGGCGGTTGGCGTCGTTGGCGCCGATAGCGGACCTAGCGCAGGCCGGTCGGCTCGGTGGCGAGACATTGCAGAGGCTCGCCACAGTGCTCGACGCCCTCGACATAGACGTGCCGATCAGCGTGTGGGACGCGGCCAACCGGGCGTCGCAACCTGCGAGCGGACATTTGCCCGAAACCGGCGTTCTGGCCGCCCTCGCGCAGGCGGCCGAGCACGGAGATGCAGCCCGCGCCATCTTGCTTGTCATGCGCGCGCTGGGCCCAGCTGGTCCCGAGGGTGCCAACCTTTTGGCGCTCGGCGATAGCCTGCGGGCGCTGCGGCGTGTGGGGCTCGAGGCCGCTGCGCGTCAGCTGGCGCTCGAGGCCTTGGTGGCGGTGTGGCCGCGGATGGCTGCCAATTGAGGGGACGGCAGGGGATATGACGGTTGTGAACCGGCAGCGGCATCTGGAGGAGTTTCTGGAGATGCTGGCGGCGGAGCGCGGCGCTGCCTCCAACACGTTGCAGGCTTACCGCCGCGACCTGGAAGATTTCTTGAGTTTCCTTGAGGGGCGCGGCAATGAGCTTGCGCGTGTCGCGCCGGCCGAGATCAGGGCTTTCCTGCGCGCCCGGTCGGAGGCGGGGTTGGCGGCGACTTCGCGGGCGCGTCGGCTCTCCGCTATCCGGCAGTTATTCAAGTTCCTGGTTGGCGAGGGACTGGTCGCCGAGGACCCGACGTTGGGCCTTAAGGGCCCCAAACAAGGACGGCCGCTCCCCAAGACGCTCTCCGTCGCCGAGGTGGATCGTCTGATCGCGGCGGCGTGGCGGCGCGCGCAGACCACGCAAGGGCGCGATCGCATGCGGGCGCTGCGGCTCTACGCGCTGCTTGAGACCCTTTACGCCACTGGGCTGCGCGTGACGGAACTCATCACACTGCCGCGCTCGGTGCTCGCCGACGATGGTCGCATCCTCACCGTCAAGGGCAAGGGCGGGCGCGAACGCATCGTCCCCTTGACGCCGTCGGCCCGCGCCGCCCTTGACAGCTATCTCAACGTTGTCCGCCAGGGCGACGTGGACGTCGGCAGGATTGCCCGCAAGTGGCTGTTTGCCTCGCGCGGAGCGCAGGGCCATCTCACGCGCCAGCGCTTGGCGCAGGAACTGAAGGGGCTGGCTCTCGAAGCTGGCATCGAGCCCGAGCGCGTCTCTCCGCACGTTCTGCGTCATGCGTTCGCCAGCCATTTGCTGGACCGCGGCGCAGACCTGCGTTCCGTGCAGCAGCTGCTCGGCCATGCAGACATCTCGACCACTCAGATCTACACTCACGTTCTGGAGGAGCGGCTGAAGAAGCTCGTCCTTGAGCATCATCCGCTAGCGTCGCGGAGCTGACGCTGGCCGGGAGGCGGCGCGTCAGGTAATCCCGTCAGGGCAATCTAGGCGTGGGTCGACAAACCTGCTCTCGGGCGCCATGCTTGGCCAGAGTGCGGCCTGCGGCTAGCGGCTTGCGCCCACAGGCGGCAGCTCAAGGCCCGACCGCGCGTTGAGCGCCTTGACACCCGCAGCGTGGGGCGGGAAGTGTCGGGCTTCCAAGCCGTTGACCCGGAGGCAAGGCAGCACGCAGCCATGGACCGTCCCGCAACCGTGCGCACCTATCTCGACTTCGAGAAGCCGATCGCCGAGCTCGAAAGCAAGGTCGCCGAACTTCGGGCGATCAACGTCGACGAGGGTTCCGCGGGCATTGCCGAGGAGGTCGTCAAGCTCGAGCAGAAGGCGCAGCAGACCCTTGCCGACACCTATGCGAAGCTCACACCCTGGCAGAAGACGCAGGTGGCGCGCCATCCCGACCGGCCACACTGCCTCGACTACGTGCGCGCGCTGATCGAGGATTTTACGCCGCTCGCCGGCGACCGCTACTTCGCCGAAGACGCCGCCATCATGGGGGGGCTCGGCCGGTTCCATGACCGCGCCGTTGTCGTGATCGGAAATGAGAAGGGTTCCGATACTGAGAGCCGCATCAAGCACAACTTCGGCATGGCACGTCCAGAGGGATACCGTAAGGCGGTACGACTGATGGACATGGCTGACAAGTTTGGGTTGCCGGTGCTGACCCTCGTCGACACGGCCGGCGCCTACCCGGGGATCGGCGCCGAGGAGCGCGGCCAGGCCGAGGCCATTGCCCGTTCGACCGACCGATGCCTCTCGCTCGGCGTGCCCCTCGTCTCAGTCGTCATCGGCGAGGGTGGTTCGGGAGGCGCGGTGGCAATCGCCACGGCCAACCGCGTGCTCATGCTGGAGCATGCCATCTATACGGTGGCCTCGCCGGAGGCGGCGGCGTCGATCCTGTGGCGCGACGCGGCGCGTGCCATCGACGCGGCCACCAACATGAAGGTCACTGCGCAGGATCTAAAGTCCCTGGGCGTTATTGATGTCATCATCACCGAGCCGGTGGGCGGGGCCCATCGCGACACGGCCGCCATCTTCAAGAGGACGGGGGATGCCGTCGCCGGTGCCCTGCGCGAGTTCGCCGGCATGCCAGCGGAGGCGATCCGCCGGCAACGGCACGAGAAGTTCTTGGCTATTGGGCGCAATCTCTGATTGGCTGTGGCAAGGCTTGTCCGCCACATCCAATACAAGACATGCGACCCATGTTGATGCGCGCGATTGCCAAGCAGACTTATGCGCTCTCCAAGGCGCGCGCCAGACGCCTCTGGCTGCGGGCGCAGCGGCTTGAGACCGAAGCGCCATTCGGCGAGGGCGCCCAGGCCACACGCGCGGCGGTAGAGCACTTGGGTTATGTGCAGATCGACACGATCAACGTGATCGAGCGCTGCCATCATCACATCCTGTTCACGCGCATTCCCAACTACCAACGTGCGCATCTGCATCAAGCCCAGAGCGTCGACAAGACGGTGTTCGAATACTGGACGCACGCGCTGTCGTACGTGCCCTCGCGGGACATTCGGTTCTTCATTGGCGCCATGCGGCGCTATCGCCCCAACCGCTGGTTCGGCGCTGTGACGCGGGCGGATGTGCGCAAAGTGGTGGCCCTCATCAGGAAGGGTGGCCCGCTCACCATTCGCGACATCGACGATGACGTGCTGGTTGAGAAGGTGCATCCCTGGGCCAGTCGCAAGCCCTCAAAGCGGGCGCTGCAGGTGGCCTTCTATACGGGGCTCGTCACCATCAATGCGCGCTCGGGGATGCTCAAGAGCTACGAGCTGATGGAGCGCCATTTCGGGTGGGAAGAGCGGCCCCGGCCGACCTCGGAGCGCCAATTCGTGCATTATCTGCTCGAGCGCGGATTGCGCACGCAAGGGCTCATCAGTGTCGATTCCGTTTGTCATCAGGACGCCCGGCGCAAACCCGCGATGCGGCAGCTGATCGAGGCCTGCGTGCGGCGCGGGGAGCTGGTGCGGGTCGCCCTCGAGGCGGCTGGCAAGTTAGAGCACTGGGCGCGGCCCGCAGACCTCGAGATGAACGCCGAGGCGGCTGCAGAGCGGGTGCACATTCTCTCCCCCTTTGATCCGCTCGTCATTCAGCGCAAGCGCCTGGCGCTGTTTTTCGACTACGAGCATCGCTTCGAGGCCTACCTGCCGAAGGAGAAGCGCGTCTTTGGCTATCTCGCGCTACCGGTGCTGGTCGGCGACGAGGTGGTGGCCGCCATCGATCTCAAGGCGGACCGCAGCGCCCGCAAGCTCGCAATCCAGCAATGGACCTGGGTCGGTCGGGGCTCGGCGCGCCGCCACAAGCGCTGCCTCGAGGAGGCGCTCCATCGGTTCGAGCGTTTTCAGCTGCTCTGACCTCGCCGGGGGTGGGCAGCTCGCAACGTGCGGAATGGCACTAAGCCATTTGTGTTGCTTGATAAAAAGACGAACCGCTGAAGCCGCGAAGGGTGCCCCCTCGCGCCCCAATTGAGGCGCCGCTGCAACAGAGGTGCTGGGCCTCGGCGAAGAGGGGGTTTCTCCGGCGTTAAGCCAATGTTAACGTTTACGAATCACTGATGATCGGCATCACACCTGGGGGCACAGTGTATGAGTCGCATCATCCTCGGGACCCTGCTGCACTTCGTCTGCTGCGCTGGCCTGGCGGCGGCGGTGCTTGTGCTTGTGTCCTGCGCCAATCAAATCGAGGTGGCACCGCACCTTCGCCCCCTGGCGCAGGACACCATGATGCTGCTCGGCAAGAAGGGCATGGATCCACAGGCGCCGATCCTCATCCGCATCTTCAAGGAGGAATCGGAGCTGGAACTCTGGAAGCAGCGCGATGATGGGCGCTACTACCACTTCAAGACCTATCCGATCTGCAACTGGTCGGGGGACCTTGGGCCCAAGGTGAGATACGGTGACCGTCAGGCGCCGGAGGGGTTCTACACCATCCAAAGGGAACAGATGAACCCAGATTCCAAGTATCACCTGGCCATGAACCTCGGCTATCCCAACGCGTTCGACCGAGCGTGGAAGCGCAGCGGCGATGCCCTCATGATCCATGGGGGTTGCAAGTCGGCGGGCTGCTACGCCATGACGGATGCGCTGATCGAGGAAATCTACGCCATTGCGCGCGAATCCTTCATCGGCGGGAACGACACCATTCCAGTCCATGCATTCCCGTTCCGCATGACACAGGAGAACATGGCGCGCTTTGCCGGCCATGAGGCCTATCCGTTCTGGCTGACCATAAAGGAGGGCTATGATTACTTTGAGCTGACGCGCAAGCTGCCCAACGTCGCCGTGTGCAGTCGCCACTATGTGGTCAATGTTGCGCTCAGGAACGGTGATCTCTCCCACCTTGATCCGGAAGCCGCCTGCCCGGCATTCCTCAAGCCCAGACCCGATCCGTTCAAGCCGCGGCCCGGTGAGCAGTTTGCCGACCAGCGCATTGTTGTGCCCGGCGCAAAGATGCGCAGCCTGGCAAACGCCGACGAGGTGACCCGCTCGGGGCTGCTGTCGACCGGCTCGACGGGCACGGGGGGCTCCGGCGGCGCGCCGAGCCTGCCGGGCGCGAGCCTCGCGCCGGTCCGGTGAGCGACCGAGAGCGCCCGAGCGGCCACCCGATCGAGCGGGCTCGCACCCTGAGCGTCGTCGTGGCGGCTGTCGCGGCCCTCGCGGCTGCGGCGCTGCTGAGCCATCCGCTGATCGATTGGTGGCTCAATGCCCTCGAGCCCATCGCAATCGAGCTGGAGCGTGCGCGTCGACTGGCGTACGTCGCATCGGGGCAGCCGCTACCCGGGACACCAGATCTTGCCAACCTCTCCGGCCGCCTGGCTGCTCAGGGCCTGACGCTCGGCGCCCCGGTGTTCGTGCGCATCTTCAAGCGCGAATTCGAACTGGAGCTGTGGATGCAACGCGGCGATCGCTTCGAGCGCTTTGCGACCTATCCCATTTGCCGTTGGTCGGGGGAGCTTGGCCCCAAGCTGCGGGAAGGCGACCGGCAGGCGCCGGAAGGCTTCTACACCGTGACGGCGAAGGCGCTCAATGCGGCGAGCCGCTGGCATCGCGCCTTCGACCTTGGCTTTCCCAATGCGTTCGATCGAGCCCACGCCCGCACGGGTTCGCTGCTGATGGTGCATGGCGGGTGTGCATCGGTCGGCTGCTTTGCCATGACGGATCCGGTGGTCGATGAGATTTGGCGCCTGATTACGGCGGCGCTGAACGGTGGTCAGCCACGCTTTCACGTGCACGTCTTTCCGTTCCGGATGACGCCCGAGAACCTCGCCAGCCCGCGAAATCCGCGCTGGGGGGCCTTCTGGCAGGAGCTGGAGCGCGGATATGCGGCCTTCGAGACCACGCATGTGCCGCCGATCGTCGGGGTCTGCGCCGGACGCTACATTGTGGCCCAATCCGCCGATCGCCAAGCCGGCGGCCATGAAATTGCCAACAGTTGCATGGACCTAGGCGGTCACAAGGGCTGATCCTTGCGGGTCGGCCAGCAAACTTCAATCCGGGCGGGTGCAATACCCGCCTTTGCCTAACGGGCGCGCCCTGGGGGGCATGCCACCATCCCACTCGCTTGAGGTGACGGACGAGGTGATGAACGACATGCGCGTGCGCTGGGTGCGTTCCTGGAGAACCTTTCCCTCGATTGGTCTGGCTGTGCTTGCAAGCCTTGCGGCTGAGCCCGTTGGGGCCGTGGCCCCGGACGGAGGCGTTGGCAATGGTATGCTCACGGCGCCTTCGCCGGCGCCCACCGAGCCCACCGTCCCAAGCGGACCCGGCGTGGAGCCGTCGCCTGGCACCCCCTTCTCCCCCGCCGACCGCGAGCGTCGCCTCGCCGAGAAGGGTCTCACGGCGGGCAGCCCGGTGATGATCCGCATCTTCAAGCAGGATTCGGAACTTGAGTTGTGGATTGCGCGCGAGGGTCGCTTCGAGCTCTTCAACACGTATCGCGTCTGCTTCTGGTCGGGTGGTCTGGGGCCGAAAATGCGCGAGGGGGACAGGCAGGCGCCCGAGGGGTTTTACAGCGTTGGAATAAAGCAGCTCTATCCGAAGGGGCGACGCCCGCGCTCCTTTGACATCGGCTATCCCAATACCTTTGACCGCTCGCTTGCCCGCACGGGCTCTTACATTCTCGTGCATGGGGGCTGCAGCTCGACGGGGTGTTTCGCCATGACCGACCCCGTGATGGACGAGATTTATGCCTTGAGCGAGCGGGCGCTCCGCGAGGGTCAGGACCGGATTGAGGTGCAGGTGTTCCCGTTCCGCATGAGCCAAGCCAACCTGGCGGCGCACGCGCAAAGCCAGTGGTTGGCGTTCTGGCTCAACCTCAAGGAGGCCTACGACATCTTCGAGCGCACGCACCTGCCCCCGCGGGTGAGCGTCTGCGATCGGCGGTACATCATCCGCGAGAGTGATCGCGCCGAGGAGGTTGCAGCGCCTCCGGACAATGGTGCGCCGACCGCCTTTGACATCTGCGAGGATGCCATGGTGGGCATCGTGCCGCTCGCTGGCCCGGAGGCGGAGCGTATTGCTCAGGTGGCGGCTCGCGTCCACCGCGTGGCGATGCGGGCCAAGATACGCCGTGCAGCGGGACGCAGCGGGCGTGCCAGCCATGCGGCGGTGCGCCGGGCGCGCGTGGCCTCGCACGCACGCCGCGTGGCCCATCAGTGATGGACCTGCTCGCAGGGGAGCGCCGATGCGAGCGACCGCCCGGAAGGTAGTTGAGGGTAGTCTTGTGCGGTGCCGTTGATTAGGGTGCGTTGGCGCATGCGTACCGACCCAGGGAGAGGACCTCGTGGCGAGCCCGCGCACCATCTACCAGGAGGAGCACGAACTCTTCCGCAAAACTGTCGCCGCCTTCCTTGAGCGCGAGATTGCACCCAACTACGAGCGCTGGGAGAAAGAGGGGCAGGTCAGTCGCGAGGTGTGGCGCAAGGCGGGCGAGGCCCGACTCCTCCTTACAGACGTCCCGGAAGAATACGGTGGCGCGGGCGCCGATTTCCTCTACAGCGCCGTGATGATTGAAGAGATGGCCAAGCGCGTCTTTACGGCACCTGGCTTTCGGCTCCACTCCGACATCGTCGCGCCCTACATCTTGAACTACGGCAGCGAGGCACAGAAGCGCAGGTGGCTGCCGGCCATGGCCAAGGGTGAGGTGATCACCGCCATCGCCATGACCGAGCCCGGCACGGGCAGCGATCTACAGGCCGTGCGCACCACCGCTCTACGCCGAGGCAATGAGCTTGTGGTGACTGGCCAGAAGACCTTCATCACCAATGGCGGCATGGCGGATCTCATGGTCGTCGTCGCCAAGACCGACGCCTCCGCCGGTGCCAAAGGGGTGACTTTGGTCCTGGTGGAAGCCGACCGACCAGGCTTCAGGCGCGGACGTAACCTAAAGAAAATTGGTCAGAATGCGCAGGATACGGCAGAGATCTTCTTCGACCAAGTGCACGTGCCGCCCGACAATGTGTTGGGGGAGGAGGGGGCTGGATTTACGTATCTGATGAGCCAGTTGCCCCGTGAGCGGCTCTTGGTCGCCATCGCCTCGGTCGCCATCATGGAGGCGGCGCTGGCCTGGACGATCGCCTACACGCGCGACAGAAGGGCCTTTGGCAAACCGATCGCGGAGTTCCAGAACACGCGCTTCAAGCTGGCTGAGGTAAAGACCGAGGTCACGGTCGCGCGCGTGTTCCTCAATCACTGCCTGGAGTTATTCCTGGCGGGCGACCTCGATGCTGCCACGGCTGCCATGAGCAAATGGTGGCTCTCCGAGCTCGACAACAAGGTACTCGACACCTGCTTGCAGATGTTCGGCGGCTACGGCTACATGCTGGAGTATCCGATCGCGCGCGCCTACGCCGACGCCCGCGTGCATCGCATCTACGCCGGTACCACGGAAATCATGAAGGAGCTGGTGGCGCGGTCGCTGTGAGCGGGCACATCTGCCGCGGCTGGAAATATCGGAGCCCGCGCGGGGCAATGCCCCTGGCGCCCGCGTCAATCACCCAGGCCGACCTGAGGAGGGAGAGCATGGTGCAAGCTGACGAGCCCCGAGCCCCAGTCGAGCGGGGCCACGGCGGCACTGGTTCAGCCGACAGCGATTTTTTCCTGCAGCGACCGACGCCATGAAGCCCGCCACTGCGCCCAGCGCCCTCAAGGTTCAGGCGGTGCTGGGAGGAGACTTTCAGGTGCTGGAGTTCGAGGCGAGCACCCGGACGTCGCAGGAGGCGGCCGCCGCCATCGGCTGCACGGTGGCCGAAATCGCCAAGGCGCTGATCTTCAAATCGGCCGAAGGCAGGGCGGTGCTGGTCGTCGCATCGGGCGTCAATCGGGTTGATGAGAAGAAGGTACAGACGCTGCTGGGGCAGCGCATCAGCCGGGCGGACGCCGATTTCGTGCGCGACCGCACCGGCTTTGCGATTGGCGGGGTACCACCCGTCGGTCACGCCAGCAGGCCCGTCGTATTGATCGACAGAGATCTGGAACGTTTCCCTTATGTGTGGGCGGCGGGCGGCACGCCGAACGCCGTGTTCCGCATTGCCCCGGCCGATCTCATCCGCCTGACCCAGGGTCGGGTTGGCGACGTGGCGAAGGAGTGAGGAGCGGGAATTGCCCCGGTGTCGGTCTGCGGTCCCGGCGCGCGCGTGACCCAGCCGGTCAGGTGCGGCCTCGGCAGGCCGGCGAACACGCAAGCGCCCAAACAGGCTCAAAGCGGCGATCGCGGGTGCTTATTACGAGGCGCCGCGCAAGGTCTTGGCGCGAATTGAGCGCGTCTGCGCAAGGCCCGCGCGCCCGGCCGCCTCCTGCAGCTCGTGGCGAAATTCGTCGCGCTTCTCATGGATCGACGCGATGACCGGGCCAGTTGGCAAGCCAAGGCCCACGAGTGCGGCCTCAGAGAGCTGCAGGCTTGCCTCGATGGTTTCTGGTACGGCGTCGGTGACGCCGATGGCATAGAGGTGCCGGGCGTGCACCGCATCGCGGGCGCGCGACACGATGAGCAGGTCGGGCCGCAAGGAGCGTACGGCCTGCACGATCTCGTCGATGGCGGCCTGGGTGTGAATGGTGACGATCACGGCGGCTGCCTGCATGAGCCCGCAGCTTTGCAGGAAGGTGAGGTTCGTGGCGTCGCCGTAATAGACCTGCCGGCCACGTCGGCGATAGTGGGCGACAGCCGCCGGGTCGCTGTCGCTGGCGATGAATGGGAAGTGATGATGCTCGAGCATGGCGCAAACGATTTGCCCGACACGGCCGTGCCCGATGACAATGGCGTGCGCGCTGAGGTCTGTCGGCGGTGGGACCGTCAGCTGTGGGTCGATCGCCCGGTGGCGCTCGAGCCGGCTGGTGATGCGGTGCGCGGCCATTGCCAAAAGCGGCATCATCGCCATCGTCAGGGAAGTAACGGCCAACACAAAATTGGCGACCGGTGTGCCGATGATGCCGAGCAACGATGCCAGGCCGAGAGCAACGAAGGCGAACTCGCCGCCAGGCCCCAGGAGCAGGCCCGTCTCGATCGCGGCGGGCAGAGGTACGCGGAAAAGTCGCGCCAGACCCGTGACGCATCCAGCCTTGATGACGATGAGGCCCGCCACCGAGGCCAGCAGCCAGAACGGGTTGCGGGCGAGCTCGCGGATGTCGATCCCCATGCCGACGGTGAAGAAGAAGAGGCCGAGCAGAAGCCCCTTGAATGGATCGATGGTGGCCTCGATGGCTTTGCGAAACTCCGTCTCGGCCAGCAGCAAGCCGGCGATGAAGGCGCCGAGGGCCATCGACAGGCCGGCGATTCCGGCAATCACGCCCGTGGCGATGACAACGAACAGTGTGGCCGCCACGAACAGCTCGGTCGCGCCGCTGGAGGCGACCAGCCGAAACAGCGGGCGCAGCAGGAGCTGGCCGGTGACGCCGATCAGGCCTACTGCCAAGGCTGCATGGCCGAGCGCCAGGGCGAGGCCCATCAGCGCCGAACCACCGGAACGCCCACCCAAGATCGAGACCAGGAGCAACAGCGGCACGACCGCCAGATCCTGCGCTAGCAGGATGGCAAAGCACGACCGGCCGGTGCTTGTCATCAGCCGTCCTTGACGGGACAGTACCTCGAGCACGATGGCCGTGGACGAGAGCGCAAGGGAGAGGCCCACGATCAGGGATGCCGCCCCACCGTTGCCGAACAGCGCGGCGATGGCCGCGATGACGGCTGCCGTCACGACGACTTGCAGCATACCCAAGCCGAACACCAAGCGCCGCATGGTGAGCAGGCGCTGGAAGGAGAGCTCAAGGCCGATGAGGAACATCAAGAACACGACGCCGAGTTCGGCGATGCCGGCGACGCGCTGGGCGTCGGCGATGGTGATCCAGTAGAGAAACGGGGCGGCAGTTTGCAACGAACCGAGGCCGTAGGGTCCGAGCAGAGCCCCGGCTCCGAGATAGCCCAGCACTGGGCTCACGCGCCACCGCGCAACGATGGGCACGACGATGCCGGCGGTGGCGAGCACGATCAGCGCGTCGCCGTAGGCATCGATGTTGATGGTGGTTGCGGCCATGGTGCCTTGCCGAGCGGCGTTGCAGTGGAGCGTCGGCATAGTGCAACATATTCGCGCCCGTGCGCAGGACGATTTGGCGGACTGCGAGCAAGTGAGCCGAGCGGGCCCCCGAAAATCCACGTTTTGCTCGCCCACCGGTGGGATCGGCAGGGGGCGAGGAAGCTGGCCAACCCTAGAGCAGCATCCGAGCGTGGAGTGATGTCCTCTCCAGTCTAGCGACTAGGCGCTCAGGGTGGAGCTTGCTTCAGCAAGCGCCTGACATCCCAGGCGGAGAATGACGCGTGCAGCATTTACGTCTCGATCATGAACCGAACCGCAACCGCCACAGTGCCACGCCCTTATTTCAAGACCTGAGCTGCCTTTGGGGCCGCCGAGTGCACCGCACTTGGAACAGGTCTCAGTCGCGAGGTATTCGCAGACGCCCCACAAACCTCGCTTTGCGCGCCATCGCCTTATACCGCAGCATGTTGCGCGACATCCCCCGTGCCGGCGTCGACGGCCGACTTGCCGTTGGTCGCCTGGAGCCAGCGTCCCGTGCACCACACCCCACCCGTCGCGTTTGCGGTGCCTCACCGTAAGGACCTGAGGCACGCCGCGCACGCCCGCAATGGCTGGCAATTAGCGCCTGCCGAACAGGCGCTCGATATCAGCGAGTTTGAGTTCAACGTAGGTGGGGCGGCCGTGATTGCACTGGCCGGAGTGGGGTGTCGCCTCCATCTCGCGTAGGAGGGCGTTCATTTCCTCGGCGGTGAGCCGGCGACCGGCACGCACGCTGCCGTGGCAAGCCATGGTGGAGCAGACCGCTGCCAGGCGCTCCTCCAGGAGACTGCCACTTGCCTCGTTCTGCGCTTCGCGCGCCAAGTCGCCCACCAGGCCCTTGACGTCCGTGTCACCCAGCAGCGCGGGCACCTCGCGTGCCATCACCGCGCCGGGTCCGAACGGCTCGAGCACCAGTCCAAGGCTGGCCAATGCGCCCGACGCCTCGATGAGGGCGGCCGCGGCGTCGTCATCGAGCTCGACGACCTCGGGGATCAACAACACCTGGCGTGGTACGCCACCGTTGGCGAGCGCGGCCTTCAGGCGTTCATAGACGAGGCGCTCGTGGGCGGCATGTTGGTCGACGATCACCACGGACGCGCGCGTCTGCGCCACGATATAGGTCTCGTGCAGCTGCGTGCGCGCCGCCCCCAGTGGTCGATCGAGTAGGTCCTCCGGGGCCGGGGCGGCGCCGGTGCGGGTATCGGCGCTGGGAACAGCGATGCCTGCCAGCGGCGCTTGCCAATCCTCGGCAACGCCCAAGGTGTCTCCGCCGGTCGGCAGGCGGGGCGCGCCCCGGAGGGATTGGAAGGCAGGCCCGTGCGCGTTGGGCCAAGCCCCTCGCGGTGCTGGCGCTCGAGACCAGACGCCACCTGTGCGCGCGAGCGCCTCGAGCGTCGCTGCCCCGCCGCCTGCCGACGCGCGATGGCCGGCGGCCTCAAGCGCCTGGCGCAGGGCGCCGGCGAGGAGGGTGCGAACGCCCCCGGCATCACGGAAGCGCACTTCGGCCTTGCTCGGGTGGACGTTCACGTCGACCTCGCAGGGCCGGAGCGTGATGAACAGGGCGAGCAGGGGATAGCGCGCCTTGGGCAACAGGTCGCCGTAGGCTGAGCGCACGGCGCCGATCAGCAGCTTATCCTTCACTGGTCGGTCATTGACAAACAGGTACTGCTGTCCTGGATCGGGCCGGTGCAGCGTGGGCAGCCCCGCAAAACCCATCACGCGCACGCCTTCGCGCGCGGCATCGACCGGCAGTGCGTCGTCGAGAAAGTCGCGACCCATGATGCGGGCAAGGCGTGCTAGGTGGCCGTCAGCACCCGGCGGCTGGGCTTGCAGCCTGAGCCCAGTGCGCTCGCCTGTAGTGAGGGTGAAGGCAACCGTTGGATGCGCCATCGCCAGCCGCTTTACCACCTCCGCAATGGCCATGTTCTCGGCGCGTTCGGATTTGAGGAATTTCAGTCGGGCCGGGGTTGCCGAGAAGAGCTCGCGCACCTCTGCTGAGGTGCCAGCGTTGAGTGCCGCCGGCCGGACCGTCTCCTTGACGCCGCGATCGACGACGATCTCATAACCCGTGTTGGCCTCGCGCTGCCGCGACTTGATGGACAGTCGAGCGATGGCGCCGATGGAGGGGAGTGCCTCGCCGCGGAAACCCAGCGTGGTGATATTGAAGAGGTCCTCGTCGCCGAGCTTGGAGGTGGCGTGTCGCTCCACGGCGAGGGTGAGGTCGGCCGCACCGATGCCCACGCCGTCGTCGCCGACACGAATGAGGGAAAGCCCACCCGCGACTGTCACCACCTCGATTTGCCGCGCGCCGGCGTCGAGCGCGTTCTCCACGAGTTCCTTCACGACGCTGGCGGGCCGTTCGATCACCTCGCCGGCAGCAATGCGATTGATCGTCTCGGCGCTCAGCTGGCGGATGGGCAATGGCGCCTCCCTCGGCCGTCACAAGGAAACGGCAACCTGACCCACCTGCCGCAAGCGCGCCCTCCGTCCTCAACCCTCATCGCGCGCCGAACCCGTTCCCAGATGCGCTTGCGGTAGCAAGAACGCGCCCTGCGCAGAGATTGCGCAGAGGCATCAAAGTGCCGCCACGCGCTCGCGTGCAATCGCCTTCGCCAACTCCACCGCCGGTTGATCGAAGGGATCGACACCCATGAGCCGGGCAGCGAGAATCGTCTCCAGCATGAAGTGCATCATCAGCGCCCCAACGCTTCGCTCGTCAAGACCAGCGAGGTCGAAGACGCGCACCGGCCGACCGGCGCGCTGCAAGGCTTCCGGCACGGCTGCCGCCTGGGCGGCCACGAGGTCACCTGCCGCCCGGCCGGCCAGGTAGTCGAGGCCGGCGGCGCGCGCAAGCGGTGATGAAATGCGCGGGCCGAGCCCAGCGGTCGGGGCGCGCACCACGTTGAGGAGGTATTCGCGCGGTCCGTCCATGAAGAGCTGCAGCTGGCTGTGCTGGTCGGCGGGGCCCAGTGCGGCGATGGGCGCAGTGCCCCGGCCGTTCTTGCCTAGGCTCTCCGCCCACAGCTGCACAAACCAGTGACCGAGCCGGCCGAGCCGGTCGGAATAGGGCATCATGACCTGGGCGCGTACGCCCCGCTCGCGGGCCATACCGACCACGACGGCGGCGCCCAGGGCAGGCGCAAACTCGCGTGGCGATGTGGCAGCCATCAAAGCTGCGATCACATCGCGGCCGCCGGCGCGCACGGCCAATGCGTCGAGGCCGCGCGCCATGGCCGGCAACAGACCGACATTGGTGAACACCGAGTAGCGCCCGCCGATCCCTGGATGGTGGTCAAGGATCGGAATGGCATGGGCCTCGAGCAGCGTGCGCAGCCCGTTGGCCTTACCGGGGGCGGCAGGCTCGGTGATGCCGAGGAACAGCGCTGGCAGACGGGCAGCCAGGCCCGCGTCCTTGGCAGCGGCGAGCGCGGCCAGGGCCTGCACCAGCGTCTCCGGCGTGCTGCCTGACTTGGAGGTTACGACAAAGCGTGTGGCCGCGAGATCGAAGGCACCAAGCGCTGATTGCAACGTGACAGGATCGAGGTTGTCGTAAAAGCGCGTGCGCGGCCGGCGGCGCTGCGCCGCGTCCGCCATGCCGGGGATGTTCCAACCGCCGAGCTGCGCCAGGGTCTGGCCGCCCAGGCTGGACCCGCCGATGCCGAAGAAGACGATGGTTTCGGCGCCCTCAGACAGTCTGGCGAGCGCGGCTTGTGCCGCGGTCACGTCCGCCGTCTCCTCGGCGATGCGCAAATGCGGCAGCTGGCGCGAGCGATAATCCACCTGCAAGGCGGCAAGCGCGGGGGCGAGAGGGTCCAGCCATCGGCCGAGCTCGGTCGGGGCCAGGCCATGCTTGTCGATGGCAGCCTCCAGACATCCATCGATCGATTGCGTGTAGGGGGCGATCGACTGCGTGGAGGGGGCCGTGCCGCCCGTAGCGGGTTCCCTGCTCATGGGCGCGAGCCCTAGCGCGAAAAGAAGCCCCTGTCACCCCAGCGGACGGGCCGCAGACCGGCAGGCACGCGCGCCCTGCCGTGTGACGATTTGATTTGCGTACGGCCCATGCTGAGCGCACGCTTTCAGCATCAGCGCAGCGACATGGTTGGATGGCGCCGCGACCGTACTTTCATCGATGGCTTGCTCCTTCCGGTGCGCTGCTCTGGCAACGAAGGGAGAAGACGCAATGCAGAGGAAGGTGTTGACGCGCCGCCGGTTCGTGACCGCGTCGACGGCTGTGTCCGCGACCATGTTGACCCAGCCGTTCGTGCGCACGGCACACGCGGCCGGCAAGCTGTCGGTCGGCTTCTGGGACCACTGGGTCCCGGGCGCCAACGATGTCTCAAGGGCGCTGGTAGAGGAGTGGGCAGCGAAAGAAAAGGTCGACGTCCAGCTCGACTACATCACCTCACAGGGCGAAAAGTTGCGCCTGACCATTGCAGCGGAGTCGCAGGCGCGGTCCGGCCATGACGTTCTGCTGATGGGGTCCTGGTGGCCGCATGCCTACGCCAACCAGCTGGAGCCGGTCGACGATCTTGTTGCTGAGCTCATCAAACTGAATGGCAGCATCGATGATTCGGTGACCTATCTTGGTCGCGCCCAGAATCGGTGGGTCGCCGTACCGGCCACGACCGGCAGTCAGATCAAGGGACCCTGCTCGCGCATCGACCTCATGAAGCAACACGCGGGTATCGATGTGCAGGAGATGTATCCGCCCGATGCTCCGCCGAAGGCGGAGAATTGGACGCTTGAAACGTTTTTCAAGGCGGCGGAAGACTGCCACAAGGCCGGCTATCCCTTCGGCATTGGGCTCGGCACCACCGCGGATTCGGTCGACACTGCGGGTGCGATCTTCCGCTCGTTTGGTGCGGCCCTGGTCGATGCCAACGAGAACGTCACGGTCAAGAGTGACGCGGTGCGCCAGGCGCTCGATTTCTACAAGCGCCTCGCCCAGTTCTTCCCGCCCGATGCGCCGTCCTGGGACGATGCTTCGAACAACAAGTGGCTGTTGGCGGGCAGGGGTGCCCTCATCATGAACCCACCCAGCGCCTGGGCAGTGGCCAAACGCGATGCGCCCAAGATCGCTGAACAGCTGTGGACGCACGGTATGCCCGCGGGACCCAAGGGACGATTTGCGCCCTTCACCCCCAACTACTGGGCGATCTGGAACTTCAGCAAGAACAAGTCCGCGGCCAAGAGCTTGCTTGCGCACTTGTCCCAGCCGTCGGCGATCGAGAAGCTGGTGGTGGCGAGCGGGGGTTATGATGTGCCCTCTTTCAGCAACATGAAGACGCTCAAGGTCTGGGCGAATGAGGGCCCGCCGAAGGGCACGCTCTACCACTATCCCAACCCTTACAACCACCAGGTGTTGTCGGTGGCGGCGGCGCCCTCGCCGCCGAAGATCGCACAGCAGATCTATGCGCAGGGCATCATGACCAAGATGACCGTGCGCCATCTGCAGGGCGAACCGATGGAGGCGACCCTGGGATGGGCGGAGCGGGAGGTTGAAGGCTTCATGCGCAGCTAGCGTGAGATTTGGGCGGAAGGCGGAGGCCGCTCGCTTCCGTCCCCCGCGCGCCCCGCTAATTGCCAAAGATTGCCGCGAATGGATTATAGGACTGGGAGGAGGCTGCCTTCTGGCGCGGGCGCGCCTTCGCACGCGCAGGCAGATTGGATTTCTCGATGACCTCCGGCCGTTCGGTGGAGGAGGTAGTGAGGTGCACGGCCTGCCCCTCAAGCCTGGAGGCGACGCGGCCGTCGAGACCGTAGATGTCAGGTGGGAACTGGATCTTGCCGTCGTCGTCTACGACTGCCGTGAAATAGGTGACGTGCACGGGGATGGGGGTGGTGAGCTTGATCTCACCCCCGCGACGCACGTACTCCTGCACTTGGTCGCTCGACAACCCCTTGTCGTGAGCGAGCAGCACCTCCGCCAGTTTGACGGGATTTTGCACACGCATGCAGCCGTGGCTGAAGGCGCGGATCGCACCGCCAAAGAGGTTGCGTTCGGGGGTGTCGTGCATATAAACGTCATGTTTGTTGGGAAAACGGAACTTGACGATGCCGAGCACGTTGCTGGGACCCGGTGGCTGAGTGAAGTCGAAGCTCTGGATGTCGACGCTCGACCAGTTGATGGAATCGGGATTGACTGGATGCCCGCCGCGGCTGACCTGCAGGCCATAACCCCTAAGCACCGCGGAGGCTCCGCTGGAGAAGAAGAACCATCCGCCCCCGGCATTGCGCAGCAGCGGGGCCAGCTCGGAGGCCTTCATACCCGGCGGCACGCCCCAGGACGGGTGGAAGATGATGAACTGCATGTCGGCTGAGAAGATCGGCGTAGGAGAACTCGGTTTGCCAACCACGATTTTCTCGGAAAGGACCTGCTTGCCCTGCTCGTAGACGCTCGTCATCTGCTCGGGCACGCTGTCCCAGACGTAGATGTCGCCGAGGTTCTCGGGCATCCAGCGCCACCGCTCCATATTGACGATGATGCGCTGCAGGTTGCTGCCGGGGGATGTCCGGTCGGCGCCGTTGAGGGCATTGCGCGTGGCGGTGTTGATGACGCCAGTCTGATCCAGTCCGTTCTCGACCTGAATGGCTTTTACCGCGGTGGCCAGCCCGTCGTCATAGAGCGTCTCGTTGCCGTCGGCTGCCGCGGGAATGGCAAGCCGCTGGCGCAGCAAGGCAACGTGTGGATGCTCCTGCCCGGGCTTGATGGCGGGCCCCGGCGGTATCTTCACGAGGGGCAGTGGGTCGTCAGCTCGTGCGCCGCGGGCTGCGAGCATGGCTTGGCGCAAGCGCGCAAATTGCGGGTGCTTGGGGTGCAAATTGCGCAGGTAAGCGTCGGCGGTTTCCGTGTCGTCAGTGACGGCCAGGGCCTGCAGCAGGCTCTTGGGATCATAGATCACGGGCTTGCGGTCAAACATGCGGCTGACCGAGGGTGGATCTAGCCGGCCGCCGCGGGCAAATCGGCCGTATTTCAGGGCGGCAAGGCTGAGCTTGATCTCAGCGTCGGCCAGCACCTCGTCCGTTGCCTGACTGTCTGGCAGGGTCGGCAATTCAAATGCGGAGGCTTTGAGCCCCCAGTCGTCGGCCCTTCGGATCTCGGCCATGGCCTGCATGGCGCGAGGGGTGAAGCCGTCCTTGCTCGTCCAAATCGGCGGGCCGTGGCTCTCGGCATAGAAGGCAACGAGACCGGCGTAGTCTTCTTTATCGGCTTCGCTGCCCCGGGCCGGCGTCGCCGCCAGGCGCTCGCGCACGAGCGCCACGATTGGATGCACGGTGTCGGCGGGCCCCGCCGTTGGCGCGACCGGTGCACCGGGTGCGGCGGGTGCCGGCTTGCTGACCTCGACAGGTGCCAATGGATCGGGCGTTGCTGGCCCCGCGTCGAGGCCCTGGCACCAGGCCGGCACCGCAAGACCGCCCATCAGCGCCATGACAAGCGCGATGGCGAGTAAGCGCCTATTGATCATGCAAGGATCCCCGCAAAGCTCGTTGCCGAGCCAAATCGTCAGTTTCGCCGCATGGTAATTTGCCGGCTCCCCGCTCCGCCAGCCCGCACGCTGGAAGTATCTGTGACAGTGTGGCAATCGTGCACCCGTCGGGGCGAGGATGCCCGGAAAATACGGCCGCGGCGAGACGAGCGGGCCTTCGCACCCCCGTCGGCATCCCACCCTAGGCCCTTGAACCTGACGTGGCAGGGCGCGCATGGACCTCGTGATTCGCAACGCCCGCCTTGCTGAGCCGCGGATGAACCCATGGAGGTCGGCAACGGCAAGGGGGCGTCGGCATCGGCAATGGTCGGGCCTCGGGCCCCCAGGAGCGCGGTAAGCCTGAGCCCCGCTCAGGGCGTAACGCCGGCCAAAGTTTCCCTGTCCCTCCAGAACGCGCCGTGCAGTGCTTGACCGCAAGCCGTGCAGTCGCCGCGCCACCCCGCGAGCGCAGGCACGCGGAACTGGATCGGGGGATTGGCGTGTGCGGTTCATCATTCGTCTGGCATGGTCAAGCTCTACGCCAACGTTTGATCGGCTCCGAGATCGCAGAAAGTTCGCCGATCGGTCGGCCAAGCGGCTCAATCTCAATGCTTATGGCGATTGCAGAGATTTACCAGCCGGTCGCCGCGGGCAAATTGCGCGCCGGCCGGCCGCAGGGGCGCTGCCTCAAGGGTTGCGGCCGCCATGGTGCACAGCCCCGCCGTTAGCGCGTTCTTAAAGCTTCTCCGCTCTCATCCCAGGATAGTGCACGCCAAGGACGGCTGCGGCCTTCATGCGTGCGGCGCGTAGGTAGTTCGGTATGGATGTGGTGCGTGGCCTCTGGCTGATGCTGGCTGTAGCGGCAACGCTGGGTGTGGTCTGTCTCCTCATATGGATGAAGCACACCGACACGTTGCAGGCAGCGCTCACCCCAGCCCAAGACTCCAAGGCTCAAGTAGCACGGCAGACGGCAGCGACGTCGCATGCGGAGCACGCGCCGGCCGCTCCAGAGGTTGTGGTGCTGGCGCCGCGCGGCGGGCCTGCTTCCTCGCACACCCTGGCATCGCCATGGTCGGATCACCTACCGTTGGCACAGCAGCTGCAACGCGAGCTCGCCCGGGTGGGCTGCTACGACGGGGAAATTAACGGTGTTTGGACGCCGGCGACGCGCCGGGCACTTAAGGCCTTCATGGATCGGGTCAATGCGGCGCTGCCGACGGAGGCGCCAGACCGCATCCAGCTTGCATTGGTCGAGGCCGCGCGGGAGAGAGTGTGCGGTGCTGCCTGTCCGGCGGGGGAAACGCTCGCCGAGGGTCGTTGCATCCCCAACGTCGTTCTGGCGGCACGGAAGTTCGCGCCAAATGCGGCCCCGGCCAACGCCCGGGTCGACCAGGGCCTGGGGAGCGCAGCTGCACCGCCGCTAGCAGCAGATGGAGCGCGCATGGGGCTTGTCGTGGGCGAACAGGGTGTCGGCCAGCCCGGCCAGCCACTGCCTGCAATGGGCATCAACGCGCCCGGTCAGGCATCCACCGCCGCACCGGGGATGGTTCGCGCCGCGGGGGCAAAGCGGCGACGGGGGCAGGCGAGCTTTTTTGGGTTTGCGATCTTCAAGCAGTTCCAGAAGCTGGGGTTTTAGCCACGTCCTCGACCGGCTCACGCTGGGACGAAGCGGCAGGCGCAAAACCCATGGCTTGGGCGAGCAGCCGATAGCTGTGCTGCCGCGCCGTCTCATCGGTGGCCCACGTTACCACTGCGATCTCCTGTACCTGAAGGCGGGTGGCCAGCTCATCGATGCGCTCGGCCACTTCAGCGCCAGTACCGATGAAGGCGGCTCTGCGATAGTCGGCCATGCGTGCGAGCTCCGCTTCCGTATAGGTGTAGGCGAGCGCGGCCTCGGGGGGTTCAAGAGGGGCGAAGATGCCGCGGTCGCGCAGCAGCCGGAAGCGCGCGCGGGAGGCGAAGTGGTGGTGCGCCTGCGCCTGCGTGTCGGCCGCCAACGCCCACACGCACAGTGCCGTATGCGGAGCGGGATGGCGGGGGCTTGGCTTGTAGAGCTTGCGGTAGACATCAAGTGCGTGGGCACCGGCGAGGCCATCGGCGAAGAACCAGGCGAAGGCGTAGGGCAGGCCGAAGTGTGCCGCCACCTGCGCACCGTAGTCCGAACTGCCGAGCATCCAGATTTCGGGCGCGGTCTCCCCGGCCGGGTTGGCCTTCACCTGGCGGAAAGGGTGCCCCTCAGGAAGCGGCGCACCCGTCACCCAGGCGGTGAGATCGCGCACATCGGCCGGGAAGGCTGCGGGCCGTTCGTTGGCGAGCGGATTGAGGGCGAACGCGGTGCGGCCGTCGGAGCCCGGCGCACGTCCGAGCCCTAAGTCGATGCGGCCAGGTGCGATGGCGTCGAGCACGCGGAACTGCTCGGCAACTTTGAACGGCGCGTAGTGTGGCAGCATCACGCCCGCACTGCCGACGCGGATGCGCTGTGTCGTGCTGGCGATAGCGGCGATCAAGATTTCGGGTGCGGTACCCACGATGGTGTCATTGCTGTGGTGCTCGGACAGCCAAAACCGGTCGTAGCCCAACGCCTCGCAGTGCTGGGCGAGCGCGATCGTCGCACGGATCGCCTCCCCATGCGGACGACCGACCACGGCGATCGATTGATCCAGAACCGACAAGCGCACCTTCGTGTTACCCTCGCTTGGGATCAAGCCCACCGAACGGTGGGTCGCGTTCGAGCACCTCCTGGACGCGTCCTGGATCCACTTCCACCTGAAGGCCGGAGCGTTCAAGCTGCAACAGCATGGGCGAGCGGCTGTCGCGATTTTCCCAGCCGCGGTTGAGCGCCTCCGTCAACTCGGCATAGGCGAGATTGGCGATGCGCATAGGCACCCCCAGTTCGCGGCCGAGCTCGGTGGCAAGCCGCATATCCTTGTGTGCGAGCTTGAGGGCGAAGCTCGGTGGATCGTAGGAATTGATGAGGAAGCGGTCCCCAAGCCGGTCGAAAGTGCGCGAGCGTCCCTGCGCGCCGCTGCGCACGGCTTCCCACAAGGCCACCGGTTCGACGCCGCCCTTGATCCCCATGGAGAACACCTCAGCGAGCGCCGTCTGGATGGCATAGCCTGCACAGTTGTGCACGAGCTTGGCCACCGAGCCCGCACCGATGGGGCCGATGTAGCGGGCTGCATCGCCGATGGCGTCGAGCTCCTTCTTGTGCTTCTCGAAGATCGCTTTATCGCCACCGACCCAAATTGCCAGACGTCCGGACTTGGCGCCGGCCGGCCCGCCGCTCACGGGGGCATCGAGCAGATGGATGCCCCGCTCGGCGTAGACGCGATGCAGCCGGCGCACCAGGGAGGGGGCATTGGTCGTGAGGTCAAATAGCACGGAGCCTTTCGCGAAGCCGTCGGCCAGCCCGTCGTTGCCAAGCGCCACGGCTTCGAACTCGGACGGTCCTGGCAGTGAGGTGAACACCACCTTGCATGCCTCGGCGACGGCCTTTGGCGTGGCTGCCCATTGCGCTCCCGCGGCCAGATGAGCGCTGGCGTTTTGCCGCTGCAGATCGTGCACCGTAAGCTTGTAGCCCGCCTTCTGCAGATTGGCTGCCATGCTGGCACCCATGATGCCAAGACCGATGAACCCTACCTGCATGACTTCCTCCTCACGGGCGTTTGCAACCACTGGAGTGTATGCGCGAGGCGGCGCCGCGCACAGAGCCTGAACGCGGACGGGCCGCGCGGCACACGCATTGCTCGCCGTCGCGGTTTGCCGGCCGGCCGCGCGTGGCAATCACGCAGGCGTTCTGTTATTGGAGCTCCAAGGCTCAAGTCCGCTGGGGAAAACCGTCCATGCTCAGTGCCGAAGACAACAGGGTGCTTACGCAGAGCGGTGCGGGGACGCTGATGGGCGAGCTGTTGCGTCGGTTCTGGCTGCCTGTGCTGCTGTCGGAGGAACTACCCGAGCCCGACGGCCCGCCCAAGAAGATCGTGGTGATGGGCGAGCCGCTGCTCGGCTTCCGCGACACGCGCGGCCGGGTCGGCATCATCGACCAGCATTGCCCGCATCGCGGCGCCAATCTTTGGCTCGGTCGCAACGAGGAGTGCGGAATTCGCTGCGTCTATCACGGTTGGAAGTTTGATGTCGAAGGGCGCTGCCTCGACATGCCGACCTCCTATCCCGACCTCAACGCCAAGGACAAGATGGCCATCAAGGCCTATCCCGCGCGCGAGCACGGGGGAATGGTCTGGGCCTATATGGGACCGCGCGAACGCATGCCGAAGCTGCCGGAGATGGAGGTGGCTCTCGTGCCAGCCTCGCATCGGCACGTCTCCAAGAAATGGCAGGACTGCAACTGGGTTCAGGCCGTGGAGGGGAGCATTGACACGGCACACTTCTCGTTCGCCCATCTGACGTTCGACAAGGGGCAGGATGAGGACCTTGACGTCTGCAAACACCTCTCCAGCCCAATGTCACGCATGAACTTCGATCACGTGCGCTGGATTGCCGACGATCCGCGCCCCGTCATCAAAGTGGACTCGCACGCGGCGGGCCTTACCATCGCCGGAGGGCGCCTGGCGCGGGACGACAATCTCTATTGGCGCATCGCCCAATTCTTGATGCCGGCGCACGCCTACGCCCCGAGCGCCTTGCCAGGCGAGAACATGTTTGGCCAGACGTTCGTGCCGGTCACGGACACGACCTGCTGGATCTACACCTATGCCTGGAACCCGGACCGCCCCATCACGGAGGCCGAACGCGCACTCTACATGGGCGGCAACGGCGTCATCGCCGAGGTGGACGAGAGCTACGTGCCCTTACGGCACAAGGGCAACGACTACCTGATTGATCGCAAACTGCAGAAGACCAAAAGCTACACCGGCATAACCGGCGTTTCGGAGCAGGACGCGGCCGTGCAGGACAGCCAGGGGCCGATTGCGGACCGGACCCGCGAGCACCTTGGGCCCACCGACCTTGGCATCCTGCGGTTCCGCAAGCTGGTGATGGACTGCGCGAGGGAGTTGGCGCGGGGAAAGGAGCCCGACGCCGCTCACCGCGCGGACCGCTACCACGTGCGCGCGGGCGCCTGCATCACCCACAAGAGCAAGGACCTCGCTGCGGTGATGGCGGAGCGCTTTGGCGACCCAAGCGGCTACGTCGGCGGCATGTCCGCGCTGGCAGATTGAGGTGACAGGTCGCGCCCGGTTCAGGCATGATGGGCTATGAAGATCATCAGCGGCGGTCAGACCGGGGTCGACCGAGCCGCGCTCGACGTGGCTATCGAGCGGGGCATGGACTGGGGCGGCTGGTGTCCTAAGGGCGGTTGGGCCGAGGACCTGACCAATCCGCCGGGCGTGCTGGCGAAATATCCAAGATTGAAAGAAACGCCGCTGCGCAATCCGGTGCAGCGCACGGAGTGGAACGTGCGCGACAGCGATGCGGCTCTCATCATCACCGATGGTTCAGGCCTTGCGGTGTCGATCGGCTCGCGGCGGGCTCATCAGTGGGCGCACCAGCACGGCAAACCGGAACTGGTCGTTGATGCGAGCGAGCACACGGCGCCTGGACGGGCGATGGCTTGGCTGCGGGCTCAGCAGAAGCGGTTTGGCGGCGACATGGTCCTCAGCATCGGTGGTCCGCGCGAGAGCGAAGCGCCGGGCATTTACGCACCGGCGCGGAAGCTCATTGCCGCGATTTTGGCTGGCGTCTCCTGAGCGCGTGCCGCGGTCCCACGCTTGGCTGATCGCGCGCGCAGGCCGACGCGAAGTGGCTCCGCCCGAGGTGTGGCGTCATTCTGCTGCCAGCACGATGGGATCAGGCGCGGAGCGACCGAGCACCAGGTCGGAGGCTTTCTCCGCGATCATCAACGTAGCGGCGTTGAGGTTTGCCGAAAGCATCGTTGGCATGATGGAGGCGTCGATCACCCGCAGGCGCTCGATGCCGCACACGCGCAGCTCTTCGTCGACAACGGCCAGAGGATCGCTGGCGGGAGCCATGCGGCAGGTGCCGGCCGGATGGAAGGTCGTGGTGCCGCGCTGTTTGGCGGCCCCCAACAGCTCATCGTCACTTACCACGTCGGGGCCGGGAAAATCCTCGCGTTCGTAATAGGGCTCAAGGGGTTTCGACTTGAGCAGACGGCGGGCGAGCTTCATGGCTGCAAGCAGGACCCGCCGGTCCGATTCCAGCGCCAGGTAATTGGGCTGGATGATGGGCGCCTCGAACGGATCGTTCGATCTCAGACGCACGTAACCCTTGCTCTCCGGGCGTTGCTGCCAGGAGGCAACCGTCATGCCGGGCTCGCGCTCGAGCTCGCCTTGCACTCCCTCCCTGTAGCTTGCCGGTGTGAAGGTGAGCTGGACGTCGCAGCTCGCCACCGCCGGATCAGACCGCCAGAAGCAGTAGACGTGGGTGGGGCTCAGCGACAGGATGCCCCTGCGCGTGAATACCCACTTGGTGATCTCGCCGGCTAGCTTGAGGCCGCGCGAGCGTTCGTTGATGGTATCTATGTTTTTGACGCGGGCGACGAAGCGGGGGGCGTAATGATCGCGCAGGTTCTCCCCGACGCCGGCCAGAGCATGACGCACTGCGATGCCGAGCCCCTGAAGGTGTGACGGCGGCCCGATCCCGGAGAGCAGGAGGAGCTGGGGCGAATTGTAGGAGCCGGCGGAGAGGATGACCTCGCGCCGGGCGTGGAGAGTGTAAGCGCTGCCGCCGCGCCCGCCCTTGAGATAGCGCACGCCCACGGCCCGCTTGCCTTCGAGAATGATGTTGGTGGTGTGTGCGTGTGTAACGACGCGCAAGTTCGGCCGACGCATGGCCGGATAAAGGAAGGCGCGCGCTGCGCTCATCCGCCGGCCGTTGAGGATGGTGCGCTGAGCGTAGGCGATACCTTCTTGGGCTTTAGCGTTGTAATCGGGGTTGCGGGGAATGCCGGCCTCTACGGCACCAGCGATGAAGGCGTCACAGAGCGGGTGGCGCCAGTCGATGTCGGTGACGGTGAGGGCTCCATCGCGGCCGCGAAAGACCGGATCGCCGTCGCCGATGCGCCGTTCCATGCGCCGGAAATAGGGGAGCACGTCGGCGTAGCCCCAACCGCGATTGCCGAGCTGCGCCCAGGTATCAAAATCCATGGACTGACCGCGATTGTAGATGTGCCCGTTGATAGAGCTCGAGCCGCCAAGCGTCTTCCCGCGCGGGGCGAGGATGCGACGCCCACCCGTCCACGCGCCGGGCTCCATGCTGTAGAGCCAGTTCACGCGCGGATCGTGATAGGTCTTGATGAAGCCGGCAGGGATGTGGATGTAGGGGTGCCAATCGCGCGG
This sequence comes from Hyphomicrobiaceae bacterium, assembly GCA_024281145.1. Taxonomy (GTDB): domain Bacteria; phylum Pseudomonadota; class Alphaproteobacteria; order Rhizobiales; family Hyphomicrobiaceae; genus AWTP1-13. The sequence continues at coordinate 8,141 of JAMXLN010000293.1, read as the reverse complement.
GCCTGCTTCGAGCACGCACACCGTGGTTTTGCCGTCCGCGGTCAGCCGGTTGGCGAGCACGCTGCCGGCTGAGCCTGCGCCGACGATGACGTAGTCACAGGTCTGCACCCGGCGCCCCCATATGTCGTGCACGCGGCCAACGGCCTGCATCACTTGTCGAGCCACACATCATCCAAGCGCCAGTTGTTGTAGAGGCTATTGTGCTGCAGAACGAAGCCCTTGACGTAGGGCTGCCAACACAGGCCGGCTACGCCTTGCGAGATGATGGGCCGCGCCACGTCCTCGGCAAGTTGCTTCTCGATATCCCAGACGAGCTGTCGGCGCTTGGCGAAATCGAGTTCGTTGGATTGCGCCTCGATCAGCGTCTCCACATGCGGGTTGCAATACTTGGTGTAGTTGCGCTCCGAACCGCAGGCGTAGTTCTCGTAGAAGTTGACATCGGGGTCGTCGATGGCACCGGCAGTGAGGTTCATGCCAACCGAGTACTCGCCACGCGCGACCTTGGCGAACCACACGCTGGTGTCGATCACCTCGAGTTCACCCTGGACGTGGATGTGTTTGAGCTGGTCGATCAGCAGCACCGCGGGGTCGCGATAGAGCGGGATGTTGCGCGTCGCAACCTTGATCTTGAGCGGGTTGGTGGGGCTATAGCCCAAAGCTTCCATGATCTTGCGCGCCTCGCCGCGGTTTTTGCCAATGTCGGCGCCATAGCCCGGCAGCGCAGCGACGAGCTCTGGCGGCATCCCCCAAAGGCCTTCGGGTCCAGCCAGCATGACGCCGCCGATCTTGCCCTTGCCGTCGGTGATGATGTCGATGAAGTCCTTGCGGTCGAGGGTTAAGGCAAGTGCGGAGCGGATCTGGGGATTATTGAAGGGCGCGACTTCGCGATTGATGAGCAGGTTGAAGGAATTGTTGGTCGGCTGCAGCTCGCAGATGGCGTTCGGCAATTGCGCTTGGACATCCTTCATCAAAGCGACGGTGAGATCGAGCGAGAAGGTCATATCAAACTCGCCAGCGACGAAAGCCAGGGCGCGCGTGGAGCGGTTGGAGATGATGCGCCAGTCGATGCCGTCGAGGTAAGGGTGGCCCGGACGCCAGTAGTCCGGATTGCGCACGACCTTGACCGATTCGTTGCTCTTGAACTCGACGAATTTGAAGGGGCCCGTGCCCACCGGTCTGGTGCGCATTTGCGCGGCCGATACGTGACAGGGATAGATCGGCGTATAACCGGTGGCGAAGAAGGAGAGGAACGAGGGCTGCGGACGGCCGAGCACCAAGGTCACCTCGTGGTCGCTGTTGACCACGACTTGCTTGAGATTGTGCCACCAAACCGCGCGCGGGTTCTTGCGGAACTTGTCGGCTGCCTTGTCCTGCAGTTTTTCGAGCGTGCAGGCGACATCTTTGGCAGTGAAGGGCGCCCCGTCGTGCCACTTGACGCCCTCGCGCAACTTGAACGTGAGCCGCGTCTTCTCGGCATTCCAAGTCCAGCTGGTGGCGAGTTCGGGACGGATATTGTCGGAGTTGTTGAGCTTCTCGTGCTGATCGAAGAGGACAAGGTTGTTGAAGAGACTCATGAACGGGGTCACCGTGGAGACCGTAGCCTCCTCATGAATCGAGGCACTGGGCGGGTTGTCCCAGATGTACATGCGCAGCGTGCCGCCTTGCTGTTGGGCGAGCGCAGCGCTCGTCTGGAGCACAAGGGCGGCGAGGGCAAGGACCCCGATCGACAAGCGCTGGAGCATGTGGATCCTCGCTTCAGCACCGTTCTGGCATGCGCAGTGTCGGGCAAGCGCGTGAGGGACGAATGCCGTTGTTGTTTCTTGTCTCATGCAACCAATCCAGCATGGACGCTGCCGCAGGCTCTTGGCAAGCGCGATGGCACCATTGAACGAGGGGGCGTGGGGCAATTTTGCGAGCACCCTGTACGGCCGCCTGGTCGATGAGCATTGGCGAATGGGCTGCAGGGCAGAGACCTCGTGCCGGGGCCCACCCCATCGGGGTGGTTGCGATAAGCCAAGGCACTGCTGCCAGAAGGCCTCGGTGCGCACCAGCTCGTGAGCGAAGGCACCCTTGCGGGAGTGGGACGGGCGCTGACGTCTCGGCGACCTCCAACGGGGCGGTCGCGGCGAGCGCATCAGGGGTGCCCGATGCACGGCCTAACCCAAACGCAAGTGCCCGTTTGGTGGGGCGGTGTAATTCAGTCAATTGAAGTGCAAGCCGCCGTTAACCTGGACGGTCTGACCGGTCATGTAGGCGTTGGCGACCACCATCAGCACCGCCTGTGCGACCTCGTGGGGGAGGCCCAGGCGTCCCAGGGGAATGCGCGCGGCAACCTCCGGTCGGCCCGGCGACATGTCGGTTTCGATCAGCGACGGCGCGACCGCATTGACAGTGATACCCTCCTTTGCGAGGCGGGCCGAATAGCCTCGCGTGAGACCCTCCATGCCGGCTTTGGAGGCGTTGTAGTGCAGGCCCACCACACCGGCTCCGCGTGCAGCGCCCGAGGAGATGTTGACGATGCGACCCCAGCGCCGAGCGCGCATGTTGGGCAGGACCGCCTGTGTGCAAAGGAAGGCGGATTTCAGGTTGACGGCGATGGTGCGGTCGAAGTCGGCTTCGGTGAGATCGTCAAGCCCCCGGCGAATGGCCATTCCTGCATTGTTGACGAGCACGTCCACGCCACCGAGCTCACCGGCGATGGCGTCGATCATGGACTTAACCGCGCTGTTGTCCGAGACGTCGGCGCGAACGGTCAAGGTGCGACGGCCGAGGTCGCGCACCCTATCTGCCACGACCAGAGCATCCGCTGCGCGCTCGCGATAGTTCACCGCCACGTCGGCGCCGGCCTGGGCCAACGCGAGAGCGATTGCTTTGCCTATGCCGCGCGAGGCGCCCGTCACGAGCGCGATTCGGCCTCCAAGGTCGGTGTTGCCTGCCATCCCTACCGCTCTCCTCTCCTGCGCCCCGCGGGCACGCTGCGGGATTGCCCAGCGTTAGCGTATCTCTTCGTTGTGGATAAGTGCTGTGCTCGTCTTGGGTGCGGGCGTGCGGCGCTTGCCTGGGGCGCGCACGAACCCCAGACTGAGCTTGGTTGGCAAGACCTTGGGCAAGAGCGGGAATTGCGAGGTCGAGCATGGTTGGCGGGGAACGGCCGTTGCGACGACGGTCGGGTGGGCAAGCGGGCTTGGCTGTGGAGGGGATTGCTCGCGCAGGACCCGACGGGCCAGGTCGACGCGTCGCCGTCGCTGGGGCAATCGTGGGCGGCGTCGCCAGTTTATTGCTCGGAGCGGCGTTTTGGGGTCTCCTTGGGGTGCACCAACCCAAAGGCGGACCCGCGTCGGGGATGTCACCGGCGTGGGAGCCCGAGTGTACCGTGCTCACCCTCGACCGCCGCCAGGGCCACACCACCGCTGGGCCCTGTCTTGGCCATGCTCCGCCCCTGCGGCAGGCTGACGCGAGCGCTCGCCCATAAGGCAAGGCCGCACGTGGCGCGAACTGCCAACGATGGCCCCCAGCCATCGCTGCCAGCTAGAGTGCCGTTTCGACCCTTTTCAGTGCGGCTTGCAACTTGTGCTCGGTTGCCTCGAGGGCAGCTCTGCGTTCGCGATTTTCCTCCACCACCTCAGGTGGCGCCTTGGCAACGAAGCTGGCGTTGGCGAGCTTGGTGTCGATCTTGCGGATCTCAGCCGCACATTTCTCCATCTCGCGCTTGAGACGGGCCCGCTCGGCCTCCGTGTCGATGACGCCGGCGAGGGGCAAGGCCGCAATTGCTTCGCCCAGTACGATCTGCGCGGCGCCCTTGGGCGGCATCTTGGCGACGGAAATGCCAGCCAGCCGCGCCAACCGTGCGATCGTCTCCTCGTGCTGTTCGGCGCGCGCGCGCGTCGTCTTGGACGCCCCCACCAGAAGCAACGGGATCTTGGCGGCGGCCGGCACGTTCATCTCCGAACGGACCGAGCGCACCTCGCTGACGAGCTTGACGAGCCAGCCGATCTCCTCATCCGCCTCCTTGTTGGCCAGCCCGGCAAATGCCGGCCAGGAGCTGATGCACAGCAGGTTTTCACGCTCGATGCCCACCTCGACGAGACGCGCCCACAGCTCCTCGGTGATGAACGGCATAAACGGGTGCAGCAGCTTAAGGACCTGGTCGAGTGCCCAGGCGGTGGTCGCGCGCGTCTCCGCCTTGGCCGTCTCGTCGTTGCCGGTGAGGATGGGTTTGGCGAGCTCCAGGTACCAATCGCAGAAGGTACCCCAGGTGAACTCGTAGACCGCCGTCGCTGCCTCGTTGAACTTGTAGGACACGATGCCGTCGGTAACGGCGGCCGAGGTGCGTTCGACTTCACCGGCGATCCAGCGGTTGATGCTTTGCCTGACCGCGCCCGGATCAAATTCTTTCTGGCGCACGCACTCGTTCATCTCCGCAAAGCGCGCCGCATTCCACAGCTTGGTCGCGAAGTTCCGGTATCCCTCGATGCGCTGCGTGGACAGCTTGATGTCGCGGCCCTGTGCGGCCATGGCCGCCAGCGTGAAGCGCAGCGCATCGGCACCATACTTGTCGATGAGCACCAGGGGATCCATGACATTGCCCTTGGTCTTCGACATCTTGGCGCCCTTCTCGTCGCGCACGAGGGCGTGGATGTAGACATCATGGAACGGGACCTCCTCCAGGAAATGGAGGCCCATCATCATCATGCGCGCGACCCAGAAGAAGATGATATCGAAGCCCGTGACGAGAGCACTGGTTGGATAGAAGCGGGCGAGCTCCGCCGTTCGCTCGGGCCAGCCCAACGTGGAGAATGGCCACAGCGCCGAGGAGAACCAGGTGTCGAGCACGTCTGGATCGCGCGTGAGGGCAACGTTCTGCCCGTAATGGGCCGCAGCTGCGGTCACCGCGGCTGCTTCGGCTTCGGCAACGAAGACCTTGCCATCGGGGCCATACCAAGCGGGAATTTGATGACCCCACCAGATCTGCCGCGAGATGCACCAAGGTTGGATGTTGCGCATCCACTCGAAGTAAGTTTTCTCCCAGCTCTTCGGGATGATCCTTGTGTCACCCGCCTCGACGGCGGCGATGGCGCGCTTGGCCAGCTCTGCGGCGTTGACGTACCACTGGTCGGTCAGCCAGGGCTCCACTACGGCGCTGCCACGCTGCGCGTGGGGTACGGGGTGCGTATTGGGCTCAATCTTGGCAACGAGCCCTAACGCCTCCAGATCGGCGATGACGCGCTTGCGCGCGGTGCACCGGTCGAGTCCGCGGTACTGACTGGGAACGTTGTCGTTCAAGCTCGCGCTTGCGTCGAAGATGTTGATCAGCGGAAGCGCGTGGCGCTTGCCTACCTCGTAGTCGTTGAAGTCATGCGCCGGCGTGATCTTGACTGCGCCGGAACCCTTTTCGGGATCCGAATACGCATCGGCGATGATCGGGATTTCACGTCCGACCAGCGGCAGCACAACGGTCCTGCCCACCAGGTCCATGTAGCGCGCGTCGTCGGGATGTACGGCCACCGCCGTGTCACCCAACATCGTTTCCGGTCGCGTGGTGGCGACGACGATGAAGCGTGTGGGGTCGTCTTTGAGCGGATACTTGAGATGCCACAGGTACCCTTTGACCTCGACCATGTCGACCTCAAGGTCGGAGATGGCGCTTTGGAATTCCGGGTCCCAGTTGACGAGGCGCTTGTCTTTGTAGATCAAGCCCGCCTTGTAAAGATCGACGAATACCTTGAGCACGGCCCTGCTCAAGCCCTCGTCCATGGTGAACCGCTCGCGGCTCCAATCGCACGAGGCGCCAAGCCGCTGCAGTTGATTGACGATGGTCCCGCCGCTCTCGGCTTTCCACTCCCACACCTTCTCGATGAATTTGTCGCGACCAATTTGATGGCGCCCAGGCTCTTGTCGCTCCATCATCTGGCGCTCGACCACAAGCTGCGTCGCGATGCCGGCGTGGTCCGTGCCCGGTTGCCACAAGACGTCCTTGCCGCGCATGCGCTCGAACCGGCAGAGCACGTCCTGCAACGTATTGTTGAGGGCGTGCCCCATGTGCAACGAGCCTGTTACATTGGGCGGGGGGATGACGATCGCGTAGGGCTCCGCCCTGGCGCGCTCTGGCCGGCCTGCCTTGAAGGCTTGGGCCTTCATCCATGCCGCGTGTATGCGCGCTTCGATGTCAGTTGAGTGATAGGTTTTCTCGAGCATTTCTTGACGGGTCACGTGTTGGGGATGCGGGGCGCGGGCGCCAGGTTGGGGCCGCATCACACCACGGACGTGGGGCGCTCGACGGCGAGGGCACGCGCCACCTCTTTGCGCACGACCTCCTCGACGAGGCGCGGCAGGTTGGCCTCGAGCCACTGGCGGATCACAGGTTCGAGCAGCTCGCCAATGACCTGTTCGAGGGTGCGCGCCTGTGGGCCTGCGCCAGGTGATGTCGACGTGACGCCGGCGGGCTCGGCAAGCGGAGTGGGCGACGCCATCGATGCAGCCTGTGGCTGCGGCTGGCCACCGAGCTTGGCCTCGACAGTGGGCGATTCCGCTGAGGGCACGGCTAAGGCGGCCGCGGCCTGGGCCACGGCTTGCATTGCAGCCGCTGGCCCGGGTTCCGGCGAGCCGCCGTCGTCAGGGCTCTCGTCTGCCAGGTCGGGTGCGGGCATCAGGGGCTGCGTCTTGGCTGTGTGAATGTTGTCCTGGGCAGGAGCCGCCGTATGGCCGGGTGACGCGGACTGCGCAGGGCTCGGCTCGGGCTCGGCCCCGGACGTCCGAGCAGGAGATGGTGCTTCCTCCCCAAAGAGCGGTGGCAGAGAGGGGCGCAGATCCTGCGGCCGCGAAAGCCTGATTTCGCTGTCCTGCAACGCTGCTCCCGCCTCGGGGGGCGCCTGTGCGGGCGTGCCGTCTTGCGGCGCTGAGCCCGCCGGCTGGCGCAGAAACCACAGGGGGTCCGCGGCTTGGCGGCCCCCCGTGAGCGTGGCCGGAGCGGTCGCCGCTGGCGCGTGGGCCGTTTCACCCTCCGCCAGCAGCTCGGCGTCGTCGTCAGGGGGCGCGGCACTGCCCGCATCCTTGAGCACGCCCGCCAGCCGTGCCGACAATCCCCCGTCAACGGGGCGACTGCTCGCCTCCCCGCCGGTGCTCGCCGCCCCTCCTGTCCTGGCCGGGCTCGCCTCCCCTGCCACGCTCCTCTTTATTTGCGCGAGGATCTCCTCGAGGCTCATAGCCCCGGTCGCATCTGACTTCGTCATACCCAACCTCACTTCCATGCCGCGGCCCGCGTCGCGGTCCAGAAGCGGACCGGTTCCAAACGACATGTTTAACTTGTCGGCCCCAGCTCTCTATAGCGGAGGCATGCGCGCCGCACCAGGTGCGTCGACCGCAAGGCGATGGCGCACGGCATTGCGCGCCGGTGCGTCGGCTCCCAAGCAAAGCAACGGGGTGCGCCGTTATTTTGCCGGCGCGTGAGGTGGCGGGGCGGCATCGATGACCTCGTGACGGCCATCGGAGTGCGTAACGGAGATGTCGAACCACTTGTTGCGCACGTCGTGGTAGTGCGCGTCCGGGTCGTAGACGAGCGACGCCAGGTTAAGCTCCTGCGAGTCCAGCCGGCCGATGGTGGAGAGAACGGTGTAGGATGCCACCACCACGTTGCGTTGGTCGGTGACAAGGTTGACCTCGGCGTTCAGCAGTTCTTGCTCGGCGTTCAGCACGTCAAGCAACGTACGCTGCCCCACGCGCTCCTCCTCGCGCACGCCAGCGAGTGCAATCCGGTTGGCGTCGACGGCTGTCTGGTCCGATTCCACGGCCGCCTTCGCGGCCTGTAGCTGCGCCCAAGCTGTGACCACATTGGCCTGCGTTTCGGTACGCGCTTGTTCAATCTCCTGCAGACGCTGGATGTGGGTCTGCTTGGCCTGCCGCACGCGGGCCTGCACTTCGCCGCCGGTGTAGAAGGGGACAGTCAGTCTGCCTGTGAAGCTGCCGGTCTCGGTGGAGTCAAGCCCGGGCGTATCGTCAAAGCGCTTGGCGTAGTTGGCTTCCAGCTGTGCCGTGGGCAGGAGCTCACCGCGCACCAGATCGATGGTGTAGCGCGCGGCTTGCTCACGATAGAGCGCGCCGACCACGTTCGGGCTCTCGCGCAGCGAGATCTCCACGTTTTCCGG
>JAMXLN010000292.1 GCA_024281145.1 Hyphomicrobiaceae bacterium | reverse complement strand
CGGTCCCCTCCGAGACTTGGGTCACGAGACTTGGTTCACGAGACTGGGTTCACGAGACTTGGTTCACGAGACTGGGCTCACGAGACTTGGTTCACAAAACCTGGGTTCACAAAACCTGGGTTCATAGGCTCCGGTGCCAGGTTCGGCCGCCCACAGACCGCCCGGACGCAAGGGGCTGCCCCCAACGGACCCAACCGTGCCCCCCTCCAAGTCCTGTTCCCAAGTGCCGTTCCCAAGTGCTGGCCCCAAGTGCCGTTCCCAAATGCTGGCCCCAAGTGCTCGCCCAGTGTTGCTGGCCGATTGCTAGATCCTGCCAAGCCGCCGGGCAAGCGAGGGGGAACTGTCCCCCAGGCAGAGAAACCTACTGGCCGCGAAATGCCGGTCGGGCGCTGGCATGCGCCCCCCACGCGTTTCCCCCACAACTTCCAGGGGTTGCGAACAGGAGAGTGCCACTTTCGCGCGCCTCTCCAATGGCGCAGGGCTGCCCTTCACGTTAAGCAGGTGCACTTGGTGATTCTCTATCTGAGCTAGGCCCGCCAGGCCCATGTGCCCGCACACCGATCGCCCAAACCGCGGCCTCTTCCACGAGGAGCGGGCCGCGTGCGCTGGCGCTGAGGTCCCGCAATTCACGATCGATGCGGGCTCGGGCAATCTCGTTGCGGCCAACGCGGCGGGATGGCGGGCGTGGGGTTGCGAGCCCCTGAACGTGCGAGCGCCCGTCGTCCTTGACGCGGCCATGCCGGCCCTTAAGCGCCTGCGCGAGCTCCTGGCCGGCGGTGTCGATGTCGCACGAGATGGCGAGACGCTGACGTTCTGGACGGCGCGCGGCCTGTTGGAGCTGCGATGCGCGCTCGAGGCCGACACCGCCGCGGGCGCCATCGTCCGCGTCACGGGGCTTGAGGTGCCTCCCTTGCAACGGGAACCGCGCGCCGGTGCCGAGCCGCTTCCCGTGGCGCTCGATGCCTGGCTGGCGCACGAGCTGCGCACGCCGCTCAGCGCCGTTATCGCCTACGCCGAGATCCTCAAGGATGAACACTTCGGTCCGCTCGCGAGCGCGCGCTACAAGGGCTACGCGCGTGATATCTACGAGAGCGCACGCCATGGGCTCGGCGTGGTGGACAGCCTGTTGCGCGCCGAGCCCACCCGCTCGCTGGTGCCGCCCCTTGCGGTGGCCGAACTCGAGCCCGCTCGCGTGGTGGAGAGCTGCCTCACGGTGGTGCGTCCGCTCGCCGAGCGGGCGGGCCTTGTGCTGTTGGCCGAGTTCGCGCCGGACCTTCCGCGCGTGGTTGCCGACGAGTTGAGCCTCAAGCAGATGCTGCTCAACCTGCTCGCCAACGCCATCAAGTTCGCCCGGAGCGGCGACCGCGTGACCATTGCGGTCGGCCGCGTCGGCGCGGGGCTCGACATCTGCGTGGCCGATACCGGTCCCGGCATGGCCACGAATGGAGCTCTGGCACCGTGGGCCAACCCGAGCCCCGCAGGACGGCTTCGGGGCGATGGTGCGAGCCTCGGGCTCGGCCTGCCGCTGACGCGGGCGCTGGCGGCGGCCAACGGCGTTGGCCTCAGCATCGAGAGCTCGCCCGGCGAGGGCACCCGCGCCACCATCGCCTTCGGGCAAGACCATATCGTTGACGCCTGAAAGGGCGGTAGCTTTGCGGGCCCGAGCCAATTTTGGTGCCTGCGCGACAGCAGAGGGCCTCGCCAAGTGCCCCGCCAAGTAGCCCGCCTCGTTTCCGTCGGCCCGCGCCCGGATCTGCTATAAGGAGCGCGCGGGAGGGTCCCAGAAGATCCCGACGGACGAGCGAGGAAACGCCACCGGTGACCGCTACAGCCGCGCACGGCGGCCTCTTCAGCCTGAGCGGCCGGCAATGGCTCGTGCTGCTGATGGTGCAGCTCTCCAACATGCTCTTTGGCATGACGGTGACGCTCGCCAATCTGGTGTTGCCGCAGATGCGTGGCACCTTTTCGGCCACGCAGGACGAGATCTCCTGGGTGGTCACGCTGAACCTGGTGGCTACCGCCATCGCCACGCCCATGACCGGTTGGCTTGCCAATCGATTGGGCTGGCGCAACACCATGTTCTTCACGGTGCTGGGCTTCACCACCGCCTCCTTCCTGTGCGGCATTGCCAACAGTCTCGAGGCGCTCGTGATGGCACGCGTCGCTCAGGGTCTCTGCGGCGCCCCGATCATGCCAATGGGTCAAGCCATCTTGCTTGGCACCTTTCCGCGACACCTGCAGCCGCTGGCGCTGGTGATGTGGGGTGTGGGGGCTGTGTTTGGCCCCGTCCTCGGACCGATCCTCGGCAGCATCGCGACCGAAGCCTACAATTGGCGCGCCGCCTTCTTCATGATCGTGCCACCAGGCATGTGCACGCTGGTGTGCATCTGGTTCGCTCTGGCCGATCGCACTGAGCGCAAGCCGGTGCATTTCGACTGGATCGGCTTTCTGGCCCTCTCCATCGCGGTGCTCTCGGCGCAGCTGATCTTCGATCGCGGCCAGAGGCTCGATTGGTTCGATTCCCGCGAGATCGTGCTGTGGGCTGTTATCGGCGCGCTTGCGTTTTGGATCTTTGCCGTGCACTGCCTGACCGTGGAGAAGCCATTCCTCAACCCGCGCCTGCTGCTTGACCGCAACTTTGCGGTGGGCACGCTCATCGCTTTCGTGATGGGCACCATGAACTTCACGAGCCTGACCCTGTTTCCGAGCCTGCTGCACGATCTGAGGGGCTATCCGGACAACGTGATCGGCTCGCTGATCGCCGCGCGCGGGATCGGCAACTGGACTGCCTTCTTCTTCATCGTCAAGCTGACGCGCGTTGCCCCGCGTTTTGCCGTCGGCGCGGGCCTCGCGATCCAGGCGATCGGCGGTTACTGGATGGCACAGTTCGACATCAACCTTACGGATTCTGAGGTATTTTGGAGCAATTTCCTGATGGGTCTTGGGCAGAGCGTTGCCTTTACGCCCATGACCATGCTGGCCTTTGCCACACTGCCACAACACCAAATCACTGAAGGTGCCGCCGTCTTCACAATGATGCGCAATTTCGGATCGAGCTTGTTCATCTCGCTCTCAATCCTCGTGCTGGTTCGCTCAACCAGCAGCAACTATGCGCGGCTGACGGAATTCATTTCACCCTTCCAGAAGGTCTTCATGCTGCAGGGTCTGCCGCAACTGTGGGACCCGGAGACGGTGATCGGTCTCACCAGATTGTCGAACGAGATTGAACGCCAGGCGGCGATGATCGGCTATGTCAACGCCTTCTACATGATGGCCTTTACCGCGGCGGCTGCCGTCCCGCTTGCCTGCCTGTTGCGTGCCGCACGCGACCGTTGAGGGAGGGCCGAGGATGACCGCTAAACCTCAAACCAATACCGCGCCAACTCGGACGGACGCCCTCGCGCGCTGGCCCAGGCCCCGCCGTGACCGGGATCGCTCCACCTACACGCCTGCCGGATGGGACCGATCCGCACTGCGGCAGGTCATTTCTCTTCATTTCTTCAAGGTTGTGCTGGCCTTCTCGTAGGCCGGCACCGCGCCCAGCATTTCTTTGCTGGCGCCGGGCAGGGAGACGGCGAGCTTGCCGTCGGTTCTCGACAGCTTGAGGGCGCCGAGACGCACCCCGATCTTCTTGTCGCCGACGCCCAACACCCCACCCACGCTCAATAGGACCCCGTCGATCTTGTCACCTGAACCGATGATCAGATCGCTGATCGTACCGATGGTCTGGCCGTCCTTGTTGGTGACCTTGGCGCCGATCAGCTGCTCCGCCGCCAGGTACTGGCTCGACGTCTGGCCCCTGAAAAAGGTGTTGGGCGGAATGGCCGGCTTGGCGGTTTCCTTGTTTGGCGGGTCCTGCGTCTGGGCTGGTGCGGGCAGCGCTAGCGCCGCCGTCAGAAGCAGAGCGGGGAGCCATCTGGACATGAGAGGTCCTTTCCTGAAGCCTCGGCCGATCCCTGCGATAGCGGGGGGTGACGGGCGAGGCAAGGGTCATCGCAACAACGGGGCCGGCGCACCGAGGAGCTTTGCTCGGCGCCGAGGCGCCGGGCCCAAATTGCCAGAGCTGCCCGAGGATTGCCCGACAGGTGCCAAATGGCGCGCAATGCATGGCCGAAAGACGTGCCCTTGTTGATTGGGCGCGAGCTCGCGCCGATGGCATGGGATTGCCCCCCGGGATGGCCTGCTGTATCAACGCGGGGCCAGGTGGGGCGCGCCCCGGTCGACCCGGGCGAGGCGCCCTTGCGCGAGGGAGCGATGGCGGGATTTTTCGGCTTTCCCCGCGGCTTGAGTAATTGCGCCTCGGGAGAGGCAGAAAGGCACATGCACCGCGGGGCGGATGCACCCTGGGAGATCCACCCTGGGAGTTGCACCGGGCACATGCAGAACTACTACGGCTCAAAGTGCCCGACGTAGATCGATCCTAGGCACATGCAAGCTCAAGCAATGCAACCTTAGGCGGGTACTCAGTGGCAGACGACAACAATTCCGTGCGCGCGGGCGCACCCTCTGGCAAGGGCGGCAGCGACATTCGGCCGGTGTCGATCACCGAGGAGATGAAGCGCAGCTATCTCGATTACGCCATGAGCGTGATCGTGTCGCGCGCTTTGCCCGACGTTCGCGACGGCCTCAAGCCTGTGCACCGGCGCATCCTCTACGCCATGCACCGGTTGGGGCTCGACTGGAATAAGAAGCACATGAAGTCGTCAAAGGTGGTCGGCGACACCATGGGCGATTTCCATCCGCACGGGAACCTTGCGATCTACGATGCGCTCGTGCGGATGGCGCAGGACTTCTCCATGCGCGTCCCCCTGGTCGATGGCCAGGGCAACTTCGGCTCGGTGGACGGCGATCCGCCCGCGGCCGAGCGCTACACCGAGGTGCGCCTATCGAAGATCGCCCAGTACATGCTGGACGACCTCGACAAGTCCACGGTCGATTTCCGCAGCAACTATGACGACCGCCTGCAGGAGCCGACCGTCCTGCCGGCCAAGTTCCCGAACCTGTTGGTGAACGGCTCGGGCGGGATCGCCGTGGGCATGGCCACCAACATCCCGCCGCACAACCTGGGCGAGGTCATCGACGCCTGCATCGCCCAACTCGATAACCCCGAAATCACACTGGATGAGCTGGTCCAGATCGTGCCCGGGCCGGACTTCCCGACGGGGGCCATGATCTTGGGCCGGGCCGGCATTGCTGCCGCCTATCACCGCGGACGCGGCTCCATCCTGCTGCGGGCCAAGGTGCACACCGAGGAAATCCGCAAGGATCGCGAGGCCCTGATCATCACGGCGATCCCCTATCAAGTGAACAAGCGTGTGTTGGTCGAGAAGATTGCCGAGCTTGCGCGCGAGAAGAAGCTTGAGGGCATATCCGGGGTCTGGGACGAAACCAACCGCGAGGGCATGCGCATCGTGGTCGAGTTGAAGCGCGACGCCATTGCCGATGTGGTTCTGAACCAGCTCTGGCGCTTCACCGACCTGCAGACGACCTTTGGCGCCAACATGCTGGCGATCAATGGCGGTCGGCCCGAACAGCTCAATCTGCGCGACATGATCGTCGCCTTCACCGGCTTCCGCGAGGAAGTGGTGAGCCGGCGCACCAAGCATCTGCTGGCGAAGTCGCGCGAGCGGGCCCACGTGTTGGTGGGTCTCGCCGTCGCGGTGGCCAACATCGATGAGATGATCCGGCTCATTCGCGCCGCGCCGAGCCCGGCCGAAGCGCGCGAGCAGATGATGACGCGCGACTGGCCGGCCAAGGACATCGGCCCGCTGGTGGAGCTCATCGCCGATCCGCGTCACCGCATTGCCGCCTCAGGCACCATCCGCCTGTCCGACGAGCAGGCCCGTGCTATCCTCGATCTGCGCCTGCAGCGACTGACCGCGCTCGGGCGCGACGAGATCGGCGACGAGCTCAAGAAGCTTGGGGAAGAAATCAAGGAGTACTTGAACATTCTCTCTTCACGGGCCCGCATCGTCGACATCATCAAGGGAGAGCTCGCCGACATCAAGGCGCAGTTCGCCACGCCGCGGCTCACCGAGATCGTGGAAATGGAAGGTGAGGTCGAGGACGAGGACTTGATCCAGCGCGAGGATGTGGTCGTCACCGTCAGTCATCGCGGCTACATCAAACGCGTACCGCTTTCCACCTATCGCGCTCAGCGCCGGGGCGGCAAGGGCCGTGCCGGCATGGCAACGCGCGAGGAGGACGTGGTGACGCAGATCTTCATCGCCTCCACGCATACGCCGGTGTTATTCTTTTCCTCGCGCGGTATGGTCTACCGAATGAAGGTGTGGCGGCTGCCGGCGGCGACACCGCAATCGACCGGGAAGGCGCTGGTCAACCTGCTGCCGCTCGTGGAGGGCGAGAGCATCACGTCGATCCTGCCGCTGCCTGAGGACGAAAAGACCTGGGGTGCACTCGAGCTCATGTTCGCCACCATGGCCGGCAGCGTACGGCGCAATAGCCTCGCCGATTTCGAAAGCATCAACCGCAACGGCAAGATCGCCATGAAGCTCGATGAGGGCGATCGCATCGTGCGGGTGGCGGTCTGCGCTCCGGATGAGAACGTGTTGCTGACCACCGCCCAGGGCCGTTGCATCCGCTTCCCCGTGGGGGACGTGCGCCAGTTCAAGGGCCGCGATTCCACAGGCGTGCGCGGGATCCGGCTTGAAGAGGCCGACACGGTGATCTCCATGGCGATCCTGCGCCATGCCGAGGCCTCCGCCGGCGAGCGCGCCGCCTACCTCAAACAGGCCTTGGCCGTGCGCCGCTCGCAGGGCGCCGAGCTTGCAGAAGCTGCGGCTGAGGCGGAGGCGGAAGCAGAAGAGGGCGCCGAAGCCGTCGAGCTCTCGCCGCAGCGGTACGCCGAGCTCTCCGCGCGCGAGCAGTTTGTGCTGACCGTGTCCAATCGCGGATTCGGGAAACGATCCTCCTCCTACGACTACCGCATCTCCGGCCGTGGCGGCAAAGGCATCGTCGCCATGATCGTGAACGAGCGCAACGGCCCGCTGGTGGCCTCGTTTGCCGTGGAAGAGAGCGACCAGATCATGCTGGTCACCGACGCCGGCAAGCTCATCCGTGTGCCGGTGGACGACGTGCGCATCGCCGGACGCAACACCCAAGGTGTCCGCATATTCAAGACCGAGGAAGGCGAGAAGGTCGTGTCCGTCGAGCGCGTGCCCGAGGATGGCAACGGCAATGGCGGCGAGGCGGAGGCCGGCGTTGAGAGCGAATGATGGCCTTGGCAAGCGGGTATTTGCGAGCTGGCCCGCGGCCGGGGTTTTTTTGCCCCCGCCCCTTGATCTTGTCACACCACTCTGCAATGCCTGCCGCCACATCCAGGTCGCACTTTGAGGACATTTGCGAATGAGCCTCGACCTCGCCGCCCGCATCCGCAACGTTACGGCCGTGCTTGGGCCTACCAATACGGGCAAGACGCATCTGGCGATCGAGCGCATGCTGGGTCACGAGACCGGGCTCATTGGACTGCCGCTGCGCCTGCTGGCGCGCGAAGTCTACGACAAGATTGCGGCCCGCGCCGGAGCGGATCGCGTCGCCCTCATTACCGGCGAGGAAAAAATCAAGCCGGAGCGGGCGCGCTATTGGGTGTGCACGGTCGAGGCCATGCCGCGTCACGCCGACGTCGATTTCCTGGCCATCGATGAGGTGCAGCTGGCCGCCGATCCGGAGCGCGGCCACGTGTTCACCGACCGCCTGCTGCACGTACGGGGCAGGCACGAGACGCTGCTGCTCGGCGCTCAGACCATGCGGGAGGCGATCAGCGATCTCATTCCAGGCGCCAATTTCATCTCGCGGCCGCGCCTATCAAAGCTCAGCTACGCTGGCGAGAAGAAGATCACGCGGTTGCCGCCACGCAGCGCCTTGGTGGCGTTTTCCGCCTCCGAGGTCTACGCCATCGCCGAGCTCATCCGTCGCCAGCGCGGCGGCGCGGCGGTGGTGCTGGGAGCCTTGAGCCCGCGCACGCGCAACGCGCAGGTTGCGCTCTATCAGTCGGGTGACGTGGATTTCCTCGTTGCCACCGATGCCATCGGCATGGGGCTGAACCTCGACGTTGATCACGTGGCGTTCGCCGGCGTGCGCAAGTTCGACGGGCAGGTGCATCGCGAACTCACTCCAGGTGAGCTGGGCCAGATCGCCGGCCGCGCCGGCCGCCATATGAACGACGGGACGTTCGGCGTGACCGGCGCGGTGGGGGCGCTCTCCTCCGATGTGATCGACCGGCTCGAGACCCACACCTTCGAACCCGTCAAGTCGCTGCAGTGGCGCAACCGCGATCTCGACTTCGCCTCGCTTGACCGCCTGCGCGAAAGCTTGCGCGCTGCCCCACGCGAGGTTCGGCTTACCCGCGCGCGAACGGCCGACGACGTGACGGCGCTCGAGACCGTCAGTCACGATCACGAAGTGGTGGGTTTCGCCCAGTCCCGTCAGACGGTGAGCCGACTGTG
>JAMXLN010000291.1 GCA_024281145.1 Hyphomicrobiaceae bacterium | reverse complement strand
GACGTTCTTGGAACCGGGGACGCGTCCGTGCATTCACCGAGGCAAGCTGCGGTAGGCCAAGAGAGCGCAGAGGGCAGTTCTGCTGTGACAGCCACCATCGATGCTCCCAGCGACAGAGCTGGTGTCTTACCGCTGGCTGAGCGTCTGCGGGAGACGCGACGGCTCTCCCGCGCGCTCGCGGAGCCTCTCAGCGCCGAAGACCAAGTCGTCCAGCCGATGGACGATGCCAGCCCCACCAAGTGGCATCTTGCCCACACGACCTGGTTCTTCGAGACTTTCGTGCTCAAGCCGCACCTCGCCGGCTTCCACAGCCTCGATGAGCGTTTCGGCTACTGTTTTAATTCCTACTATGAGGCGGCAGGGCCCCGACAGCCGCGCCCCAAGCGCGGGCTTCTCACGCGCCCGAGTCTAGATGAAGTCTTGCAGTACCGGCGCCACGTCGACGCCGGGCTCGAGGCCCTGCTCACGAGCGGTGTCCCCGAGCGGCATCCGCGGGTGGGCGAGCTGATCGAGCTCGGCATCAATCACGAGCAACAGCACCAGGAGCTCATCCTCACGGACATCCTGGCGCTCTTTGCAGCGCAGCCGTTGCGGCCCGCCTATCGCCCCGCGGCGTCCACGTCCCGTGGCGCAGGCGAGGGCATGCGCCCGGTGCGATGGCTGGATTTTCCTGGCGGCATTCATGGCATCGGACACACGGGACAGGGCTTCGCCTATGACAACGAATGTCCGCGCCACGAGGTGCTCCTTGGCGACTATCGATTGGCCGACCGGTTGGTCACCAACTCCGAGTGGCTGGAGTTCATGGCAGATGGCGGCTACGCCTCGCCGGCCCACTGGTTGTCCGACGGCTGGGCCATGGTCAACAGGAATGGCTGGATCGCACCCGGCTATTGGGAGGGCGAACAGGGCGAGTGGCGGCAAATGACGCTTGGCGGCCTCGTTCCCGTCGATCGCGCCGCCCCGGTGAGCCACATCAGCTACTTCGAAGCGGACGCCTTTGCGCGCTGGACCGGCAAGCGTCTGCCAACGGAGTTTGAATGGGAAGCGGCCGCGCAAGGTTTGGCCGTCGGTGGCAATACGTTGGGCTGTGGCGCGCTGCGGCCGTTGCCGGCGGAGCGAGGCGGCTTAAGCGAGCCCGCGCAGGTGTTCGGCGACGTCTGGGAGTGGACGCAAAGCGCCTACGCGCCTTATCCTGGATATCGCGCCGGCGCCGGTGCACTCGGTGAGTACAACGGCAAATTCATGTGCGGCCAATACGTCCTGCGCGGCGCCTCCTGCATCACACCCGACGGCCACTCGCGCGCCACGTACCGCAACTTCTTCTATCCTCATCAACGCTGGCAGTTCACCGGCATTCGCTTGGCTGACGACGCATGACACCTCGTGCACAGACGATCCAGGCCGTCCGCTCGGAGCCGAGCTCCCTCGACGAATTTGCCCAAGCGGTCCTCA
Organism: Hyphomicrobiaceae bacterium; assembly: GCA_024281145.1. Lineage (GTDB taxonomy): Bacteria > Pseudomonadota > Alphaproteobacteria > Rhizobiales > Hyphomicrobiaceae > AWTP1-13. The sequence goes on along the minus strand of JAMXLN010000291.1, from coordinate 6,915 downwards.
AGGGCTTGTCGGCACCGCGCAAGCGGCTGCCGTGTCAATACTTCTACGACGCGGTGGGAAGCATGCTCTTTGAGGAGATCACGCGGCTTGAGGAGTACTACCCAACGCGCACCGAGACTGCGATCTTGCACGCGCACGCACCCAGCATCGCTGGGCCCAGTGGGCGCGATGCCGTGCTCGTCGAGTTCGGCTCCGGGTCGAGCCGCAAGACCGAGCTGGTGCTGGCAGCGCTCGCCGCCCCGCGCGCCTACGTGCCGATCGACGTCTCGGTCTCGGCGCTCTCGGACGCCTGGGCCCGGCTGGAATTGCGCTTCCCCGGTCTTGACATCATTCCGGTCAACGCCAGCTTCTGGGAAGCGCTGCGGTTGCCAGCGCGCGTCCTTGCCCACGGCAAACTCGGCTTCTTCCCGGGCTCGACCATCGGCAATTTTGATCCGCCCGATGCCGGACGCCTGCTCATGCACTTCGCGCGCGTCTTGGGCTCCCCCTCACGCCTCATTGTCGGGGTGGACCTCGAAAAGGATCCGCAGCGTCTCGTGGCCGCCTATGACGATGCCAAGGGTGTGACGGCTCGCTTCAATTTGAACCTATTGGAGCGGATCAATCGCGAGCTCGGTGGCGACTTCGATGTGGCGCGGTTTGCGCATCGCGCCATCTATGATCAGGAGTTCAAACGCATCGAGATGCACTTGGTCAGCCGCGCCCGCCAGACGGCGCAGGTGCTCGGCCGCTCCTTTTCGTTCGCTGAGGGCGAGACCATCCACACGGAAAATTCCTACAAGTATTCGGTGGAGCAATTTCGAGCGGTCGCGCGCGGCGCCGGTTGGCAACCGGCGGGGCTGTGGATGGACGCGAACCGCGACTTCAGCGTGCACGAGCTGGTGCTGCCGCAGGCGCGGGCCGCGGATGGCGTCTAGGGCGGCCGCTGCGGGGCGCCCGCAGCGCTGTTGGCAGGACCCTCAAGGGGCTCACCCCGACCGGGGGCGGGCTGAGCGGAGCGCAATGCGCCAACGCGTGGGCCTCACGCTTTGGTGATCGCGCGCCCGGATCGAGGCCCGGGCGAGCCCTGCGCTCCGCATGGCTTGGCCTTTAATGCTGGGCGAAGCGAGCTCGGTCGCTCCGCCTGCGTGCCGTGGAACGTCCGGAACATTTGCTGCGCTGCGTCGTTATGCGGGGGGTTTGGGCTGTGCGGACAGAGCCCTCATGCGATTTCGGCAGCTTCTTCTCATTGTTGGCTTGACGAGCGCGGTGCTGGGAGCAGGCGTGGGCTTGCCGCGGGCACACGAGGCTCCGACCGGCCAGGACTACACCAAGTATCGCCAACGCAACGGCATGTCCTGCTGCAGCGGGCACGACTGCCGCCCCGCGCGCTACGAGCTGAAGCCCGATGGCAGCGTGATGATGTTCCCGGAGGGTCGCGCCGTTTCCATTCCGGGTGATCGCGTCACCCAGGATCCCTCGGACGATGGGCTCGCGCATTGGTGTGGGGTGTTACACAGCAATGGCACTGCCACCACCTTTTGCGCCATTCTCCCGCTTCATGCAGTGAGCGAGGACGCGCCCGCCTCCGCAGCCCCCGCACCTGGCCTGACCCCCGTCTCCACGCGCCCTGAGGGGGAGACAAATGTGCCGGGCCAACCCCTGCCATAATGCGCTCACGCATTGGGGGCGGTTGCGCCGTAGCCTCGCGTCCAGGTCTGATCGCGCTTGAGAAAGTCATGCAGGGTCTTGCCAGGCTCGGCGCGGAAGCGATCGATCTGCACCACGAACTCCTCAATGCGGTCCAAGCGAAAGGTGCGAAAGTCGTCCCGCAGCTCGCACCAGGCGGATAGCAGCCATACGGGGCCGAAGTAGGCGAGGCACAGCGGCCGCACCGTGCGCTCCGAGGCCTCGGCAATCGCATTGCGATAATGAAAGTGCACGTTGAGGTGGTTGCGCAGGGCGCGGCGCAGGTCCGCCATGTCGAAACTGATGGGCTCCATATAATGATGTGAAGGGGCAAGCAGGGCCGTATTGGCCATGTAATCGCGCAGCCGCTCCGGGATGACCGCCTCCACCTTGGCGATCACGTCGGTGGCGGCGGTGGCGAGCTCCGGGTCGGCCCAGGACTGGACGATGCGGGCGCCGAGCACGAGGGCCTCGATCTCTTGCTCGCGGAACATGAGGGGCGGCAAATCGAAGCCGGCCTTCAGCACATAGCCCACGCCGGCTTCGCCCTCGATGGGCACTCCGCTCGTCACGAGATCTTGGATGTCGCGATAAATCGTGCGCTCGGAGACCTCGAGCGCGCTGGAGAGATCGCGGGCGCGCACCAAGTCCTGGCGGCGCATGAACTGGATGATTTCGAACAGTCGGTCGGCGCGGCGCACGCTTCACCTGCTGAGCTCGATGCGGGGCAGGGCTGTTCTAAACTAGCGCTCCTGACACCACCATGTCAGGAGCCTGTCAGACCTACTGACAGCAGGGTGTCAGTGGACCTCCTCCATATTCCGCCCATCGCAAGCGCCGGCCGAGACCGGCAAAAAACGAAGGAGAGGCTCATGACGCGCGCTTATCAAATTGCGACGGGCGGACGAGGTTTGGCGACGCTGGCGGGGGGCGCTGGTGACAGGATCGCCCGGGCGTGGCAGCGCTACTGGCAGCGCCGGGCGAAGCGGGCGACGGTGGAGCTGTTGCACTCGCTCGATGACCGGACACTGCGCGACCTCGGCCTCAGCCGATGCGAGATCTCGTCGGTCGTGTACGGCCGGGCGGGCGAGCGAACCCGTTGCTACGAGGAGGCTTGGCGCAACTGGCATGCCAGCATGTGAGGCGTCAACCTAGCCACCTGGGGAGTTGGAGGAGGCGTCGGGCTGCGAGAGTATTGAGCAAACACAGATCACCTCGGAGCCCGAAAATGAGCGATCCCACCAATTCCCTACTGGCGCTGTCTCAGGCCTTGAGCGGCCTCGTGGAGCGCCTCGCCAATCCCCTTGTCGGGGTCTTATCGCATGGGCGGCTCGTGGCGAGCGGCTTTGCGTGGAAGGCAGATGCCGTGATCACGGCCAGCGATGCCCTTGAGGCCGACGACGAAATAGCCCTCCTTTTGGGGGATGGTCGCACCCTTCAAGCAACGCTGACGGGCCGAGATCCCACCACCGATATTGCTCTCATCGGCGTGCGCAACGGCACGCTTGCCCCGTTGTCGAGTGCCGCCGCCAAGGATGTGCGCGTCGGCGCGCTCGTGCTGGCGCTTGGCCGCGGCAAGGAGGGTGTCACCGCCAACCTCGGCATGGTGTCGACCGCAGGTGGCGCCTGGCAGAGCCTGCGCGGCGGCAGCATCGACAGCCTGATGCGCCTCGACATGCGGCTCGAGCCGCGCAGAGAGGGAGCACTCGTCATCGATGCGGATGGCGCGACCCTTGGCATGGCGGTGCTCGGCCCGCGTCGGCGCCCACTTGTCATTCCCATGCCCACCATTGAGCGAATTGCCCCCAGATTGCTCACCGACGGCCGCATCCGCCGCGGCTACCTCGGGCTCGGATTGCAATCGCTGCGGCTCGACGAAGCGCTGGCTCAGGCCCACGCCCTGCCGAGCCGGCGCGGCGTCATGGTGGTCAGCGTCGATCCCAATGGACCCGCACGCGCCGCCGGCGTGCACGTCGGTGATGTCATCATCAGTCTCGATGGCGAGGCAGTACCGGGGGTGCGCAGCCTCTACGCACGACTGACACCGGAAAGCGTCGGCCGGAACGCCGAGCTCAGGATGGTGCGGGCAGGCGGGATCGCGACGGCCAAAGTCACGATCGGCGCAAGCCCGAACTCGTGAGCGCGCGCGAGGGGGAGGGCGGGCGCTCGCGCCAACCGGTGGTCGTCGATGTCGCGATCGACGACCCGGTTCTGGCCCAACGCACACGCGCCTTGGTGCGCGCCAACCCGACGCTGCGCCTGGGCGAGGATGACGCCATACCGGCTGTGCGCATTCGCGATGCTGGCCCCGAAGACGACGAGGATGCCGCCGTCATCGTGATCACCGATCGCGACGGCGCTGCAAAGGCGCTCGAAGCTGGAGCGGCGGGCGTCTTGCCGCGACACACCGGCGGGCGGGCGCTTGCTGCCGCGATCAGCGCCGCGACCGCAGGCCTCACCGTCGTGGCGGGGCCGTTTCGTGATCTCCTCGTTGAAGGGACAGAAACCGCGATCGCGCTTGATGCGGGAGGCGATGCCGAGCCGGCCAATATCGACCTGACGCCGCGCGAGCGACAGGTCCTGGAGCTGCTGGCACGGGGGGCTTCGAACAAGGCGATCGCGCGCCGCCTCGAAATTACGCCGCACACGGCCAAGTTCCACGTCGCCGCGATCGTGGCCAAGCTCGGCGCCACGGGCCGTACGGATGCCGTGGCCCGCGCCATGCGCCTCGGGCTCGTTATGATCTGACACGCGCGGGCACGCATCTATCAGATCCCTGATTTCTGTGGGCTCGATGCTGCAGCGTTCGCGAGCTAAGGTCGTGCGCGGTACCCGGAGGGCGCCATCTCCCGTGGAGGGGTGCGCAGGGCGCGGTCCATCGCACCTGCGAGTAGCTGGCTCAATTTAGACAAGGCCTTTATTTAGACAAGGCCTTTGGGGTCTGAGTGGTCCGCGCGCAGCGAGAAGGGCACCGCCTCCACGGCCACCACGCCACGGCCAATGCCTTCGACCGCCTGCACCATGCGCCCCCCTCGTCGGAGCGCCGCGTCGGCAAGGCGGATCATGAGGCGATTGGGATAGGCAGTGGGAGAGGCCTCGCGCAGGCGCCGCGCGATGAGCTCCTCGTTCACGCCTGGATTGATGGCGCACAACGCCGTATAGGCGGCGGCGGTTGACCGGCTGATGCCCGCCCAGCAGTGCACCACCATTGGCCCCCGCCCGCCCCAATCGCGGGCGAATTCGATGAGCCGCTCCATGTGCTCAGCATCGGGGGCGATGCATCCCAGCAGTGGCTCGCAGATGTCATGGATGTGCAAGCGCAGGTGTCGATCGGGCAAGATCGGGTGGGGCGTCTCCACCAGCACCGCATCCTGCAGGCAGGTGAGCAAGTGCGACGCCTGGTGGCGCACCACCACCTCGGGCAGAGCGCTCAATGGGCACACATGCACAGCGCCATCCTTGGCGCGGCCGAGGCTGCTGGTGGGCTGGGTGCCAAAGGAACATTCGCTGTCACGCATTTCGGTCTCGCTTGGCATCATTTGAGTTCCGTTACCTTGCTCGTGAAACGCCCATGTGCCGAAAAAAGGACGGGCCTATTCGTGCGCCAGCTCGCGAAAGCGCGCCAGAAACGCGGCCTGGGCCACCCCGATCGGCGTTGGAGCGAGCTCGTGGAGACGCTGGCGCAACGCGAGAGGCACCGCGCGCGGCACGCCGAAGTAGCGGCTTGCCTCGGTCTCGGTGAAACCCGCGAGCTCAGTCGCCTCGTAGTAGGCGGCGATGCGATCGGCGGCCTTGATCGCCGTAGTGATGCGGTCGGGAAGCGACGGCGGAAGGGAGAAGCGCCGGTGGATCGCCTCGAGCAGCTTGGTCTCGAACGCCTTGTAGTCGAGGCCGATGACAGCCTTGAACGGGCTGATGAGATCGCCAATCACGTACTCGGGTGCATCATGCAGCAGCGCGGCAAGCCGCCAGCGGCGCGCCAGGTCCGCCTGCATGCCGCTTGCGATCTCCTCCACCAGCATCGCATGCTGGGCGACGGAGAAGGCGTGCTCCCCCACCGTTTGGCCGTTCCAGCGCGCCACGCGCGCCAGGCCGTGGGCGATATCCTCGATCTCGATGTCCTTGGGCGAGGGATCGAGCAGGTCGAGACGGCGCCCCGATAGCATGCGCTGCCAGGCGCGCGGGGTGCGCGTCGCCGCGTCCGTGCGACTGTGGGGCTTGTCGCTCATGACAGGGTCCGCTCGACGGGCGCCTTGAAGCGGCGCTGCAGTTCCGCGCACGCCTCATGACGATGGCAGGTTACCAGGTGGTCGTTGACCATGCCCATCGATTGCATGAAGGCATAGACCGTGGTGGGACCGACGAAGCGAAAGCCCTCCGCCTTCAGCGCTTTGGAAATGGCCTTCGAGACGGGCGTCTCGGCCGGTACTGTCTTGAAGCTTTTGTGGCGGTTGATTTGCGGACGCCCGTCAAGGAAGTTCCACAGGAATGTCGACAGATGCGTGCGTTCCCTAAGTTTCAGCACCGCGCGCGCATTATCGATGGTGGCTTCTACCTTGAGCCGATTGCGCACGATCCCGGGATCGGTCATCAGCCGGGCAACGTCTTTGGCGCCATAACGGGCGATGCGTTCGGGGGCGAAACCGTGGAATGCGCGCCGGAAATTCTCGCGCTTTTTCAGAATCGTCAGCCAAGAAAGGCCGGCCTGGAAGCCCTCCAGGACGAGCTTTTCAAAGAGCACCTGGTCGTCTGGCTGCGGCACACCCCATTCCTGGTCGTGGTAGCGCGCATAGATGGGCTCGGCGATCCCGACCCAAGGACAGCGCACGAGTTGCGGTGCCGTCATGACGCGCCCGTGGCCACGGCCGGTGCAAGCTCGAATTTCGCCCACTCGGGCTTGCGCAGGGCGATGGCCACCCCACCCGCCATGAGGCTGGTGCCCTTGGCGGCGGCTTCAGCGGCGCGATCAAGGCGCACGAGCGCCAGGGCCTCGCGGCCGGCGACCGAGCCCACTGTGCCGATGACCGCGGCACCTGCGGTGATCGCCACGCCCGCCAGCAGCGGCGCGTCACCGACAATGGCCACGATGCGCTTGCGCACTTGTGAGCGGTTTTGCATGCGGCTCACCACCTCCTGACCGACAAAGCAGCCCTTGGCAAACGACACGCCGTGGAGCTGATCGAGATCGGCCTCGTGCGGGAAGGCATCGCCGAAGGTGTAATCCTTGCCGCCCTCGGGCACCCCCAA
>JAMXLN010000290.1 GCA_024281145.1 Hyphomicrobiaceae bacterium | reverse complement strand
CCTTTTCCAGCGTATCGGCGAACTTGGCGAGCGCGGGGTTGTTGTCGAGCTTGGCGCGATGTGCAAGGCCGCGTGTCCAGGCGAAGATGGAGGCCATGGAATTCGTGGAGGTCTCCTTGCCCTGCTGATGCTGGCGGTAGTGGCGCGTGACGGTGCCATGGGCGGCCTCAGCCTCGACCGTTTTGCCGTCGGGTGTCATCAGCACGCTGGTCATGAGACCGAGCGAGCCGAAGCCTTGGGCTGCGGTGTCCGACTGCACATCGCCATCGTAGTTCTTGCACGCCCACACATAACCGCCCGACCACTTGAGCGACGCCGCCACCATGTCGTCGATGAGCCGATGCTCATAGGTGAGCTTGCGCGCGTCGAACGCAGACTTGAACTCCGCGTCGAACACCTCCTGAAAGATGTCCTTGAAGCGCCCGTCGTAGACTTTCATGATGGTATTCTTGGTCGACAGGTACACCGGGTAGTTGCGCATCAGGCCATAGTTGAAAGAGGCTCGGGCAAAATCGCGGATCGATTCGTCCAAATTGTACATCGCCATGGTCACGCCGGCGCTCGGCGTCTTGAACACCTCTTTCTCGATCACCTTGCCATCCTCGCCCGTAAACTTCAGGGTGATGGTGCCCTTGCCGGGAAACTTGAAATCGGTCGCACGATACTGATCGGCGTAGGCGTGGCGCCCGATCACAAAAGGCTTGGTCCAACCCGGCACCAACCGGGGCACGTTCTTGCAGAGAATGGGCTCGCGAAAGATCACGCCTCCTAAGATATTGCGGATCGTGCCGTTCGGGCTTTTCCACATTTCCTTGAGCTTGAACTCTTGCACGCGCGCCTCGTCGGGCGTGATGGTCGCGCACTTGACGGCGACGCCGTGCTTCTTGGTTGCGTTGGCTGCATCTACGGTCACCTGATCGTTGGTGGCGTCGCGGCTCTCGATGCCGAGGTCGTAGTAGTCCAGTTTGACGTCAAGATAGGGGTGGATCAGTTTCTCTTTGATGAGCTTCCAGATGATGCGTGTCATCTCATCGCCGTCCATCTCGACGATGGTGCCGCCGACCTTGATCTTCTGCATGTAGCGAACCCCTCTGAACTAAGCGCCTCGGGCCTGAGCGCCCTATAGCACCCGTCCCCCATGCCGCAAAGCGGCGCACACAGGGGTAAGCCCGCCAAGCCTCACCACACGAATTGCCACGTCGGGGAGACCGAGGTGCATGGAAGATGTGCCACGTGATGCGGGCAGCCGAGGGCCGGGCGCCGCAGGCATCGCCGCGAGCCCATCCCTTCTGAGACTAAGAGGCCCGGGATCTGAGACCGGGATTGCGCCTTGCGCCGGGCAACCCACCACATTCCCCGGCAAAGCCCATGGCCGTCTGCTCCCAACCGGGCGCGTGGTGGCAATCGACGGGGGGCGTTGACCCCCACCCCACGGGCTGGTTGGGGCACGACACCCCCGCTCAGGGTGCCAACCGCCCCGGTTCCTTCGGTTGCAGATTTGCAGGGGTTGTGCCCCGTCGTTCCCCCTGAGGGTGCGCGCCCCCGAGGATCCGGGGGGCGCGCGCCTGGTCGCGCTTGCCTGTGCAGCGCGTTGTTGCGAGGGTGGGACGGCGGCCGGCGGGTGCGCTGTCCTTCTTCGACTAGCTCAGGACTGTGGTGTGGCCCGAGGTGAACGTGCCCCTGTGGCAATCCGGAATGGTGAGCCCATCGTTGCCGGCACCGAGCTGCCGGTAGCGGAGGTCGTGCGCGCGTGCCAAGCGCGCAGCGTGGATATTGGCCTGGCGGAGCTCGCCATGCCGGAGATCGACCGCGCCAGCTTGGAGCCCGTCCTCGCCTATTGTGCGGAGCGGCGTTGCAAGGGCGAGAACGCGACCTGTCCTGGATGTCGGCTGAGAACGGAACAGCTCGGGCTCCAAACGCTCGACGACTTCATCACCTGGCACGCCGAGATCAAGTTCACGGCCTCGGGCCTGACGTTGCGCGGACGCGGCACGCAGGCCATGACGGCGGACAGCCTGGAGGTGCTCGCCAAGACCTGGGCCGGAGAGGAATATTGGTTTTGGGCGCGACGTGTGCTGCGCAAGCTGCGGCACGGCATCCGCCGCGCGCACCTGGGCGGCGCTCTGCCGGTCAGCGGCGGAGCCCTCCCAGTGTTCATCCTGGTGCGCCCGCAGCTTGCCGACAACATTGGCATGGTGGCGCGGGCGCTCGCCAATTTCGCTCTCGACGAGTTGCGCCTGGTCGAGCCCCGCGACGGCTGGCCCAACGAGAAGGCGCGCATCGCGGCCTCCGGGGCGAACTTCGTCGTGGATGGGGCACAGGCGTTTGTGACGCTCGCGGAGGCGGTGGCCGACCTCAGCTGGGTGGCGGCCACCAGTGCCCGCCAGCGCGACCTCGCCAAGCCCGTGCTCACCCCAGAGCAGGCGGCGAGCGAGATGCAGCGTCGCATGGCCGACGGGCAAAGGTGCGGCATCCTGTTCGGACCGGAACGCAACGGACTGGAAACCGAGGAGGTCGCCAACGCCGATGCCTTGGTCATGGCTCCGGTCAATCCCAACTTTGCCTCACTCAACCTCGCCCAGGCCGTGTTGCTCGTGGGCTATGAGTGGATGAAGCTTTCCGGCGCTGGCACGCTCGGCCGCGTCACCACCTATGAGGAGCCAGTTGAACCCGGCCTGCGCACGCGTGGCTCCCCGCCGGCGAGCAAACGCGACGTGCTGGGTTTTTTTGAGCATCTCGAGGCGGAACTCGAGGCCAAAGACTATTTCAAGTCGCCCGAAAAACGCCCCAGCATGGTGCAAAATATGCGCACCATGTTCACCCGCATGGGGGCGACGGAGCAGGAAATCCGCACCCTGCGCGGAATCGTAAAGGCCCTTGTGCAGCCGAGGCGTTCCGGGCGCGATTCGCCTTAGTTATGCCTCCTTTTGCACCGAGCGATGCGCGCATGCCGGGCAGGGTGGTCTGCTGCCATGCGCCGCGAGGCCAGGCGGCAACAGGCCGGACACGTTGGGGGCTAAAGAGGCATGATGGGCAAGGCTGCCAATGCAGGTGTGGCGCTCCTCTGCGCAAGCGCCGTTGTGGCTGCGCTCGCGGGTCCTACGCTTGCCCAGAACAAGGAGCTTAGCGACAAGTCGGTGCTGACCCTCATGCGCTACGCTTGGGGCATGGTGCCGGAGAAGTTCACGACGCCCTTGGGCAAGACCATCATCGTTGATAAGGCGCACGCCAGCGAGTCGATCGTGCCGTTGGACGTCGCGCGCGAGGTCATTCGCGTGGCGCGGCTGTCGGCCTATGCGCAGCTCTGCGAGCTGCCGGAGGAGCAGCGGGCCAACTATCAGACGTTGATGCGCCGGGAGGAAGCCAAGAAGTGGACCGACCAGCAGATGCTGTTCATCAACCAATTGCACCTCTTCACGGTCATGACGTTGACCGGCAAAGTCCAGCTGATCGAGAAGGATGGGGATAAGCAGGTGGTGGTGCAGGAGGGCAAGCCGATGAAGACCGAGTCCTGCACCGATACCGAGCGCAAGAAGATCCAGGACCAGATCATGACCTACGTGAATGCGGCGCCCGCGACCCCGGCGGCGATGCCCCCACCCAATAAGCGCGCCGAGCCGACACCCACGAGCCAGAAAAAGTAAAGAAACGCCGGGAGGCGCCGCCGACCCGGTTCCGGCGCCCACCCCTGGCACGAGGCGCTCGCCACTGCGCCGCCTTTACCGGCTATTGCGCCCCCTGGGCATTGCGCTATAACGCCGACGGCCTCAAGCCCGTATGCGCACCTGTGGTGTCGATGCCGTGGCATCGGCAACCTGTCGGTCCCTGGCCTTGCTGGGGGCAGAGGAGGGAGCGCTTGACACTACACGTTATCTTTTTCTCACCCGACTTTGGGAGTGCGATGCCATGACGAAGCGCGTTCGCGCCAAATATAAGATCGATCGCCGGCTTGGCCAGAATATCTGGGGCCGGCCAAAGAGCCCGCTCAACAAGCGCGAATCCCGCCCGGGTCAGCACGGCGAGCGCCGCCAGACCAAGCTCTCCGACTACGGCCAACAGCTGCGCGCCAAGCAGAAGCTGAAGGGCTACTACGGCAACATCGGCGAGCGGCAGTTCAATCGCGTCTACAAGGAGGCGCGCCGCTTCAAGGGTTCCACCTCCGAACACCTGATCGGCTTGCTGGAGCGCAGGCTGGACGCCATCGTCTACCGCGCCAAGTTCGTGCCAACGGTGTTCGCTGCCCGCCAGTTCGTGAGCCATGGCCACGTCACGGTCAACGGTCGGCGCATCAATGTCCCCTCCTTCCGCTGCAGGGTCGGTGACCTCGTCGAGGTGAAGGAGAAGGGCAAGCAGATGACGCTCCTGCTCGAGGCCATCAAGAGCGCCGAGCGCGATGTGCCCGATTACATCGAGGTCGACCACACCAGGATGACGGCCAAGCTCACGCGTGTCCCAGCCCTTGGCGACGTGCCGTTCCCCGTGCACATGGAACCCAACTTGGTGGTGGAATTCTATAGCCGCTGATGGGCATCGCCCGTGGCGCATCGCCTTCACCGCGGGGGCGCCAGGCGCTCGTAGCCACCGCTGTGCGCAGCGAGACCACGGGCTGCTGGCGATTGCGGGGGGTGCGGGCTCACCCTCGTCCCACCCGCGTCATCCCACTCGCGTCATCCCACTCTCTGGCGCGGCGGCGGTAGGGTCGAAGGCGCCAGCTCCGCCAACCGCGCCTGCAGGCTAACGGGCTTGCGCTGGATGAGACCCGGCGTGACGGAGTTGGCCCATCCGTAGGCCAGCATCGTCATGATCGCCGAGGCGGCAAAGAAATAGATGCCTGGCAGCACCGAGGCTTCCGTGTAGCCCGACGCGTTCACATAGAAGATCATGAGCGCCAAGACCATCACGTCGGTCATCGAGTAGCGGCCGAGCCATTCCATGGCCGAGATCGATTTGCTGCGGAACTCCGCCGGCATATCGGGCGACGTGACGAGGGTGAGCAAATAGAACAGCTTGAGGAACGGGAAGAAGATCGAGAACATAAAGATCACGAAACAGAGGAAGTATTCCTCGTTCTTCCACAGCGCCCAGATGATGGTCGCGACCGAGTGCTGGTTGGTCCACACAAAGACGGTCGTGAAGCGAATGGCCGGCAGCATCACACCCAGAGCAAAGAACACCGTGGCGAGGATGATAAGGAAGCTGAAGGCAAAATTGCGCAGGGTCGAGACCGTTTGCGGCAGCCGCCGCACGGGCATCGGCGCGGCGGGCTCGGCGGTGTTGGCGTCGGTGCGCAGCCACGCATAGGACAAGATCATGAACAGCACCGCGGCGGTGAAGAAGTAGACGCCGGTGAGGCTCTTGGCGTCGTACACGCCCTGGCTCTTGATGAAGAAGATCGAAAGCGACAGGACCAGCACGTCGTGCATCGACCACTTGCCGAGCCATTCCAGCGCCCGCAACTGCCGAGACAGCCGCCGCAACTCCCGCTGGGGCAGTGTGGAGAGGAGCAGCAGATAGAGAAGCTTCGTCACCGGCAGTATGATCGAAAACACGAGAACCGTGATGCCGAGGAAGGTCTGGCCAGACCGGATGAGGGCGTTCACCGTCGAAATGAGCGAGTGCTCGTAGGTGAAGAAGACAAACTTCGTGAGCTTGATGATGGGCAAACTGACGCCCAGCGCCAGCGAGACGCTCGCGGCCACGATGGCCAGGGTCAGCAGAAAACGACGGCCGCCGAGCGTCATGGTCCCCGCGCTCATTCCAACATGCTGGAGCGCCCATCCTAGCCGAGGACCGGCGGCGCCAATATGTCACGTCGCGACGAGAGCACCGGAGGCGGGCAGTGCAATGAAGGGATTTGCCGGGGACTGCGAGCGTGAGCGGGAGGCCACCGGCCAGGTCCGACCCAGGCCCGACCCAGGCCCAACCCAGGCCCAACCCAGGCCAAGTCCGTCCCAAGCCCAGCCCCCGACCCAACCGGTTTCTCGAGCCGATCAAGGATTGCTTGCCGTTGGGGGTGTGCGGAGCGCAGGTCCGCGGGCTCATCGCCTGCTAACCCGAGCTCATACAAAGGGGTGCGCGGTTG
>JAMXLN010000289.1 GCA_024281145.1 Hyphomicrobiaceae bacterium | reverse complement strand
CGTTGTTGTCGCGGACCTGAACCAGCAAGCGGGTTACCTCGGGATCTGTGGGTGCGTTGCGTTGTATCAGCGCCGGACTGCGACTGCCAGGCAATACCATTACCCGCCTGGAGCCGCACCCCACGCGTTGGCGCCAGCTTTTAGCAAAGCGCCGTCAAAATGTCCATGCGCACGCAATGTTCCAGGCTCATCGCTGTCGCAGACGCGCCCGTGACAGTCCACGGACCGCACCGTTGTGCTCGCCGAGCCTTGGAGCACGCGCGCGGATCTTCGGCCGCGCGCCGCCGAACGTCAGGGGCAGGCTCATCAGCTCCATGTCGATCTCCGGCACGGCCTGTATCATGTCGAGTGCCGCCGTTTGCGGGTGCGCCTTCATGTGGGCAATATCGTTGATGGGGGCACAAGGCACGCCGGCCTTCTGCAGGCGGGCGACCCATTCCTCCTTGGGCCGCCGCCGCATGATCTCGGTCACAGCTGCAACGAGCGCATCCTTGTTGGCGAAGCGGTCTTTGTTCGTTTTGTAGCGTGGGTCGGAGGCCCATTCGGGGTGGCCAAGCTCGGCCGCAAACTTGGCCCACAGCCGGTCGTTCGCAGCGGCCACGATGACCTGACCGTCGGAGGCATCAACGGCCTGAAACAGCACCACTGCCAGGCTGCCGCTCGGGTGCCGTTCGGGCAGAGTGCCGCTGGCCTGGTAGCGGGCAAAGTGTACGGTCAACAACCCCAGCGCCGTTTCGTAGAGCGAAGCATCCACGACGCAGCCCTCACCGGTGCGCTCGCGTTGCAAGAGCCCGGCGACGCAGCCGAGTGCCGCCCACACGGCGCTGCCGAGATCAAGCACCGAAGTTCCGATGCGCACCCCCGGTCGGTCTGGGTAACCGTTGATCGAAAACAGCCCCGAGAAAGCCTGCACCATCGGCTCATAGCCACCGTGCCGCTGCATGGGCCCCTTTGGCCCGAACGCGGAGAGCGAGCAGTAGACGAGGCGCGGATTGCGCAGGCGTAAGGTGGCGCTGCCCAGCCCCAAGTCCTCCATCACGCCGGGGCGCAGGTTGTGGATGAGCACGTCGCATCCCTCGATGTAGTCCTGGGCCCAGGCGATGTCCTCGGCCAACTTGAGGTCGAGCGTGATGCCCTCCTTGTTGACGTTGAGGCACTGGAACGTGGCCGACGTATCCTTCCAGAACGGCGGCCCCCACGCGCGCGCATCGTCGCCTGCCTCCGGTCGCTCGATCTTGAGCACGTCGGCGCCCAGCATCGACAGAATGAACCCGGCGTAGGGTCCTGCGATGTTGTTGGCAAACTCGATGACCCTTACCCCGGTCAGCGGCAGCATGGACCTTCCTCCGACAAGACCGCGTGGCAGCGTTGGCGGGGCTGGTGCCCCTCCGCACTGCCGGAAGACAAACCGGCGCACGCAGCCAACAGCGCAGGCCGCCCCGAGAGCAGCGGCTCGCACCTCGGCCCGCCCCGCCCAATGACTGCGGGGTTGTGCGCGACCCGGCGAGGCGCGTTGCCTGTCAGGCGGCAATGCGCGGTGCGAAACTCCGCTCGGGAACGCCGGAGCGAGGCCGTTCCAGGCCCTGCCCCCGCTCGCTTTCTTCGAGCTCGGCGGCCGCGATCGCCCTCGCCAGCGCCTCGTGCAGCGCCTTGGCTGACTCAAGGGTCAGCTCGACGGCCGCCCGCGCACGGGGCGGCAAATCCCGGTGGACGAAATCTATGGTGATGACGTCCTCGAGCCATGCGTGACGCGCATGATCGTAGGCAACCACCGAATGCGTGAGCGGGAACCACTCGTCCTGGTCGCCCTTGGCCATGCCGCTCGCAGTCGCGATCTCGACGATCGATGTGCACATGTTCGATCACCTCGCCAGATGCTTACCGAAAAATGCGAAGACCTTGTTCCAGCCGTCGAGCGCCTGCTCCACCCGGTACATGGGCCGGTGATAATAGAAGATGCCGTGGCCGGCGCCGTCGTAACGGTAGAACTCGTAACTCTTGCCGTGCTTCTTAAGCTCGGCCTCGTGCTGGTTCACCTGCTCTGGGCTCGGCGCGCGATCCTCGTTGCCGAAGATGCCGAGCAGCGGGCAGGACAGCGATTTGGTGAGCTCGATGGGTGACGTGGGCGTCTTGGCATTGAGCTCTTCCTTTGCCATGACGACGCGACCTCCCCACAGATCGACGCATGCGTCGGCGTCCCGTTTGTGACAGGCGTAGAGAAACGCGTGCCGGCCACCGGAGCAGGATCCGAACACGCCGACCTTGCCGTTCTGGCCGGCTTGAGCGCGCAGCCATTTCATGGCGCCCTCGGTATCGCCGATGACCTGGGCGTCTGCAACGCCGCCCTCGGCCCGCACCTTGGCGGCCACGTCATCAGGGTTGCCTTGGCCGTTGCGCTCATAAAGGTTGGCGCAGATCGCCATATAGCCGTTGTGGGCAAACTTGCGCGTGAACTCGCAATAGATCTCGCTCCAGCCAGGCAGATGGTGGACGAGCACCACCCCCGGGAACGGCCCGGTCCCCGACGGACGTGCCACGTAGGCCGAGATCGGCGTGCCCTTGTCGCCACTGATCTTGATCTCCTCCACGGTCATGCCACGGTAGGTCATTCCGCTGTCTCCTCAAAAATCTTGGAACCGCTGTCGAGCCTGTGACGAGCTCAATCGAGCCGTCGCAAGCAAACCTTAGTCCGGCCCAACGAGCGGCGCCAGCGCGAGCATGGGCGTCCAGCTTGGGTCGCTCAGCGCCGCGAGCAGCGCAGCCATGCTCTCGCACCGGCGGGACGGCACCGCGCCAGCGCGCGATCATCGCCCCGTAAAATTCGGCTTGCGCTTCTCCAGGAAATGCGCCACGCCCTCGCGGAAATCCTCCGTTTCGCGGCAAATCTCCTGCTCGCGGTGGGCAATCGCCGTGGCTTGGGCCAGCGATTGGAACATGGCCTCATACACCTGCTGCTTGATGATCCGCGTGGAGCGCGGTGAGGAAAGATTGGCGATGTCGGCGGCACGCGCCTGCACGGCTTCGCGGAAGCCCTCCGCCGGCAGCACGCGAACGAGGCCCATCTTTTCTGCCTCCGCAGCCTCCACCGAGCGCGCGGTATAGAGCAAGTCGAGCGCGTTCATGGGTCCAATGAGGCGAGGCAAGAGCCAAGCGATGCCGTGCTCGGCGATGAGGCCGCGCCGGGCAAACGCGGTGGTCAGTTTGGCGCCTGCCGCCATTAAGCGCATATCGCAGTAGAACGTGACGACGAGACCGACGCCGGCGACCGGACCGTTGATGGCGGCAAGGATCGGCTTCTTGATGGCCAGCATGTAGCTGAGCCGCTGGGCGAAGTTGGCTTCGATGCCCTCGGTGGGGGCGGGTGGCGCGCCGAGGGTCGACTGTCCCGCGGCCGCGGCGGCGAGCCGCGACATGTCCGCTCCGGAGCAAAAGCCGCGCCCCGCCCCCGTGATGATGACGGCACGCACCTCCTCGTCGGCTTGCGCGGCAGTCAAAGCCTCGCGCAGTTCACGGGCCATCACCGCCGTCCACGCGTTGAGTTTTTCGGGACGATTGAGCGTGATGGTCGCCACCCGGTCTTGCACCTGGTAGAGGATTTCCTGCCAGCCCTCGGCCATTGCGCGCTCCGTCTTGCAGCCAAGGGCCGATTATAGGAGGCTCTGGCGGGTAGCACGCAAGCCAGACAGCCACCTAACCTCAAAAGATTGTTCCGCAAAAGCAAGCTGGCCCGTGAACCCCCGTACCTGAATTCCCCCGAGGGTAAAGCCCATGTCCGATCAACAAACGCTGGCTATGCTCGAGAAGCGGCGCATCGAGGCCGCCATCCTCAAGCACGTCTACGATACCCTGAAAGCGAGCCACGGCGTGGAGGTGGCAAAAACCACCATTGCCCAATCCGTGCGCCGTTCGGCCATCGAGCAGGCCGGCCAGTTCGCAGCCGCCGTGGGCGGCAAGACCTCGCTCAAGACTTTCATCGATCGCCAGGAGCTTTGGATCCGCGGCGGTGCACTGGAGCGAAAGGTGCTCGAACAAAGTGACACCAAGTACCGCTTCAATGTCACGCGCTGCAAGTACGCGGAGATGTACCGCGACATGGGTTTGGGCGAGATCGGCCACCTGCTCTCCTGCCAGCGCGACGGCACCTTCTGCGAGGGTTACGACAGGCGCCTGACTTTAAAGCGCACGCAGACCATCATGCAGGGCGCCAGCCACTGCGATTTCGACTACACCTACGAAAAGGACCCCCAGCCGTGACGACGCAATCCTTCGCGGCGGGCGGATACCGCTTCATCCCCGGCCAATTCCAGTATTCCGGAGGCGCTGCAGCCGAGCCCGGCTATGCCATCGAACGCGTGGCGTTCCGCAATCCCCTCCCGCTCGAGCGGGGCTTCGCGCAGATCGCGGACATCATCAAGGGGCGCGGCAGGCCGCTAACCGCCTTCTGCGCCTGCGAGCTGAGGTCGCCAGCGCCCTTCACCGATGCCGGTTTCCGCGCCTTCAACGAAAGCTATGTGGCAACGCTCGCCCGTTGGGGCATCTATGATCCGGCGACCAAGACCAATCCCGTTGCCCGCAGCAACGTCTGTCCCGAGCTCGATCCGCCGGCCGAGCCCTCGTTTTACGCCTTCGCGTTCACGGTGCCCGCCACGGCAGCCACGCCCAGTTTCGTTGTCGCGGGCAGCGGGGAGGCCACCGAAGGCGGCGCCAGTTATCGCGACCGCACCGTGCGCTACGGCGAGACCAGCCCAGGGGCGATCCGCGAGAAAGCGGTCTTCGTTCTCGCCGAGATGGAACGTCGTCTCGCGCGGCTCGGCTGCTCTTGGTCGCACACGACCGCCGCCCAGGTCTACACCGTGCATGACCTTTACCCCTTCCTTGCCGACGAGATCGTGCGCCGCGGCGCCGCTCGCGCGGGCCTTACCTGGCACTACTGTCGCCCGCCGGTGCAGGGCCTCGAATACGAGATGGACTGCCGCGGCGTGGCGGCGGAATATTGCCTTGGCTGATGCCAGCGCTGGCATGGGCGTTCCGGCGGGCACACCTCGGCCACGCAGCCAGGCCCGTCGGTTCAACGGTGTGGGACAGAAAGCCAGCCAGCTGCGAGGTCAAACCGCCGGATGCTGGAACTGAAAGGTATTGACGCCGGATACGGCGCCTTCCAGGCCCTGTTCGGCATTTCCATGAACGTTAGGGCCGGTGAGGCCGTGGCCGTCATCGGGGCCAACGGCGCGGGTAAGACAACCCTGCTGCGCGTCATCTCCGGCCTATTGGCGCCCACGGCGGGCAGTATGACGATGGAAGGGAGCGACCTCATCGCCACCCCGCCACACCGCATCATCGAGACCGGGATCGCCCACGTGCCCGAGGGACGGCGTCTTTTCCCGCGCCTATCGGTCGAGGACAACTTGCGCATGGGCGCCTTCATCCCTGCCGCCCGCCGGCGCTTCACCGAGCGGCGGGATTACGTTTATGAGCTCTTTCCCCGACTGAAGGAGCGGCGCGCTCAGCTTGCCGGCACCATGTCCGGCGGCGAGCAACAGATGTGTGCCATCGCCCGCACGCTGATGAGCGGGCCCAAGCTCGTCCTGCTCGACGAGCCGTCCATGGGACTTGCACCGGTGATCGTGGCGCAGGTGTTCGAGCTCGTGAAACGCATCCGCTCCGAGGGCTACACCGTGCTGATCGTCGAACAGAACGTGTCCCAGGTGCTCAAAGTGGTGGACCGGGCATACCTGCTCGAGGTCGGCCGCATCAAGGCGTCCGGCCCCGCTGGCGAATTTGCGGCCAGCGACGAGATCCGCAAGGCGTACATGGGGGTCTAGGCCAGTACCGGGGGGTCTAGGCCAGTACCGGGGGCTCTAGGCCAGTTCAGGGCCACCCGTGCGGGGGGCTATCGCAGGAGGCAAAACCCGGTGCCGGCCAGGTCGAGCGGCGATCTCCTGGGGGCCCGAGATCCGACGTTGCCCCGGCGCATCGGACCGCCACCAACATGCGGTTAGCTGCTTGGCAGCATGCGGCACCTGTGTCAGCGTGATTGTGGGGTGGGGACTGCTTCGCAAGGCGCGACAGAGGCCACGAGGTGTGGGGGATATGCGATGCTGTGCCTAACGCTCAGCCCCATTTCGAGGCTGAAGGGCACCAGGTGCGGGCGGGGGCTCGGTCTTGGCGCAGGCCTTGGCGCAGTCTTTTTCGTTCAGCTCTTCATGCTCATGCCCGGTCCAGCCGAGGCGCGGCCGCGCTATTGGATCCGCGATCGCGCGGCGCCGACGGCCGCCGCCCCAGCCACGCGCCCCGTCGAGGGCCCGCTGCAGATCGTCATCTCCATCGGCAGCCAACGCCTGTGGGTCTATGACAGCAAAGGCTTGCTAGAAACCTCCACCGTCTCAACGGGCGTCGGCGGTTATCCCACGCCCACCGGCGTGTTCGCCGTCATCGACAAGGAGGTGACGCACTATTCCAACATCTACGGAGGTGCGTCCATGCCGTTCATGCAGCGCCTCACCATGTCGGGGGTCGCCATGCACTCAGGCATGGTGACGGGACGCCCGGCCTCACACGGCTGCGTGCGCCTACCCCACCCATTTGCGGTCAAGCTCTACCGGCTGACGCGGCTCGGCGCGCGCGTCGTCATCGCCCCCAACGAGCCGACGCCTGAGGACATCGTCCACGCACGCCTGTTTGTGCGCAAGCCCGCACCAAACCCCGAACCTGTCGATCCGCGCAGCGCCAAGGGCATCGCCATCGCCGGCGCCACCGAGATGACGCGTGCGATCGGCAACGCGCGCGTCGGCAAGATCACGGCCGAGCGCACCCAGGAACTGGAGAAGCTGCCCATCTCCATCCTCGTCAGCAAGGCTGATGGCAAAATCGCTGTTCGCCACGGTTTCCGCCAGATCTTCGAGGCGCCCGTCAGCATCCGTGATCCCGACCGTCCGCTCGGCACACACGTCTATACCGCGCTCGCGCTGCAGGATGATGGCAGCACGATGCGCTGGCAGGCCATCTCGGTGCCGGCGTCAGGCCACAGCGTCGCCAATGCGCGCAAGATCTCGCGCGCCTCGCGCAGCGAGGCCGAACCCCCCTTCCAGGTAGCGAGCGGCCCAACGTCCTCGGCCGCTGAGGCGCTCGATCGCATCGAACTGCCGCAAGAGGCCGTGGACCGCATCTCCCAAATCGTCTCACCCGGCACCTCGCTCATCGTGACCGACCATGGCACCAACCGAGAGATGCGCGTCGTGGGAACCGACTTCATCGTGTTGACGCGCTAGCCCCCGATGCTCAGGGGGTAGGTTGCCTCGCGTTCGGGAGGGCGCAGGCGCGGCATCCGACAACACTTCGCCCCACTCGCCCAGCGGCCAGAGCCGCACGGCCGCCAGCGCAAGGGCTCGCTTTGGTGCTCCCTTGCGAGGCCCTTTATCCCGCCGGACCTTGCGGGGGATGACGAGGGTCCTCGCGCCCTGATCCGCCCTCGCCAGCGCTCCTTTGGATCCCCCGCTCAAGGCGCGAGCGCCAACAACGGGGTTGTCTCCGGCGCTGCAAACGCGCACGCTGAGGCGTGCATCCCCTGGAGGAACCCACATGGCACCCGTTGCTCTGCCCGAGGGGATCGTCCTTGCCGACACGGCCACCAAGCTTCCTCCGACCGCGCGCAACGCGGTGATTATCACCGGCTCCCATGGCGGGCGCTATGCCGCCTATCTTACGCTCAAGGCCCACCCTCGCGCCGTCATCCACAATGATGCGGGCGTCGGCAGGGACGAGGCCGGCATTGCCGTCCTCAGCATGGCGCAGGCGCTCGGCGTTGCCGCCGCCACGCTCTCGCATGCGACCTGCCGGATCGGCGATGCCGCCGACATGCTGGCGCGCGGCACCGTGAGCCGCGCCAATGCCGTAGCCTTGGCACTCGGCGTGCAGGCCGGGATGGCCGGCCGCGAGGCGGCACGCCGCCTCCTTGCCGCGCGCGCGAGCGGCCGGGAGCCCGAGCCCGTCGAGGAGGCGCGTCGCGTCCTGGCCAATTCGGCCTGGCGACGCTCACTCGTTCTGATCGACTCGGCCTCCCTCATTGCCCCTGAGGATGCGGGCCGCATCATCGTCACCGGGTCACACGGCGCCCTTGTCGGCGGCAGCCCGGCCATGGCGCTGCGGGTTGATGGCTTTGCCGCGGTGTTCAGCGATGCCGGCGTCGGCGCCGACGGGGCGGGCATCACCCGCCTGCCCGCACTCGACGTGCGGGCCATTGCCGGCCTCACGGTTTCGGCAGCCTCGTCTCGCATTGGCGATGCCGCCTCGCTTTACGAGGATGGCACGATCTCGCACGCCAATGCTACGGCGCTGCGCCTCGGCGCCCGCGCCGGCGAGCAGCTCAAGCCGCGCCTGGACGCGTGGGCGGCAGGCGCGTGAGCCGCAAATTGTGAGCTGCGCGCCCACCAACACCAGCTACGCAAAAAGCCAAGGAGGCGACGTACCCGCCGCCTCCCGACCCTGCCTGCTGTCCGTGCGGGCAATCCCCGTCTAGTTCTGGAAGTAGGTGATCTTCCCGTCAGGGCCCTTCTTCCAGGTGTACATCACATAGTCGAGCCGCGTGATGTCACCCTTCTTGTTGTAGGCCAGATCTCCAATCACCGTCTTGAACGCCTTGCCCGACTTGGTTGCCTCCGCCACCTTCTTCGGGTCGACCGACTTGGCATCGTCCGCCGACATGGCAATCACCTGCAAGGCCGCATAGCTGTAAAGCGTGTAGGCTTCGGGATTGATGTTCTTGGCTTGGAAGGTTTTGACGACGTCCGCCGCTGCCGGGTTCTTTCGCGCATCGGGCCCGAAGGTCATCAACGTGCCCTCAACGCCGGGGCCACCGATCGAGGCGAACTCGTCCGTCGTGATGCCGTCTCCGCCCATCAGCGGTGCCTTGAGCCCCTGGTCGCGCATCTGACGTACGATCAGGCCGCCCTCGGTGTGCAGACCGCCCCAGTAGACGAGGTCGGCGCCGGACGCCTTGATCTTGGACACAAGGGCAGAGAAGTCCTTCTCGCCGATGTTGATGCCCTCGTAGAGCACTTCCTTCATCCCGCCCTTGCTCATGGCCTTCCTGGTCTCTTCCGCGAGACCCTGACCGTAGGTCGTCTTGTCGTGGACAATGGCGACCTTCTTGCCCTTGAAATTGTCCAGGATGTACTTGCCAGCTACCTCGCCCTGCTGATCGTCGCGACCGCAGGTGCGGAACACGTTCCACATGCCGCGCTCGGTGATCTTCGGGTTGGTCGCGGACGGCGTTATCATATAGATGCCGTTCTCCTGGTAGACCTCAGAGGCGGGCATGGTCACGCCGGAATTGAAATGACCGATGATGAATTTGACACCGTCGCCGAACATCTTGTTGGCGACCGATACCCCTTGCTTGGGATCGGACGCATCATCGCCAAACACCAGCTCGATCTTCTGACCATTGATGCCGCCCTTGGCGTTGATGTCGGCCGCAGCCTGCTCGGCGCCGTTCTTGAGCTGGGCGCCAAAGGCAGCGTTGGGGCCCGTCAGCGGACCTGCGACGCCGACTTTGATCTGCGCCGACGCGCCGCCTGCGCAGGCAACACCCATGACAATGGCCAGCGCAGGCCAGAACACCTTCTTCATGCAAAAGCCTCCCGATTTGAACGCGACACGAACCCGGAACGGGCGCTTGTGCCCGTCTTATGCCGGATGATCCAACGAAAGCATGGCAAAGTCACGATCTATTGCGGGCGCACGCTGGTGCGCCGTGCGGCTCGCCAACGCTCAGGAATGGGGCTCTAGTGCGCGCCAGCCCAGCAGCCCGCGGCGCTGGAACATCCACCCGTACTGCACCGTCATCTGTCGTGCCCGCACCAGCCGATACCCCAGCGATGCGGCGGCAAAAGCTACAGCAAAATCGATTATATAGCTTGGCAACGAGAACAGCTCCTCCTCAAACAGCGCAAAGTGGCAGAACCGCACCGCGAGGGCCACGATCAGCATGTAGAGCGGCACCTGCCGGAAGGGGCGCCAGGTCTGCGCGATCGCCTTGCCCGACGCGTAGGCGGCGAGCCCCCCCATCAGGAGCGTGATGAGGATGAAAGTGAAGAGCCCGTTCTCGCCGCCCGCGTAGAAGTCGCCCACTATGCAAGCCCCTCGTTTTAATGTGTCGTACTAGTGCCGGCCGCCTTCGAGATAGGCCTGCCTGATCTCCGGCCGCATCAGCAGATCCTTGCCGGTGCCGCTCAGGGTGATGGTGCCGCTCACCATGACGTAGGCGCGGTGCGCCAGCTTCAGCGCGTGAAAGGCGTTCTGCTCGACGAGGAAAATGGTCATGCCGGCGCGATTGAGTTCCTCCAACACCGCGAAGATCTGCTTGACGATGAGCGGGGCAAGTCCCAGCGAGGGCTCGTCAAGCAACAGCAGCCTTGGCCGGCTCATGAGCGCGCGGGCGATCGCCAGCATCTGCTGCTCCCCGCCCGACAGCGTGCCGCCGCGCTGGTCGAGACGGCGCGCCAACACCGGAAACAGGGCACATACCTTGGCGAGGTCCTCTTCGAAATGGGCACCCTCGTCGATCTCGGCACCCATCTGTAAATTCTCGCGCACGCTCATGCGTGGGAAGATGCGCCGCCCCTCGGGCGATTGGGCGATGCGGAGCCGGGCGATCTCGTGGGTGGGCAAGTTCGTGATGTCGCGCCCAGCATAAACGATGCGGCCTTCGCGAGCGCGCGGGTTGCCAAAAATGGTCATCATCAGCGTCGATTTGCCGGCGCCGTTGGCCCCAATCAACGTAACGATCTCGCCCTCGCACACATCGAGAGCGACGCCCTTCAGGGCCATGATGTTTCCGTAGAAGCTCTTCACTCCGCGCACGGAAAGCAACGGCTCGCTCATGGCGCGCAATCGTCTTTCCCCGCCGCACCGACACTCCGGCTCGGCCCATCCCGCCACGCGGTGGCCCCAGCGCCGCCTCCCTTGCTACGAGGCCCGCGGCCCCTCTCCCCGGCAGCCAACCGCGCCTTGGCCGGGCCAGCCCGGCGCCGGTGCGCATCGACGGGGAGGGGAGGCAGCTCAGTCATGTGGCGATCTCTGCCTCCACCTTTTCCAGCTCCTCGTCCTCCACGCCAAGGTAGGCGGCAACGACCTTGGGATCGGTGCGGACGTGTTCGGGCGTGCCATCGGAGATCTTCTGTCCGTATTCCAGGACGACCACGTGATTGGAAATCTCCATCACCACCGACATGTCGTGCTCGATCAGCAGGATCGAGGTGCCGTGCTCAGCCTGGATCGATTTCAGGAACTGGGTGAGCTCCGCCGACTCGCGCGGATTGAGGCCCGCGGCCGGCTCGTCGAGGCAGAGCAGCTGGGGCTCGGTGCACATGGCTCGTGCGATCTCCAGGCGGCGCTGTGCGCCATAGGGCAAATCGCCCGCCGGATCGTCGGCCCGGTCGGTGAGCGCGACCTTGTCGAGCCAGAAGGTGGCGCGCTCGACCGCGGCGGCCTCGGCCGCCACGTAGCGCTTGGCACCGAGGAGACCCAGCACGGTCCAACCGGAGGCGACCATCAGCGCATTGTGCTGCGCCACGATCAAGTTCTCCAACACCGTCATGCCCGGGAAGAGGCGGATGTTCTGAAACGTGCGGGCCAC
>JAMXLN010000288.1 GCA_024281145.1 Hyphomicrobiaceae bacterium | reverse complement strand
TCCTCCACCAGCCCGTAGGCTTCTTCCACCCCGCGGTCCAACCAGAACGTGCGCAAGTCAGGGTAGGCCTTCTGCTGCTCCTGGGCGAAGCGCTCGCCCGGATAGGGAGCCGGATTGGCGTCGCCCGTGCGCACCTTCGCAAGCGCCACGAACTGCGGCGGGCTCGCCACATCCGTCGTGACATCGTTGATGCGCGGCAGGTTCATCAGCGCCGGTAGGAATGTGAGCGGCCAGGCCATCAGCACCAGGGGCAGCAGGACCCCGAAAGCGGCTTTGCCGGCACCTGCGAAGCCTCGGTGCCATATCTGCACAAGCGCAAAAAGCCCGACCAGCGCTGCCAGCCCGCCCAAAGCCAGACCGACCGCAAACAGGTTGAGCGCCACGGGCGTGGGGAAGGCGGTGAGCCGGTGCAGCGCAAC
Organism: Hyphomicrobiaceae bacterium; assembly: GCA_024281145.1. Classification (GTDB taxonomy): domain Bacteria; phylum Pseudomonadota; class Alphaproteobacteria; order Rhizobiales; family Hyphomicrobiaceae; genus AWTP1-13. Next base: position 15,715 of record JAMXLN010000288.1, on the reverse strand, counting down.
GCCGACGACGATGAGGCTCGCCGAAAATAGGGCGATCCGGCTCGCCCAGCGCGCCAGCGGCGCCTCGATGATCGTCGATCGGTCGTTCATGGTCCAAGCGGTCCAGAAGCTTCGCTCTTAGCAGTGTTTGGCGGCTGCCGCCAGAGAACGCGAACGATGGCCAAAGGGTCCGTCGCCCGCAGGTCACGGGCGCATCCGCTCGATCGGTGGCGAGACCCTCTCCGGGCAAACCAGGGCGGACTGCCCTTTCCGTCTGCATTGGGTTCCCAAGCTTCGCCGGCTCCCCACGAGAGGGTGTGCCCAATGTGGCGCACGCCCTCGCCTCGCAGTTCCCGAAGCGCGGGGGAGCGCCTAAAATGGCGCCAGTTGCGATCCAACCGGTGACCCCCATGCGTCCTTTGTCGAACTTCGCTGCGCGCGACGTCGAAACGTTGCTGCACCCCACCACAAACCTTCTGGCACACCGCAGTCTTGGCCCGCTGGTGTTCGAGCGCGGCGAGGGCATTTACGTCTACGACGCTACCGGTAAACGCTACATCGAGGGGCTCGCCGGCCTGTGGTGTACGGGGCTTGGCTACGGCAACGCCGAGCTGGTGGAAGCCGCGCGCGAGCAAATGGAGCGCCTTTCCTTCTCGCACCTGTTCGGCGGCCGTAGCCATGAGCCGGCCATCGCGCTGGCCGAAAAGATCAAGGCCATGGCTCCGGCCGAGACATCGAAGGTGTTCTTCACCAATTCCGGATCCGAGGCCAATGACACGCAGATCAAGATCGCCTGGTACTACAACAATGCGATGGGCCGCCCGAAAAAGAAGAAAATCATCTCGCGCCAAAAGGCCTACCACGGCACGACCATCGCCTCGGCTAGCCTGTCGGGCATCTCCGTGTTCCACACCGATTTTGATTTGCCGATGGCGCGCGTCTTCCACACCGATTGTCCGCACTACGGCAAATACGCCGAGCCTGGCGAAAGCGAGGAGGACTATGCGAGCCGGCTCGTCGGCAATCTCGAGGCACTCATCGAGCGCGAGGGGCCCGAGACGATCGCCGCCTTCATTGCTGAACCGGTGATGGGAGCAGGCGGCGTGCTCATTCCGCCCAAGACCTATTTCGAGAAGGTCCAGGCGGTGCTTGCCAAACACGACATCGCCTTCATCGCCGACGAGGTGATCTGCGGCTTTGCGCGCACCGGCAACTGGTGGGGTTCACAAACGTTCGCCATCAAGCCCTCCACTGTGACGATGGCCAAGGCCATCACCTCGGCCTACGTGCCGATGGGCGCGCTCACGGTGTCGGAGCCCGTCTACCAGGGTCTATTGGAAGAGAGCGGCAAGCAAGGCATGTTCGCCCACGGCTTCACCTACTCGGGCCATCCGCTCGCCTGCGCCGTGGCGCTCAAGACCATCGAGATTTACGAGCGCATCAAAATCGTCGAGCACGTGCAGCGCATGGCGCCGATTTTCGCGCTGCGGCTCAACGCACTGGCCGACCATCCCCTGGTCGCGGAAACGCGCTGCGTCGGCCTCCTGGGCGCCCTGGAGCTTGTCAAGGATAAGCGCACCCGGCAATCGTTCGACAGCAAACTCGGCGTCGGGGCAAAAGCCGCGCGCTTCGCCGAAGAGGAGGGCCTCATCTGCCGCGCCGTGGGCGGTGACAACATCGGCCTGTGTCCGCCGTTGGTGATCGACGGTGCCGAGATCAACGCCATGTTCGATGCTCTCACCCGTGCACTAGATAGAACCGAAGGCTGGGCACGGCAGGAAGGGTACCTGGGCTAGGCCAGCCCCCGTTGCAACGATGATCCAGGGCGCGTGGAGTGGCTCGTTGCCCCCAGTGCTGTGCGCTCCCCTCGCGGTGGTGGCCGTCAAAGATCGGATTGCGCGTCGGCCGATGTTCGGCGCGCAGTTCGGACGCCTTCATCAGGGGTGCCAGCCGACACCTGATGATTGCACACGAACTTGCCAGCGAGGCTCCTCGCCCATCGACCGCCGACCCTGCAGGGCGGCTCGGGTAGGCCGCTATCGCCGCCGGTGGAGTGAGGGAGTGGGACCGCACAGTGGGCGCAGCGCCTCACGTTCTTGCGGCGACAGCGTTGTCACTGGGAAGATGGGTGTGCGCCTCGCGCGGTCGAAGAAGGGGTGAGGCCAGGTCTTGCCGCGCAAGCGCCATCCAAGGACCTTGCGGACTGCTCGCGCCACGAGCCAGGGATTGAGCCGCGTCGATCCTTCGGGTGGGCGACCGACCGCGTACTTTCCGAAGAGGCGCCCGATCGGACGACCGAATAGCTGATCGGGCTTCTGCGTTTCGCTCTCGAAGGCTTGTGCGACGATCCCAATGAACGGAATGGCTGGACCCAGCGTGTTGCCGAGGGGCATCCTGCAGCAGCTCGCATACCATCTGTAGGGGCCTCTCGGGGTGAGCCGCAACCCGACGATGCGCTCCTTGCCTTGCACAAACGATAGCGAAGCTGGCGCGAGCTGAACAATGTCGGTGCCACCCTGATCGTCGAGAAGGTCCGCACGGTCAAGCCGATGGAGGAACGCCTGGCAATCGTCGCAATAGCAGACGACACGGTTCACTTGACTGGGCGCCACGGCGGTGACCACGCCGCGGACCTCTCGGCAGCTACAGGACAGCGTCGCGGTGTTGCGCATTTTGCTCTTGGAGTGAAGTTGGCCGGCCCATGAGCTCATCACGCCGAGCCCCACCTCAAATCACAACGCTGCCGTGCTTCGGTAGGTCTCAGGCGCCACGAGGGCGAAGGCGGCGCCTGCTAACACGAGCAGCGTGGCCGAGACCAGGAGCGCGGCGATGGGACCATGTGCGTCGGCCATCAGACCAAGCGCCAGAGGGCCGATGACGTAGCCGGCATCGGCCGTCATGCGATAGAGGCTCATGGCCGCTGCGTTCATGCCGGGCGCGGCCGAGTCGGCAGCGTAGGCTGCCGGTGCGGCGCCTCCGACGGAGCTGGCAACTCCCCAAACGATGGAGGCGGCGACGAAGGCGGAGTATGACCCGGCAAAGGCAAACAGCAGCATCGAGGCGCCGGTCATCACCGTGGCCGCAACGATCACTGGTTTGCGGCCGAACCGATCGGCCAGGGTGCCTGCGGGATAGGCGGCCGCAAGACCGAACAGGCTGCCCAACATCATGGCCGTGCCGATGGCGCCGACGGAGAGCCCGAGCTGAACCGTGCCGAGGATCGGGATGATGGCGAAGAGCCCGCCGGTGCGCACGACCGCGTTAAGGAGTGCGATCAGACCGACGAGGAGCAGGCCGGATTTCCCGACCAACAAGCGTATTTGCGAGCTAAAGGGTTGAGCAGTTGGTTCGCCGCCCGCCGAAGGCCCGGGTGCCCCCGTCTGGCTGAGGGGACGCGTCTCGCGCACGGCGAACCAGGCGACCATGGCTGCGAGCAGGCTGGCGGTGCCATAGGCAACAAAGGGGGCTGCGAGCCCCAGGCGCTCGGCGATCAATCCGCCGGGGAAAGGGCCGATGCCAACGGCGAACAGGAAAGTGCCCTGGTAGATGGAAATGGTACGCGCGCGCCGTGCCGGCGTGCTGATGTCGGCCAACACTACCTGCCCCGTGGTCAGGATGAGGCCAGCGCCAGCGCCCGCGATGAAGCGCGCGGCGATGAACTCCGGGTACTGCCCCGCCACGGCGCACCAGAGATTGCCCAGCGCCGAAACCAGGCCGCCGATGGCCAATGTCGGTCGGCGGCCGATCCAGTCGGATAGCTGTCCGGCCGGTACGGCCGTAGAGAAGCGCGCCAAACCGTAGATCGCGACCGCTAGGCCGATGGCCGAAGCGGGCACGCCGAACGACTGTGCGTAGAGCGCCAACGATGGGACCATGGCGCCGAAGCCAAGCTGGTTGACGCCAACGAGCACGCACATCCACAGCAGAATTCGTCGTTCGGACGCCATGATGAGAGAAATAGCCTCGGACTTCACCGCACCGGAGCGCTTCGGCGACAGCCTAGCCAGATTGCCGGGCAATACCAGCACGGCGGGCGCATGGCATTCGATCAGGCCGTCCACGATGAAGGTTGGGTGAGCTAGCTAGCTCTCCACAAGCACAGGCGCCACCTCGGCCGATCGCACCACAGCCCAAGATGCTACTCGCCAGAGCTCCTGGGCCAGAGATCCTGAACCAGAGCGCCTGGGGCAGTGATCTACCTCGCGGAACTCCGCTGAGTAGGAGGGTCAGCGCGCGACGATGACGCCGCGGCGCAGGCAACGGGGTGCACGCCCGGTGCCTGCAGGATCGCGCCAACCCCCAATTGACAAGGTCGGCGACATCGCCCCATAAGAGCGCCCATGACGTGGCAGATCACACAGCCGCCCTTTGAAGCGCGACGCCGCTGCTCGCCGCGTGCGCGGATGCGATGACGGGCGCTGCCAGCGTTTGTCCCTCGCACCCGCCGCGCCCCTGAGCGCGGTTTTTTTATTCCCGTTTCCCGGAACCCTCCCATGACCAGCATGGCTTCGACGGCGGCGATCGCGCCTCAGTCTTCCTCCAACGTCCAACCCCAAAGCCAATCCAAAGGCAGGATCAAGCCTGCGATCTTCATCGATGGGGAGGCCGGCACCACGGGGCTCGAGATCCGGCGCCGCGTCGCCGATGTCGCGGGCATGGAGGTCAAGAGCATCGCGCCCGCTGAGCGCAAAGATCCCGGCGCGCGGGCCCGTCTGATGCGCGAGGTCGACCTCGTCGTGCTCTGTCTGCCGGACGAGGCTGCCCGCGAGGCCGTGGCACTCATCGATACGATGGGCCCGGCTGGCCCCAAGGTGATCGACGCGAGCACAGCCCACCGGGTGGCTCCCGGCTGGGTCTATGGATTTCCGGAGATGGGCCCCGACCAGACGGCAGCGGTGCGCGCGGGCCGGCGCGTCAGCAACCCCGGTTGCTATCCAACCGCCGCCATCGCCCTCATCCGTCCGCTGGTGGAGGCTGGCCTGCTACCGGCCGACTACCCCGTCACCATCAATGCGGTCAGCGGCTACAGTGGCGGTGGACGCAGCATGATCGAGGCCTACAAGGCGGGCAGGGCACCCCCATTCGAGCTCTATGGTCTCACCTTCGAGCATAAGCACCTGCCGGAGTTGCAACAGTATGCCAAGCTCACGCGGCGGCCGATCTTCATCCCTTCGGTTGGCAACTACCGGCAGGGCATGTTGGTAAGCGTGCCGCTCCACCTCGACACATTGCCGGGCAAGCCAAGCGCCCGCGACCTTGAGGCGGCACTCATCAAGCACTATGCCGGGGCGACGCTTGTCAAGGTGCTGCCCGGCGAAGCCGCCGCCATGGACAGGCGGCTCGAACCCGAGGCTCTTAATGGTACCGATATGTTGGAGCTTCGTGTCTATGCCAGCGACCGGCACCCGCATGCGCTCCTCGTTGCCCGCCTCGACAACCTCGGTAAGGGTGCATCGGGCGCAGCCGTGGCGAGCATGAAGCTGATGTTGGGCATTGCTGCGTAGGTGCCGAAGCCAGCCCAGGACCTCCGCGCTTGCGGGCGCGGTGGACGCGGTTGGTGTGCCGGCAGCAGCCTTTGCGCAACGCCACGTGGGTGACACTGCCCCGTGCTGGATCCGCGGGCAAAATGCGAGCGGCAACTCAATTGTGTCTTGCGTCGGAAGCAATCCTGACCCATATAGCCGGCCAGCCGGTGCGCTCCATAGTGGCGCGCGCCTCAGGATCTGCGGTTTAGCTGCTAGCCCGCGAGGGGCGGTTTGCCTTCCCCACATCATCTGAGCTGCCGGGCCGTGCGTGCGGCCCTCTTTTGACCGGCCTAACCACGCTTTACCGGGAAAGGACCTCTCCACATGCGCGTTACCGGAACCGTGAAATTCTTCAACACGGCAAAAGGCTACGGCTTCATCACACCGGAAACGGGTGGCAAGGATGTATTCGTCCACGCCACGGCGCTGGAAGCGGCTGGCATCCGCTCGCTTAACGAAGGTGATCGGGTCAGCTTCGTCCTCGAGGACGACCGGCGCGGCCGTGGCAAGCAGGCAGGCCAGCTGCAGAAGGCCTGAAACGAGAGCTCGATCAGGGCACACTGAGTGAGGCGCCCTTCGCCCCAAAGCGCAAGGGCCTCACGGTTGAATGTTGCGCCGCTGGATCGTGGATCCAGGGCCAGGTGAGCATGTCAGTTGTCTGCGCAGCGCTCACCGCCGAGCCCCCTTACCGGATACCGAGATCAAGACGCCTATGCGATAGGCGCTCGCGCGCCAAACCACCGGCACCACCCGACCCGCTGCGGCCCCTACGCCGCCTGGCGCGTTAACCAAGCGTTTTAGGCATAGCCCACTCACAACGGCACATCCGACGTCGGGCAGGCGCAGGCAACCGCGGGGCTTCACACGATCCGTTGTCCCGTCTTTCTCCAGTCAGCCAGGAATAGTTCCAATCCCTTGTCGGTCAGCGGGTGGCTTACCAGCGCCCGCAGCACGGCGGGAGGCACGGTGGCCACGTCGGCGCCGATCATGGCGGCTTGCTTGACGTGCAACACGTTGCGGATGGACGCAGCCAGAATCTGCGTCTTGAGCTCCGGGAAATTGTCGTAGATGGTGCGGATCTCGCGCACCAGCTCCATGCCGTCGGCCCCGCTGTCATCAAGGCGACCGACGAAGGGCGAGATGAACGTTGCGCCGGCCTTGGCTGCCAGCAGGGCCTGATTGGCCGAGAAACAGAGCGTCACGTTTACCATGGCGCCTTCGCCCGTGAGCGCGCGGCAAGCCTTCAACCCATCCCACGTGAGCGGCACCTTGACGGCAACGTTCTTGGCAATGCGAGCAAGCGTGCGTCCCTCCTTCAGCATGCCGTCGAGGTCGGTGGCGGCCACCTCAGCGCTGACAGGACCCGGCACCGCGGCGCAGATCTCCGCAATGATTTCGCGAAAGTCGCGTTTCGCCTTGGCCACCAGCGATGGGTTCGTGGTGACGCCGTCGAGGAGTCCCGTTGCCGCCAGCTCCTTGATCTCGGTCACATCTGCGGTGTCGACAAAGAATTTCATGGGACCCCTCTCGAGAAGCGCCAGGCGCGAGGCATTTATTGCATGCGGAACGGCGGCGTGCTCGGAAATTGCCGAACACGATGACCCGGCGCAGGAAGGGTTTGCTCAACACGTGGGCCCGGCCGGCCAAGCTCGCGCTTAGAGGTGGATCGCCCCTCCCTGCATTTCGGCCCGGCGCGAAACGATCTCCATTTCATGGCGGCCGGAGGTCACGCATCAGTTGCTTCACCACGTCGATGGCCCAAGAGCACGGCGGGTGCGGTCATCATCTGGTCCGAGCCTCCTGTGCGTCATGTCTCCTTGACGCCGTATTCCAAGATGCCCTGCTCGGCCCCGTAGTACTTGTAGGGTAGGAACTTCCCGGACATGGTGATCTTCACGCGGTCGCCCTTTGGGTGGGGCAGCCGCTCGATCTCCACGTCGAAGTCGATGGCCGACATGATGCCGTCGCCGAACTCTTCCTCGATCAGCGCCTTCCAAGCCGGACCGTTGACCATCACGAGCTCATAGAAGCGGTACATAAGCGGATCGGTTGGAGGCATGGGAGTGCCGCGGTGCGGCACCTCGTTGAGCATGCGCTCTTCGACCGGCGAGAGGCCAAAGAGGGCCGCCGCCTTCTTCGCCAGAGGTTTGACGAGCTTCATCTGCCCGAGCAGCGCGCCCACGATCAGCAGCGGCGAAACACCCCCGATCTCATTGGTGATCTGTTTCCAGCTCCAACTCTTCTCGCGCTTGATATCCAGGATCTTCTCGGTGAGCTCTTCGCGTCTCATGGAACACCTCCTTGGCTTACCACGTGGGAAAAGAAACGGTTGCTCGGCTCGCGCGGTCGAGCGCAACAACGGCTCGGGGCGCGCGCGTGCGCGGCGCGCGTCCTGGCCAACGAAACTGCTGCTGGCGCCGAGCTCGAGCCGCGAGACCGTCGAAGCAGGTGGAATAGAGCTTACCCTGAACGAACGATGGGAGGATTGCGGCGCTTCCCTCGGGGTTTGGGCTGCCTGAGGGAGCGAGCTCAGGGCGGAGATTGCCTGCGCCAGCGGTTCTGTGCGTGCAGAGCAACCCTCGTGCCAGCCCGTTTTCGCGCAAGATTGCCAAGTCGCACCCGTGCACTGCCGCCGTGACGAGGGGCGGCCGGGACCGAGATTTGTGCAACACCTTGCATACGCGTTGTGCAGTTCGCGAGGCGACCGGCCGGTCGATGATCTCGTGCGGCGCGGCAAGATGCGCGGGGCCGACGGTGCCGCGGGCGCCTCGCTGGCCTGCTGGACGTTCCAGCCTTCGAAAAAGCGGGATTGGCCAACCTTCAACAGGGATGCCTGGTTCGCCGTTCTGGCGCCGGCCGCAACCTCGAGGGCAATCGTCGACAAGGTCGGCCCTGACGTTGCCGACGTGCTAGCAGCGCCGCATTACCCGGTCGACGCGACAGATCCCCTAACGGTCCGTGAGCGCACACACACACGCGCGCGCCCCCCGCACTTTCGTCAGCCCACCAGCGCCTGGTAGACAAGGTTGCGCGCCATCTGGCGGTAGCGCAGGCGGATGCTCCCGGGCGCGGCCGCCATGAAGACGACGGCCAGCTGCTCCTTTGGGTCCACCCAGAAATACGTGCCGTACACTCCCGACCAGTAGAAATCGCCGGCGGTGCCGGCCATGGCGGCGATGCCGTCTTGCCGGCGCACCGCGACGCCCAGTCCGAAGCCATAGCCCGCCGCGGCCGGATCCATCTTGTCGGCAATCATGTTGTTGAAGGCCGCCGGCAGGTGGTCCGCCGTCATCAGCGCCAGCGTGCCGCGCCCGAGCACATCTTGCGCACCGAGCGTGCCGCCCGAGCGCAACATCTCGGCAAAGCGCAAGTAGTCCATGGCCGTCGACACGGCGCCGCCGCCTCCGGAGTCCCATCTCAGCGTCTTGTCGGTGGCATGGTGCACGACGGCGTTGGGCTCACCCGTCACTGGGTCTTTGGGCATCGCCAGCGCATACCGGGCGCGCTTGGAGGCCGCCAGCGCAAAACTCGTATCCGTCATACCGAGCGGCCCCCACACGCGCTCCTGCAGCACGGTGCCAAGCGCCTTGCCGGTCACGGCCTCGACCACGAAGCCCAGGACGTCCGTGGAGAAGCCGTACTCCCAATTCGCGCCCGGATCGAACAGCAGCGGCGACTTGGCAAGCGCCGCGATCGTCTCCTCCTTCGACAGGCGCTCCGCCGCCCAGAGGGAGGATCCCGGATAGAGGGCATGCGCCGGCGTGCTGCCGCGCTCGCGGTAGGTGAACCCCGAGGTATGGCGCAGCAAATCCTGGATTGTCGGCGGCTGCTTCGGAGCACGCATGCCGCCGCCCGCCTCCGCCACCCTCAGCGCGGCCAGCGGCGGCAAGTATTTCGCGACAGGATCGCCCAATAGGACGCGCCCCTCCTCGATGAGCGTCATAATGGCAACGGAGGTCATCGCCTTGGTCATGGAGGCGATGGAAAAGATTGTGTCGGTCTTGAGCGGATCCCGGCTCGCCGGGTCGCGGTAGCCAACGGCCTCAAGGTGCGCGAGCTTGCCTGCTCGGGCGATGGCCACGACGGCCCCGGGAAGCTGGGCGGCGTCGATGTCGCGGCGCAGCGCTTCGCCGAAGCGGCGCAGGCGCGCGGAGGAGAGGCCTACCGCCTCGGGCTCGACACGGGGAAGCACTGGTTGCGGCATGGCGCTCACCTCATCGTTGGCGTTGCCCTGCCATGAGCATAGTGCGCGAGCGAGGGAGCGGAAAGCCTTACCGTCTATAACGGCAGCTCTTCGACGTCCTGGGGTCCGCTCACGCTCACCTCGAGGTCCTGCACCAGACCGTTCGAGAGCGAATAGACCCAGCCGTGCACGGAAAGTCCCTGGCTGCGGGCCCAAGCGTCCTGCACGAACACGTCGGAGCCGACATTCCTCACCTGCCGGATGACGTTGAACTCGCATAAACGATCGAGGCGGGCCTGTGGGCTCGGGATCTTCTCGAGCGCTGCCTGGTGCTCGCGATAAAGATCCCGGATCGGGTGCAGCCAGTGATCGACGAGACCGCGGCGCCTGCCATCCACGGCCGCTGCCACACCACCACAACCGTAATGGCCCACCACCATAATGTGCTTCACTTTCAGGACATCGACGGCGAACTGCAAGACCGAGAGATAGTTGGCGTCCTGCGGCGGAGCGAGATTGGCGACGTTGCGATGCACGAATAGCTCGCCCGGGTCGAGGCCCACGATCTCGTTGGCAGGAACGCGGCTGTCGGAACAGCCGATCCACAGATACTCCGGCGCCTGCTGGCGCTCCAGTCGCTTGAAGAAATCGGCGTCAGCGGCGACCTTGCGCGTCGCCCAGGCGCGATTGTTGGCCTTCAGGTGATCCAGCATCTTTGCTCCGCTCGCCGCACTGATGTTCAGGCTTTCCCTTTGGAAGTTATGCCGAGCCCTTCGAGATAGACGAGAGTGGCGGCCTCCAAGAGCTCCTCGGGAGACATGGGCAAGGCACGCCGCGCTGCGTCACCGCGCGCAAACAAACTGGCGATGCCGTGCGACAGCGCCCAGATGTGCAGCGCCATCATCATGGCGGGCGGTCGTTTGCCAGCCGGCATGGTGGCGACGATGGCCTCGCAGGCGCGCCGCAGCACGCCAAAGGCGCGATCGCCTGCCTCCTGCAGGTCGCGGTGTTCAGCAACCGGCAGCCCCGATTCGAACATGGCCGAAAAGTAGGCTGGCTCGTCACGCGCGAAGGCCAGGTAGGCTCCCCCCATGCGCTCAAGTGCAGCAAGCGGGCTCGGGCGGCCGTCATTCCACGCGGCTGCCAGGCGCTGCTCGAATTGTTCAAAGCCGCGGCGAGCAACGTCGGCCATCAGCGCGTCGCGGTCGCGGAAGTGGCGGTAGGGGGCTGCCGGGCTGACGCCGGCCTGGCGCGCCGCCTCCGCAAAGGTGAACCCCGCCGGTCCCTTTTGGGCGATGAGATCCAGCGCCGCGCTGATGAGCGCCTCGCGCAGATTGCCGTGATGATAGCTGCGGCGCCCGCCGCGGCCCGTCCAGCTCATGAATCGAAATCCTAACGCAAACCGCCGCGGCTGGACATGGTGGCCGTCCCCGTTGCCAACCGGCCCAGCATCAATCCCCCCGGCATGAAGCTGCCTTGTTTGTGGCAATTGACCCCGAATCGGGCCGCAATTGAGCCGCTTGGGGCGCCTATGGCTGGAGCCTCATTGCGAGGACGGGGGTCTTCGGTTGCTGCGTCACCTCATCTCTGCAGCTGTCTGCGCGTTGGTTTGCTGGCCGGCATGCGCCGAGCTTGTGGAGCTCGGCGGGGAGAACCTCAAGACGCTGGTCGCTGGCAAGACCGTCCACCTCGATACGCCCTTCGGCGTTGCCATCCCGATCACCTATCATGGCAATGGCCTGATGTCCGGCAAGGCAGGGGTGCTTGAGTATTTCCTGGGTGCCCAGGTCGATCGGGGCCGGTGGTGGATCTCGGACGGCAAACTCTGTCAGAAGTGGTTCAAATGGCTGGACGCGCAGCCAAGTTGCATGCGCCTGAAGCAAGACGGCAACAAGATCATTTGGCGCCGGGATGATGGCCTGAGCGGGACGGCTACCATCACCTCCGGGCTTGCGCCCGGCGCCGAGGCGGCGCCGCGCGGGATCGGAGGCCCAAGAGGAGCCCCCGAGCTCAGCGATCGCCGCGCAGCCGCTACCGCCGCCGCGGACGAGGTCCCGGCAAAGATCATCTCACCTCCCCCAGCCCCCCGCCGGGTCACCAAAACCGCGGCGCTCCACCTGGGACATGGGGTGGGAACGGGACCGCCACAGGCCGCCTCGGTCGCCGCCCAGGCGGGCCCTTCCACCAACGAGGAACGCCTGGCAGCGCTCCCTCAACCGATGACAGGAGGAGCGCAGGATCGCTGGTGTCATGCCGCCCGGGAAGGGGACGTCGCCGCCGAGGAAGCGGGCGCGGAGGCAATACCTGACCTCGTGCGCATTGCCCGCCTTGCCTACGGCGATGCCAGGCCACCATCCAATGCGTGCCTCGCGGAGGAGCCGCCGCTGCAGCAGCTGGCAAGGGGCGGCATCGATGCGCGCTGATTTGCCCAGGAATTGCCGCGCATCGCCCGCGCCTTTCGCTTCTATCGCCAAAGTGTGGAGATAGTCCGCCGACCAGATGAGGGAATAAGCTCTGTTACAGCTGCGCAAAACGTACTGCGCTCTCGCAATTGGCACCGCCATGGGGCTCGCCGGATGCGCGGCCACTGCGCGCTTGGACGCCCTGCCGTCGGGTGCAGGGGCCGTTTCCTTTGTTCACATCGACAATGCCCGTTTCGATGGCGACGACGGCGAGGCCCTGAAGCAGGAGATTTGGCAGTCGCTGACGCGCGAATGGCCAAAGCTCTCCAACAACCTCTTGGCTCTCTCCGGCGGGCAGGAAGATGGGGCGTTCGGCGCGGGTCTGCTGGTCGGCTGGAGCGCACGCGGCGACCGCCCCGCGTTCAAAATCGTCACCGGTACGAGCACAGGTGCGCTTGCGGCTCCGTTCGCCTTCCTCGGGAGCGAGTATGACTGGGCGTTGAAGAAAATCTACACGCAGACACGACCGAACGATGTCATTGGCGGCACGCGCTTCTTGCTGTCGGCCGTCAACAATGAAGCGCTGATGGACAACGGTCCGCTGGCGCATTCGATCGAGAAGTACTTGGACGAGCGCATTCTCGATCGCATCGCCCAGGAATACGAAAAGGGCCGGTTGCTGTTAATTTCGACGACCAACCTCGACACCGGCAAACTTGCCATCTGGAACATCGGCGCCATCGCGGCAAGCGGCCATCCGCGACGCCTGGAGCTCGTCCGCAAGGTCATCCTCGCCTCGGCGGCCATACCGGGGCTCTTCCCGCCGGTCATGATCGACGTCACGCTGGATCAAACCAAGCATCAAGAGATGCATGTGGATGGTGGCACCGTTTCCCAGGTCTTCCTCTATCCGCCGTCGCTCCGCCTGGGCAGCATCCTCCACCGCGAGGATGCCGATCGACCAACCGCTTACATCATCCGCAACGGCCGCTCATCGCCGCCGCCGGAGAACGTCGAGCGCAGAACATTGGCGATCGCGGGCAGAGCCATCGAGACGATGATCGCGAGCAATGGCGTCGGCGACCTCTATCGCATCTATACGACGACGCAACGCGACGGCATCGATTTCAGCCTTGCCCTCATCGGGGAGGATTTCAAGGTACCTTACGCGGGCCCATACGATGCCACCTACATGGCGAAGCTGTTCGCCTATGGATGGCGCAGGGGCCAAGCCGGATACGGCTGGCAGAAGATGCCGCCCGGCATGGCCGACTGAGCCGCAGGACGCCAGTTGACAACAGAAGACGCTCGTTCCCTGCCCGATCCCCTGAGCTCGCTGCCTTGCAAGACCGGCGTTGCACGCTCGGCGCGGGATGGCCGGGGCGTACGGGCCTTCCTTACGCATCCGGCAGGCGTCTGGGCACGGCGCTCTTTTTGCGCGCACCCGCCATTGGGCAAGGAGCGGACCGGCCGAGGGTGGGGCTGGACGCTGCACCCCCTGCGCGTTCAATTCGGGAACCGGCCGTCCATATAGCGGCGCCACTGACGCTCCCCGATCAGGCAATCGCTAGCCTCTTCGGGCGCCTGCACGCGGATGATCCGAGCGGGCGTCTCATGGCCGGCAATTTCGAGGAGCAACTTGCGACGGGTGGCGGCGAGGAACTCGGATTTGTCTTTGATGGGGATCATGAACGCGCCCGTGCCGCCGATCACGCAATCGCTGTAATAGCGGTCGAGGTCGGCAAGGTCGAAGAAGCCGGTGGCCATCTTCAGCATGATCGGCAGGCCGTTGATGACCAAGCCCTGGGCCACCAGAGCGTCGCGCACACCCGCCACCGGCACGCCGGCATTGTTGGGGCCGTCGCCGGAGACGTCGATGACGCGGCGGATACCCCGCACACCGCTGCTCTCGAAGAGGCTCCCAGAGAATTGCAGCGCCGCTGAAATGGACGTCATACGCGCGCGCGAGATGGGCGTCGCCTCGAGGCGGTCGGCAAAGGCACGCGCCGCGGCCGCACCATCGATGGTGGTCCAGGGCAGCACCACTTGCTGGGTGAGGGGACCCGCCCACTCGACGTAGGTCACCGCAACACGGCCGTTGGGCCCCGACGTGATCGCCTTGTGCACTTCCGGGTCGCGAAAGGCCGCCACATAGCCATCGCGCTGCAGGTGCTGCTCGTCGAGATCCATGGACAGCGACACATCGACGGCGATGACAAGTTCAAGATCGGTGGCGCTCTGGGCGCGTGCCGGCCCAAGCAGCCCCCATGCGGCGAAAGTGAGCGACGCCCACGCCGCGCACACGCGCCATCCCGCCGGCGCGGCGAGCTTGCCCGACGCGCGCGTCTGGGAGCGCGTCGGGGAGCCCTGTGCGCCGCAGCCGGAGCCGTCAGCGGTGACCGAGTGGGTCCGGCCGCGCCAGCTCAGTGGGTCCCTGAAGCCAGTTAGGTTTTCCACAGCATTGCAGGTCCTCTGTCCCGTTCCACGACATAGGTTGTAGAGACTGCTATTGTCCAAGCGCCCGAAACGTGCACTGGCACGAGTTGGGGTGTACGTGGCGTACGCGTAAGCTGCTCCCGCGTTCTGCTGTCGACGAGTCCGCTGACATTCCCGCGTGTTTGTCCTTGAGGGTCTCGTGGCCGCCTGCGGGAGCTTTTTTATCGCCGCGGCTAAGCGCCCTGCAAGCCCAACGGACTGCGCGCCATCTCGGTGGCTCATCGCCGCTGCCGTAGGAACGCCACAACCCCGTCTTTGTAGATCCGATCTCCGACCGCGAGCATGTGATCGCGGCGCGGGATGAGCAGGGCTTGTGCACCTGGAATGAGCGCGGCGAGCTCGTCGGCTTGCCCGCCGATAACATCCTCGGTGCCCGTGGCCACGAGCACGGGGCAGCTCAGCGACGCCACCATGTCCTTCGTGATGGCCTCGCGCGAGCCGCGGATACACGCTGCCAGCGCCTTGAGATCACTGCCGGTGCGCTCGGCGAAGGCTCGGAAGGTGCGCGCCGTAGCATTCTTGACCTCATCAATGCTGGCGGCCTCGAGCGCGGCGGCAATGGGGCCGGTGCCGGCCATCGGCCGCACCATGTTGGCACCGAGCCCGCCAAAAATGGCGCTCCTTACGCGATCGGGATGCGACAGAGCCAGAAACGCCGTAATGCGCGCCCCCATTGAGTAACCCATCACGTCGGCGCGGGCGATGCCCAGGTGGTCCAAGAGCCGGCGCGCGTCGCCCGCCATGAGCCGCGCACCGTAGAGCGCGCGATCGTAAAGCTTGTCGCTTGCGCCATGACCGCGGTTATCGAAGGCGATGACGCGATAGCCATGGCGCACAAGAAAGCTCACCCAGCCAGGCTCGAGCCAGTTGTGGCGGACGCTCGAGGCAAAACCATGGATCAAGACGACCGGTTCGCCCGCTCCCTCGTCGATGAAGGCCAGATGGATGCCATCCGAGACGAATTTCTGCACGGGCGTGGCTCCGGAACCTGTTGGCACGCGCTGGGGCCGCGCGAAGGACGCGCAGGCCCAAACCCATATCATCTGGCGCGCGCAGCGGCTATCGTGCGGGCAACTTGGCATCCACGGCAACGCGCACACATGGCAGCCTTCCTCGTCCCGCACTTCGCC
>JAMXLN010000287.1 GCA_024281145.1 Hyphomicrobiaceae bacterium | reverse complement strand
CTCTGGCGCTTCTGCTCTTCGAGTTCGGCCTGGCGCTTGAGCTCGGCTTGACGCTTCTCCTCTGCCTCCTTCTGGCGCTTCTGCTCTGCGAGTTCGGTCTGGCGCTTGAGCTCGGCTTGACGCCTCTCCTCTGCCTCCCTCTGGTGCTTCTGCTCTTCGAGCTCGGCTTGGCGCTTCAATTCGGCTTGACGCCTCTCCTCTACCTCCTTCTGGCGCTTCTGCTCTTCGAGTTCGGCCTGGCGCTTCAATTCGGCTTGACGCTTCTCCTCTACCTCCTTCTGGCGCTTTTGCTCTTCGAGTTCGGCTTGGCGCCTCACCGCTGCGTCGGTGGCTTGAGTAGACTCGGCCTCCAAAACTTTAGGTCGGCGTTCAGCGTCGATTCTTCTGTTCTCGCCAGGTTGCCAACGTGAGTACTCGTAGCCTCCGTAGGCGCCGCCGAGGATCGCTAGCATCGCGGCGGCAACAGCCGGCCACCGTCTAGCCGCCCCACGCTGTGCCCCGGGGGGTGCGGTCCGCCGCGTTGGAGATGGCGGTCCGAGCCGGCCTGGCGGCGGCCGCGGCGGCGCCTTGGGCGGAGACGACTTGCCCGGCGCCTTGAGCGCCTCGACAAACCGCAACCCGGGCTTTGGCTGCGACTTGCGCCCGAGCATGAGTGGCCGCAGCTGCGCCACGGACCTGGGCCGCTCGGAGTGCCGGACCCTGAGGCAAGCGTCGATCGCAGACAAAAAGCCCGGCCGGTAGCCACTCTTGCGCGCCACCTGCGACGCTGGCGGCATGTGGTCCTCGTCCACGCGCAGCGTGGCCTCCTCCGGTGCATGTCCGGTGACCGCGCGATAGAGCGTGCCGCCGAGCGCGTAAAGATCCGACCAGGGGCCCTGCAGGCGGCTATCGGACGAATACTGCTCGTGCGGGGAGTATCCCGCCTTGACAATGCCGGTCAGCGTGCGGCTCATCTCGGCCACCGCCCGCCGCGCGGCACCAAAATCGAGCAAGACCGGGGAGCCATCGGCGCGCACGATGATGTTGTCGGGAGCGATGTCGCGGTGCAGGAAGTTCTCCGCATGCATCATCTGCAATGCGTCAAGCAACGGTGCGACGATGGAATCGAGTTCCCCTTGTGTCGGCAGCCGGCCGAGGCTGTTGAGCCAGGCCTCGAAGCTGTGTCCCTGCTCGAAGCGCATCACCATGTAAGCGGTAGAATTGGCCTCGAACACGCGGGTCACGCGAACCACGCTCGCGTGCTCGAAGCGGGCGAGAGTGCGCGCTTCCTGCAGGAAGTTGGAGCGACCCCAGTCGAACGTCTGCTTGTGGCGATCGGACTTCGGCTTGACGCTCATCGTGGCGTCGCGATCGCCGAAATCAAAAGGGTAGTATTCCTTGATGGCGACCGCCGTACCGAGATTGATGTCCTCGGCCTCATAGGTAATGCCGAAACCGCCGGACCCGACCACCCGCGCGATACGGTAGCTGCCGTCGAGGACCGTATTGACCGGCAGGCCCAGGCGGCTGTCCAAACTAGTCCCCTCCAGTCAATCCCATGGACCTTAGATGTTACCAAAAAACCACGATTTCGGGAACACTCGCATTCCCCTCCCGAACAGCGTTAATAGGCCAAGGACGCTCCGGCTTGCGTGGGCCAGTGAGGCGAGTTGGCGGCACAAGAAAGACAGTGCCGTCAGGAACATGAAGGGGGCGGGGACATTTCAGGAGGCGACGATCCGGGCTTGCGTTGAAGCGGGCGCGAATTTGGGGTCGCGGGCAGCAAATTTAACCCCGGTAAATCGGTCTCTGGGCATGGCGCAATCGCCTGGGTTGACCGAAGATGCGAGACAGGACCGGGATCGATGGAGCGGGGATCCATGGGGATCGATGAGCCTCGGGAAGAGAGCGACAAGCCAATGCCAAGCGCCGGTTGGCTTCGTGTCCAAGAGCTCGCATGCAGCAGAGCGAGCGGGCTTGTCCTCATCCTCAGCGGCTTGGCGATCGCAGCCCACGGGGCACTTTCGGACTTCGGCAGCAGTTGGGCTTCGTCGGCTGTGCGAGCCGATGTGGGCACCGCTTCTGCCAACGCGCGATCCCAAGGCCCCGTGGGCGGGACGCGCCTCACTGCCCTCGTCTCACCGGTGCTCGGTGCCAGCCCTCCAGCACCCGCATCTTCGGCACCTGTGATCGTCACGCTCGCGCCGCGTTCGGCCGATGCGGTGGCGTCGCGGACGGCGGCGATTCCAAAGGATCGCGACAAGCTCGCGCGCGAGCTGCAGAAGGGGCTGCGCAGGGTTGGCTGCTATGGTGGCGAGCTCAACGGGGAGTGGACGCCTGCCACGCGGCGCGCCATGCAGACCTTCATCGATCGCGTCAACGCCACCTTGCCCATCGATGAACCCGACGCGGTGCTCTTTGCCATGGTCCAGAGCCAGCCAGACCGGGTGTGCGGCAAGCCCTGTCCGATCGATCAAGGGCTCAGCGAGGACGGCCGCTGCCTGCCCAACGCCATCCTTGCCAAAGGGGCAAGCAAGCCTTCGCCGTCGGCGGTTGCGACCCATGCGCCAGCAAGCGGTGGGTCCGCTGCGGGCAAGCCCGCGCCCAGCCGCTGGTCGGCGACCGTCACGGCGGCGCGGCCGACGCCGCAACAGGCTCTTGCGGTCATTGCACCGGCTCCTGCCACGCCTCCCCCGAGCGAGGGCCGGATGGCGCTCGCGGGACCGATCGTTGGGCCGGCAACCACGGGTCCGCCGTTGGTTGCCAAACCCATCCTACGGACCAGACCACCGCAACGCGGGCCGCATGTCGTCAGCGCACCGCGACCGCGGACATTTGTCAGCAGCATGTTTCGACACATCGAATCAAGGCTCTGAGCCTCGGCTCGGCGGTCGCCGGCGCGCTTCGAGCTCGCGGTCCGCCGACATTGCAGGCCGTGTGAAACAGACGTCGGGACTGCCATCTTGCTCCTGCGGCAATTGCGCTGCAGTCTAGGAAGTGGTTCGCGGGCATAGCTGCGCATCGACATCGCCAGATGCGCATGCCGAGGCGGAGATCGAGTGGGTCGGGATTGCGCTCGACCGGCCCCGCACGCACACGAGAGAACGAAAGCAATGCCCATCCAAATCATGATGCCCGCCCTTTCACCCACCATGGAGAAGGGCAAGCTCCTCAAGTGGTTGGTGTCGGAAGGTCAGATGGTGAACCCCGGCGATGCCGTGGCCGAAATCGAGACTGAAAAGGCAACCGTCGAGGTGGAGGCAGTCGATCAGGGCAAGGTGGCCAAGCTGCTGGTTCCGGAGGGCACGGAAGGCGTGAAGGTCAACACGCCGATCGCCCTGCTTGAAGGAGGGGCGCCAGGGGCGACGCTCAAAACCCATGTTCGCGCTCGCGCTGAAAGCGTCAAGATGACAACGGCAGGCTCCCCCGAGCACACCGAACCCCGGCCGATGTCAGGGTCCCTCGCCGATACGGCCCTGGGCGCCGGTGCGGTCATCGGCCGCTCACGCCTCGTTGGCGATCATGGACCGCCGCTTGCTCGACCCCTGTCGGATTTTGTACCCAGTGAACAGGCTGGACAGCCGAAGACCCAATACATTCGCAGCGGCGCTATCGATACCGATCCGGTGGCGGGCTGGCTCGTGGTTGTAAAGGGGCCAGGACGCGGCGGATACCGCCCGATTTTCGTGGGCATGAACTCGGTCGGCCGCGACGCTGGTCAGCGCATCAGCCTCAACTTTGGCGATGATATGATCTCACGCGAGGAGCACGCCTTCATCGCTTACGATGAAGAGGCCCGCCGCTTCTACCTGCAGCATGGCGGCAAGGCCAATCTGGTGCGCCTGGGCGGTCAACCCGTGCTGAGCCCAACGGAGCTTCAAGCCTACGATCTCATCCGCATCGGCAAGACCACGCTCCGGTTCATTCCCTTGTGCGGACCGGAGTTCGCGTGGAGCGACGAGCTGAGCGACCCCTAAACTTCCTCATCCCACCGCGCCACGTGGCTGGTGTCACAGCGGGCAGGCGATGAGGCGCGTTGCCGCTTAGACACTCAGCTCGAAGGGCCGTTCGGGTCGGTCGGTCCGGGCGTTGGTGGGCCCGTATCCAGTGCCTCAGATCGGTAGCTGATGGCGCGCGTTGAAGTAAAGTCTGAACTGTTCAGCGACCGAGAGGAGCTCGTCCAAGATGCGGCCCCCGGCGGCGGTGTCTGGCCCCCGACAGGTTCGGCGAACGCCCCCGTTGCGAGCCCGCCGGTAAGGGTAGCCAAGATCGCTGCCAAACTGACAATGCGTAACGCTTGCGTCCGCATGGCCGTCGCCTCCAAATGTACCTTGCCTGTCAAACGTTAAGAGCCCGAACGGTGTTCCGCCCGCCGGCGCATTGCGCCGAGCCCTCGTCTTCATATGTGGGCTCGCCAACGCGGGAGAGAACCAGGCCTCACTGGCGTGTGATCGGGAGTGACCGACAGGC
The DNA here is from genome assembly GCA_024281145.1 of Hyphomicrobiaceae bacterium. Taxonomy (GTDB): domain Bacteria; phylum Pseudomonadota; class Alphaproteobacteria; order Rhizobiales; family Hyphomicrobiaceae; genus AWTP1-13. The sequence continues at coordinate 4,335 of JAMXLN010000287.1, read as the reverse complement.
GCTGACGCCGTCTGAGCCTGGGTGCGCTTGCCATTGGGGCAATCGTCCGCGGGGCCGCCCGCATATCCGCTGACGACCAACAATTTACCGCAATGGCCGATGATAGCTCAGCTGGTCTGAGGGGCTGGCGCCGGTTGTTCTCGCAACGTTTGAGGAGCAGTCCGATGGCCCACGTCTCCATCCCGCAGCAGCCCGGTTCTGGCGGCAGAATCCCCAAGGGCGTATTCGGCATCGCCGGGGCGTTCCTCATCCTAATCGCGCTGGTTGCCCTTTATCTTGTGTCCCCATTTTTCACGGTGGGTGAGTACGAGCGCACCGTCGTCACCCGCTTCGGTCAATTCAGCTCCGTTGCCGGACCCGGCCTGCATTTCCGCATTCCGTTCGTCAATGGGCTCGAAGCGTTCCCCATCGGCATCCAGCGCATGCAAAAGGATCATCTGAACACGTATACGGTGGACAACCAGGAGCTCGATGCGGTCGTGACGCTCAACTACCGCATCGCCGAGGGCGATGTCCGTCGCATCTACACCACCAACCGGGATTACCGCGCGAACCTTGAGTCCTTCATGATCGACCGCTTCAAGCGGGAAATGGGTAAGATCAACATTACCCAAGTGGCGGCGCACCGCGGTGATGTGGCGCTCGCCGTCTATAAGAGCCTGCAGACAGAGGCCCTCGAGCTGTTCGGCGTTACGATTGTCGACTTTCAGATCAACGACATCCGTTATACCGACCAATACCGCAAGGCGGTGGATGCGGCTGCCATCGCCAAGGCCAAGGTGGAGCAGTCCGAGCAAGAGCGGCGCCAGGCGGAGGTCAACGCGCAGCGTCTCAAGATCCAAGCCGAAGGCGAGGCCAATGCGGTCCGCGAGCAGGCGCGCGGCAAGGCCGACGGTGAGCTCCTGCTCGCCACTGCGCAGGCCAAAGGCAAGGAGCTCGTCGGCCTCGCGGAGGCCAAGGCGCTCGAGGCACAGGGCCAGGCGCTTCGCTCAAACGATGCCTTGATCCAGCTCGAATTCGCCAAGCGCTGGTCCGGCAACTTGCCCGTCAACATGTACGCGGGCGCCCCCCTCCCCTTCCTCAATCTCACGCCCGCTGAGGCCGCCAAAGCCGGGCGTTAAGGCGATCACGGGTGTGGCCAGAACGGGAGCCCTCACTCGCGCCGGGGCCGTGCTCGGCCGCCAAGGAGGTCAGCTCAGACGGGTGATTGCTTTGCGCTTGATCAGGTCCAAGTCGAACTGTGCACCAATGCCAGGCACTTCAGGGCAGTGGGCGAGGCCATCGCCGCCGATCTCGATATCGTTGAGCAGGCCATACCTGTGCGCACCGTGCGGCAACAGCACCTCGAAGAAGGTCGTGTTTGCGATTGCGCAGGCGAAGTGCAGCTGCGCCATATTGTTGGCGGAGTTGCCACCGTGATGCACCTCGTAGGTGGTGTGGAAAGCTTCGGCAAGGTGGGCGGTCTTCAGCATCGTGGTGAGCCCGCCCTTGTTGGGGATGTCCCCCCGTAAGTAGTCGGTTGCGCGCTCCGTGAGCCACACAGCGTAGGTGCCAATGTCACCGGCGGGATACTCGGTGGCAAGGATGGGAATATCGAGCTTCTGCCGGAGCGTCACGTAAGCGTAGATGTCTTCTTCGTTGAGCGGGTCCTCATACCACAGATAGCCCAGGCGCTCGATGGCGCGACCGACGCGCAAGGCATCGGGGTAGCGATAGCTCCAGGTCGAATCGAGCATCAAGGTGTAGTCGTCGCCCACGGCCTTGCGCACCGCCTCACACACGCGGATGTCCTCGCTTGCGGGATGTGGCGGGTGGATCTTGTAGGCCTTCCAGCCCTGCGCTTTGAACTTCTGCGCCTCCTCGGCGTAGGCCTGCGGGCCTTCCAGCACCTGGCTTGAGGCATAGGCGCCAAGGGCCGATCGTCCACCCCCCAGAAACTTGTAGAGCGGCATGCCAGCAGCCTTGGCAGCGATGTCCCATAGGGCCGTGTCGCAGGCACCGATCGCGCGCAATCCCATATTGCGCTGCCGGGAGCGCAGCGCCGCATGCAGGTCCTCGCGCGCCAGCGGATCCTTACCCATCAGCACTGGCTTGAGGAAGCGGATCAACGCGCCAGCGTCAGTCTCGGCTGGGTTGGTGGCGCTGCCGAGGAACGCGTTGCCCTCGATCCCAGCGGTCGTCTTGATCGAGAGCAGCGCGAGGTTGCTCTTACCCGACTGGTTCTGCGCACCGGAGGTATAGCGCGTTGGCGGGATGTCATCCCAGGCAAACAGGGTAAGCTCGACGGCGTCGATCTTCATGGGCGTTCTCCCAAATACGTGTCGTGAGTGCCGCTATTTGCGCTTCGGATAGACCGCGATCATGTCGAGCTCGACGCGGGCACCAGGAGTGGAGAGCTGGTTGACGCACACGGTGGTGCTCGCAGGCGTCCAGTCCCCGAAATAGCCCGCCAGCACAGCCACCATGCCGTCCATGTCGCGCATATCGGTCAGATACTTTGTTACCTTGACCACATCGGTCCACGTCAAGCCCTCATGGTCGAGGATGGTCTTGATGTTCTCCATGGCCAACCGGGTCTGATCGGCGATGCCGATCGGGTGCGTGTGCTCGCTGAGCTCGTGAGGGTGCTTGTGGTAGAGCGGGGAGGGCGTGGCGCCCGAGATGAACAACAGGTCGCCCGGTGCCTCCACGCGGATGGCAGGAGCGTAGGGCATGTCCTTGATGCGCTCCGGCACGGTCTGAATTTCGCCGAGTGATGGGTTGCTGGGCGAGGATCTGAAGGCTGGTGGACGCACGGACATGCTCCTCAGGCTGTGGCAGCGTTATTCTGGACGCTGGCCCCGCCGGCCACAATCCGACACTGCCCAAAATCGGCTCTGGAAATGCGTTTGACGATCGCCATGCGGAGTGGAACGCTTGGCGCGCCGACGGCAGGGCTGGAGAAACGAACATGAGACTGCTCAAACATCCAAGAGGGGCTCCGGTCCGGCCCGCGGGCTCAATCTGGCGAGGCGGCGCCGTTCGACGTGTGGGCCACCGGCTCGGGCCATCCCACGCCGCCAGCGCCGACGCCCATCCAGAGGCGTCGGTGAGCGGGCCCTGGGCGCGTTCTGGCCGGGCTCCGACGACCCACGCCGATCGCTTGGGGACGCCTTTGCGCGGGGGCAGCTTAGCGTTGGTGTGCGGGTCCGTGACCGCGATCGGGATGTTGCTTGCCGCGGTCTTGCCGGCCATGGGCCAGCAGAGGACGCTCATCGTCGCTGGCTACGGTGGCTCATTCGAACAGACCATGCGTACGGAGGTCTTCCCGGGCTTTGAAGCCAAACACGGCGTCAAGATCGAATACGTTGCCGGCAACTCCACCGACACCCTCGCCAAACTGCAGGCGCAGAAGGGCAACCAGCAGATCGATGTCGCCATTGTCGACGACGGGCCCATGTACCAGGCGATCCAGTTGGGTTTCTGCGGCAAGATCGCCAACCTGCCTGGCGCCGATCTCTTCGATGCCGCCCGTTTCAAGAACGATCAGGCGGTGGCAATCGGCCTCGTCGCCACCGGTCTCATGTACAACACAAAATACTTCGCGGCCAAAGGCTGGGCGGCACCGACGTCCTGGAACGACCTCAAGGATCCGAAGTTCAACAAACTCATCGTCATCCCGCCCATCAATAACACCTATGGTCTCTACACCTTGATGATGTTCGCGCGCATGAACGGTGGCGGGGAGAAGGATATCGAACCCGGCTTCAAGGTGATGAAAGAGGCGGTCAATGCCAACGTGCTCGTCTACGAGCCCTCGCCTGGCAAGATGACCGAGCTCTTCCAGTCTGGCCAGGCGGTGCTCGCCGTGTGGGGCTCGGGCCGCGTGCAGTCCTTTGCCAATACCGGCTTCCCTGTCGATTTCGTCTATCCAAAGGAAGGCGCCGTGACGCTGCTCGCCTCAGCCTGTCCGATCGAAAAGCCCCAGGCAAGCGCGCTCGCGTCCGAATTCATCAAGGCGTTGCTGGAGCCATCCCTGCAGCTCGTTCTGCTGCGCGATTACGGCTACGGGCCGGTCAATAAGACGGTCGCGGTGCCGCCCGGGCTTGGCACGATGGCGCCGTTGGGTGAGCGGGCTGCAAAGCTCATCAATCCGGATTGGGATGCAATCAACGCCAACCGCGAGGAATGGACCAAGCGCTGGAACCGCGAGGTTGAGCGCTAGCTGCCCATCGCCGCGGGCAGCCCATGAGGGTGATAGTCTGCGGCGGCTCGGATGGCGGCGGCTCGCGCGCAGGACGGTATGCCCTTCCTGGAATTGGACAAACTGACCAAACGCTTCGGCGATCAGCTCGC